>JAZBOO010000113.1:0-32986 GCA_036351155.1 Candidatus Krumholzibacteriia bacterium | reverse complement strand
GCCAGTTGACGATTTCGCCCGCCCGTCCCGCATCCTGATCCAGGAGCAGGGAAACCACTCCTCCTCCTCTGAGATGGCG
Source organism: Candidatus Krumholzibacteriia bacterium (assembly GCA_036351155.1). Lineage (GTDB taxonomy): Bacteria > Krumholzibacteriota > Krumholzibacteriia > LZORAL124-64-63 > LZORAL124-64-63 > LZORAL124-64-63. Next base: position 32,907 of record JAZBOO010000113.1, on the reverse strand, counting down.
GACCACCGCAGGGCCACTCTGATCGCCGATCACCGTGGCTATGCCTTGACGTGCCCGGCGGTGATTCAACTCACGATCAAAATGAGGATTGCGCTGGGGTTTGACCACGTCAAGCAGGCGACAGTGACCGGCCAGCACGGCCCCACCCAGTTCGAAGTTTCCAATATGCCCGGTGGCCACGATGACCCCGCGACCCAGGGACAGGGCGTCGTCCAGGTGATCCCAGCAGGGCTCGGCCACGGGGGCCGGCAGCTCAGCTCCGGGGACCGTCGCAAACGTCTCGGCTATGGTCAATCCCAGATGCCGGTAAACCTGGTCGGCCAGATTTTCACGGCGGCCACTCTCCCAGTGCGGAAAAACCCGGGCCAGGTTGTCCAGGACAGTGGTCCGACGAATCCCCAGCCCCCGTCCGACCAGCAGCCCTGTGGTCTCCATGAGGTCACCGGCCAGGGTAACTGGAAGATGCCGCAGGGAATTCACCAGAAACTGGAAGAAATGGTGCTCGATGTCATTCCGGATAGTCATGGCATGAGTTTAAGTCTCCGGCCTCCCGTTGACCAGCGAGGTATTGATCTGGGCCCGGCCGGTCAGGGACGCCAAGGCGGGTGTCAACTCTCCGGGAAAGGAGAACTCCCCACGACACACACCAGCCCCCTGTTTTTTATTAAGCATGGTCCCGTTTCATTTTTGAATTTTGCCCACATGAGTTGAGAATGGTTCCTCTTTCTCAGCTTTCTGGACAAAAAGATCCACTTATCCTATTCCCTTCTTAAAAATGGACTTAGAGGTCCACCTTGGTGCCTTACCCACCGGGTCGCCCCCAGAATACAAGACATTCTCATCCAAAAAAGTAACCAACTGCAAAATAAACATATGCGATATTCCGCAACCTGTCATGGATCTGTCACAATATCCTTTGACCCCCGGGGGTTACCTCCCGACAATAGCTCCATCGTTCCCTTTCAACTGGTCCTGATTTGGTCCTGTTTCCACGGACAAGGAGCCCGACAATGAAAAGAATCCTCTTTGTTGCCGCCGCTTTGGCCATCCTCTGCGGAGGAGTCGCTTTCGCCGCTGACGACAGCGTGGCCGGCAAGTGCATGACCTGCCACAAAGAAAAATCGCTGGGTTTGTACAACCAGTGGTACAAAAGTGAGCACGCCAAGCACAACGTGACCTGCCTCGATTGCCACAAGGCAAGCAAGGGTGAAGCCGATGCCTACATGCACGAAGGCGCACTGATTGCCACCCTCGTGACACCAAAGGATTGCGGCACCTGTCACGAAAAAGAAACCGCCGAAGTGACCGCCAGCTACCATGCGCATGCCGGTGAGATCCTGGAATCGGCCGACGCCTATCTGGCCCACGCGGCTGGCGGGGCCCGGTGGCCATTGCCGGTTGCGAGAGCTGCCACGGCAACAAGGTCAAGATCGACCCGGACAGCCCCAACAAGCTGCACCGCCTGAGCTGGCCGAACAGTGGTATTGGCCGCTTGAACCCCGACGGCAGCAAGGGCTCTTGCACCTCCTGCCACACGCGCCACGCATTCAGCGTGAAGCAGGCCCGGCAGCCCGAGAGCTGCGGCAAGTGCCACCTCGGCCCCGACCATCCCCAGAAGGAAGTCTACGAGGAGAGCAAGCACGGCAATGCCTACTTCACCAACGTGGACGAGATGAACCTGAGCAGCGACCGCTGGGTCGTGGGCGTGGACTATTTCGAGGCCCCCACCTGCGCCACCTGCCACATGAGCGCCACGCCCAACCAGAAGATCACCCACGACGTGGGTCAGCGCATCAGCTGGACCCTGCGTCCGCCCGTGTCGGTGACCAAGGACAACTGGGAAGTGAAGCGCAACAACATGAAGGACGTGTGCGTCAATTGCCACGGCGCGGGCTTCGTGGATGGTCACTACGCCCAGCTGGACGGCATCGTGAACCTGTACAACGAAAAATTCGCCAAGCCCGGCCTGGCCCTGTACAAGAAGGCCAAGGAAAAGAAGCTGGGCGACAACCAGGCCAACTTCTCCAACAAGTACGAGTGGATCTGGTGGGAGATCTGGCACCACGAAGGCCGTCGTGCCCGCCACGGCGCGGCCATGATGGGCCCGGACTACACCTGGTGGCACGGTATCTACGAGGTGGCCCAGCACTTCTACTTCAAGTACATCCCCGAGCTGCGGAAGCTGAATGACCCGGACGTCGACAAGATGATCGACGAGGTCCTGGCCGACCCGTACCACACGTGGCTGAACCGCCCGACGGCCGACATCAAGGCGGATATCAAGTCCGGTGAAATGGCCAAGATGTACAAGGACATGTACCAGGTTGGCAGCAAATAAAGGGGCTGACTGATGAAGCGATTCCAGCTCTTTATCCGTGGAATCTCGACCAACTGGACCGGGACGGTGGGGGTCGCATTGACGACCTCCGCCTTCCTGCTGTTCGTGTTTTTCGAGCTGCTGCGGATTGCGGGAATCCTGACCAATTCCTACATCGGGCTCATCACGTACATGGCCTTGCCGGCCCTGTTCATCCTGGGCTTGATCCTGGTCCCCATCGGCTGGTGGCAATACCGCCGAGCCACGGGACGCACGACCGAGGAATTGCTGACCCAGAGATTCCCCGACGACATGACCCGAGCCAAGCGGCTCGGCTCTTCCCTGGTCGGCACCTTTGCACTGTTGACTGTGGTCAACCTCCTGTTTCTGGGCATCGGCGGCGCCCGGATGGTCCACTTCATGGACTCTCCCAAGTTCTGTGGAACAGCCTGCCACCAGATCATGGAACCGGAGTGGACGGCCTACCAGAACTCTCCCCATGCCCACGTCCGCTGTGTGGACTGCCACGTGGGTGAGGGAGCTGAGGCACTGCTGAATGCCAAGCTCAACGGCTTGTGGCAGGTGGTTTCGGCCACCTTCGAGCTGTATGAGCGTCCGGTGCCCACGCCGGTGCATCAGCTGCGTCCGGCCCGGGAAACCTGCGAAAAGTGTCACTGGCCGGCCAAGGTCTTCGGCAATCGCGTCAAGACTTACGCCAAGTTCGGTATGGACGAGGAGTCCACTCCCGCCTATTCGACCTTGTCGCTGAAGGTCGGCAGCGAGAGCCAGACCGGCACCATCCACTGGCATGTGGGTGAACAGAACGAGGTCCGTTACCAGGCGGCCGACGAAAAACGCATGGCCATGGAGTGGGTCGAGGTGCGCCGCGGCGACACCTTCCACCGCTTCACCAACCGTGCGCTGGACAAGGCCACCCTGGAACATCCCGTGACTGCCGAGGAAGCCGAATCTCGATCCATGGATTGTGTGGACTGCCATAACCGGGCCACGCATATCTACCAGGATCCGGAAGAGGCCGTGGACCTGGCCATCGATCAGGGCCTGATTGACCGCAGTCTGCCTTATGCCCGGCGTGTGGCCCTGAGTGCCCTGACCGGACACTATGTGGACAAGGAGGCGGCGTGGGATGGCATTGACCGGGCCGTGCGCGGGTACTACCTGCGGGACATGGACCGAGCCGACCTGGCCACCGGTTCGGCCGCCGATCAGATGGTGACCACGTTGCGGGCCATCTACGATCGCAACATCTTCCCGTTCATGAATGTGGGCTGGAATGCCTATCCATCGCACCTCGGTCACCGGGGCGAAGGCGGCTGCTTCCGTTGCCACAACAAGGACATGGTCGATGAGGCGGGCGTGGCCATCAATTACGATTGCACCCTGTGTCATTCCATTCTGGCCCAGGACAGCGCGCACAAGTTCCAGTACTTGCTGCCCCTGGAAAAGGATGATCCCGACCGCAAGATGCACCGTTACCTCCAGGAAGAGTTCCTGGGTGAACCGGTGATCGATCCGTTTGCCGAAGCCGAGCAGGTGACCGACGGGAGCGTCACTCCCTGACCTGCGGCATGATGATGATGAGGGGCGGTCCACCCGGGCCGCCCCTTTTTTTGGGGACAACACCCAGGCCGCGGGGTAAACTTCTGTCTTCCCCTGGCTGCCCCGCCCCGCCCGGTCTCTTCCGGGCCTGGAGTTCTCATGAGACCAGGTGCGTGCTGTTTACTTCTTCTCCTGCTGGTTTCGGTCCCTGCCTCGGCGGAGACATCGGCCGATCCCCTGCTCATCTCTTCCCTGGACAACCTGGCTCCCGACACCCTGCTTGATGTCACCATGCGTGGCGGCAGTCGCTACGTCGGTCATCTGGCCGGGGTTGCCGCCGGTCATCTTCTGGTGCGCCCAACGCCCGACAGTGCGGTCCAGCTCACCGCCTGGCGGCTCCCTCTGGAGGATGTGCTCCGCATCCGTCATCGCAGCTCCGGCGCGGGACGCGGCTTCAAGACCGGTTTCACCACCGGAGCCATGCTGGGGGGTGGCCTCAGCTTGCTCTGGGGTATTGCCCTGGACAGCATCGACGGTGAGGGCGGCAACATCGGGGCCATCGCCGGCTTCACCATGGCCGGCACGCTGGCCGGGGGCCTGGGCGTGGGTATCGTGGGGTCGGGGATTGGGGCCTTGAGTGATGTCTGGTCCACCGATTACGAGGCTCCCGAGGCCTTGCCTCTCCCGGGCGAAGAAGCACTGGACACCACCCGCATGGGGCTGGGGTTCGGGGTAGCTTCGGCAGAGGAAACAGACGTTGACTACCACAAAACGGCGCTCTACGGAAACATCAGGCTGCAAAGGCCGCTGGGCGCGCGGTTCGATTTCGGGCCCGAGATCGGGTATTATGATCTTGATGGGGTCATCCGGCGCCGGGAAACCAGCTATTATAGCTACACCTCGGTGTCGTCGGTGTTGACCCTGGGGCTGGTCACCCTTTTCCAGAGCCAAAAAGCCGGCTGGGCGCCCTACCTGGTGCTGGGGACCGGGTACTACATCGGGGGTGGTGAATACCTGGGGATTTCTCTGGGTGGCGGTGTGAGGTATCGCACAGCAGGGCGCCAAGATGTGAAGTTCGAAATCCGTAATCATTTCAACGTCTACGAGAGCGAATACGAGGACCACCTGGAACACTTCGCCACCTTCGGGGCGAATTTCTCATTTGATCTTTGATTGTAGAGTTGACTGGAACAGAACCCTACCGAAAGGACCGCCGTGAATCCCACCGCACTGGTGCCCATCGCCCCGGATTGCGAAGAGCTCGAGGCCGTCAGCATCATTGACATCCTGCGCCGGGCCGAGGTCCAGGTGACCGTGGCCTCGGTGCCGAGTCCCGGAGGAACCGAATCCCTGGAAATCACAGCTTCACGCGGCGTGAAACTGGTGGCCGATGAGTTGCTGTCCGCCTGTGCCGGACGCACTTATGACGCCATTGTTCTACCCGGAGGTTTGCCCGGCGCCGAGCACCTGCGGGACAGCGCCTTGCTCGGTGAGATGCTGTGGGAGCAGGACCGCAACCAGCGAATTGTGGCGGCCATCTGCGCCAGCCCCGCCGTGGTCCTGCAACACCATGATCTGATCCGCGACCGCCGGGCCACCTGCTATCCCGGGCTCATGGACCAGTTGCCGGCCTCCAGCCGCAGTGCCGAGAAGGTGGTCTCCATGGGCAACCTGATCACCAGCCGGGGACCGGGCACGGCCATGGCCTTCTCGCTGGCTCTGGTCGAGGCCCTGTGCGGTCAGGACAAGCGTGAGGAAATTGCCAGCCAGTTGCTGGCTCCGTGAGAGGGATTTCATGAGCAGCAAGGAACACCACCCCCTGACGGGTTTCCCGGAATTCACCGAGAGCCAGATGCTGGAGAGGGCGCAGGCTTGGCGCCAGCTCATGGCCTCGCGCCGGACGGTGCGGGATTTTTCCGATCGCCCTGTGCCCCGGGCCATCATCGAGGAATGCGTGCGCACGGCGGCCACGGCCCCCAGCGGAGCCAACATGCAGCCCTGGCATTTCGAAATCGTGGGAGCGGCGGAGATCAAGCGGGAGATCCGCCAGGCCGCCGAGGAAGAGGAACGGGAGTTCTACGCCGGGCGGGCCAGTGACGCCTGGCTACAGGCCCTGGCCCCCCTCGGAACCGATGCCGAAAAGCCCTTCCTGGAAACCGCCCCCTGGCTGATCGCCATCTTCGAGCAGCGCTACCATCTGGATGAGCAGGGTAACAAGGTGCAGCACTACTACACCAAGGAGTCGGTGGGATTGGCGGCGGGGTTCCTGATCGCCGCGCTGCACAACGTCGGGCTGGCCTCGTTGACCCACACCCCCAGTCCCATGCAGTTTCTCAACCGGATTCTGCAGCGTCCCGTCAGCGAGAAGCCTTTCCTGCTCCTGGTCACCGGGTATCCCTCGGCCGATGCCCGGGTTCCGGACATCACCCGCAAGGGCGCGGGTGATATCCTGAATTTCCGTACAGAGGACTGACGTCCGGGTTAAACCATCTGTTTGGCGATGATCGCCTCGGCCGCCGCCAGCGCCTGGTCCAGGGCGGCGCTGTCCGGCATGCCCGCCTGGGCCATGTTGGGCCGTCCGCCCCCACGACCGCCGCCGGCCGCCGCCATGGCCTTGACCAGGTTCCCCGCGTGCAATTTCTTGCTGTCGCTCAGATCTCCGGTGACCGTCACCAGCAGAGAGGCCTTGCCGTCGATCTCGGCCGCCAGCACCACCACGCCTTGCTTGCCCAGCCGGTCGCGCACATGATCGCCCAGTTGCATGAAAGCGTTCTTGTCCTCGGCCTGAACCCGGGCGCTGATGACCTTCAAACCGGCCACCTCTTTGGGCTGGTTCAAGGTGTCTTCCAGCCCCGCGCGGGCCGAGTCTTGCTGCAGCCTGGCCAGCTCCTTGCGCAACTGGTCGCGTTCGGCCAGCAGGGCCGCCGTCTGATCGGCCAGGCTTCCTCCATCCCGCCGGAACTTCCCGGCCAGGGCGGCCAGCTGGGCCCGGTCGTCATTGAGCAGTTCCTGGGCCACGGTGCCGGCCACCGCCTCGATACGGCGCACGCCGGCGGCCACGCTGCCCTCGCTGATGATCCGGAACGGGCCGATGTCCCCGGTCCTCAGACAGTGGGTACCACCACACAGTTCGATGCTGAACACAGGACCGTCCTGCTCCTGATCGGCGGTGGTCAGCTGCAGCCCGGCCGGGATTTCGATGACGCGCACCTGGTCACCGTACTTCTCGCCGAACAGGGCCATGGCCCCGCGGGCCTTGGCCTCGTCGATGGCCACGGCATCGTGCCGCATCACCTCGCGATTGGTGAGAATGGCCGCGTTGACCTGGGCTTCCACCAGGGCGAGTTCCTGTTCGGTCACGGCCTTGTCGTGGCGGAAATCGAAGCGCAACCGACGGGGCTCCACCACCGAGCCGGCCTGTTCCACGTGGCTGCCCAGCACATTGCGCAAGGCGGCGTGCAGCAAGTGGGTGGCGGTGTGGTGCCGCATGACCCCCATCCGATGACCCGAATCGACGATGGCCTGCACGCGCGCATCGGACCTGAACTTCTCGAGAAGATCGTCCGCGGCTCCGGTCACCACGCAGGCGTTCCCCTCCTCGGCACCCAGGGTATCCAGAATGGTCAGAGACCCCGCCTGGCCGGGCAATACCAGCACGCCCTGGTCCCCCACCTGGCCGCCACTTTCCGCGTAAAAAGGCGTGGGGTTGATCAGGACATGGCTGATCTCCCGCCCTTGATCATCCTGACCGGCGGCGCGCACCGCCACAACCTGGCTCTCGGCCGTCAGCTGGTCATAGCCGATGAAGGTGGTCTTCAAGCCCGCTGCGCTCCCGCCATCTTCGACCGTCTGCCAGGGCTGAATGCCCGCCATGAACTTGTTTTCCTTGCGGCTCTGCACCCGCTGCCTTTCCATGCAGGCCTTGAAGCCTTCATGGTCCACCGTCAGGCCATCCTCCTCGGCCACCACCGCGGTCAGATCCACAGGGAAGCCAAAGGTGTCGTGCAGCTTGAAGGCCTCGTCTCCTGACAGCTGGGTGCGGCCTTCCCCTTGCATAGCGGTCTTGAAGTCGGCGTAGACCTGCAGGCCGGCGGTCAGCGTCCGGCCAAAGCGCTCCTCTTCCTGCCGGATCACATCGAGCACCCGTTGCCGACGCTCGGTGATCTCGGGGTAAGCCTCCCCCATTCCGTCGATGACCACCTCGGCCACCTTCCACAGGAAGGGCTCCTCCATCCCCAGCAGGTGACCGTGACGAGCCGCCCGGCGCAAGATCCGGCGCACCACATAGCCGCGGCCGTCGTTGGCGGGAATGGCGCCATCGGCCACGGTGAACACACAAGCCCGGGCATGATCGGCGATGACCTGCATGCTGATCTTGTTTTCGCCCTCGATGGGCCGGCCCGAAAGTGCGGCCGCCTTCTGCACCAGCGGGACGAACAGGTCCGATTCGTAGTTGCTCAGCTTGCCCTGCATGACCGCCACCAGGCGCTCAAAGCCCAGCCCGGTGTCCACGCTCTTCATGGGCAAGGGGTTGAGGGTGCCGTCCTCCTGGCGGTCGAATTCCATGAAGACATGGTTCCACAGTTCCAGCCACCGGTCGCAATCGCACACACCCACCGCACAGCCGGCGGGGTGATCACACTTCATGGCCTCGCCCTGGTCGTAATGGATCTCGGTGCAGGGGCCGCAAGGGCCGGTGTCGGCCATGGACCAGAAATTCTCCTCATCGCCCTGCTCCAGATCGCCCAGACGAACAATCCTGGCGGCCGGGACCTTGACCTCGTTTTCCCAGATTCCGAAGCTTTCGTCGTCGTCCTTGTAAACCGAAACCCACAAACGGTCCTGGTCCAGGCCGAATACGTCAACCAGGAGTTCCCATCCCCACAAAATCGATTCCCGCTTGTAATAGTCCCCGAAAGACCAGTTTCCGAGCATTTCGAAGAAGGTGTGGTGCCGGGCGTCCTTGCCCACTTCCTCAAGGTCGTTGTGCTTTCCCGAAACGCGCATACATTTCTGAACCGAAGCCGCCCGCTTGTAGTCGCGATGCTCCAGGCCCAGGAAAACGCCCTTGAACTGGTTCATGCCCGCGTTGGTGAACAGCAGGGTGGGATCGTCCTGGGGCACCAGGGTCGATGAGGGCACCACTTCGTGGCCGTGCTGAGCAAAGAACTCGAGGAAGCGGGCGCGGATTTCATTGGCTTTCAAAACGGCTCCAGTCGCTTGCGCAGAAAAAAGCTTCAACCGGGAAAGACCCGGCCGAAAAAGATCAAGGACAATCAGTTACACGGATCCAGGGCACCGGGGATGTGACTTCCCCTCCTCTGGTCGTGTCTGCTGGGCAGGAATTGTAATCCGCCACACCGGGTGGGTCAACCCGAGCCCTCCTGCGGGACGGGCGTCGTCAAGGACAGGTGGTCAAGTGCGTAACGCCATTCACGTCATCGCCTCCCTGCTGGTCTGGTGCCTCTTCGGGTACTACTGGTACCTGGTCAGCAAGAGCCAGATCAACCGATCCTCCCTGGAGGCCCTGATCATCCTGTCCGTCATCGTGGTGGTGGGTCTGGTGCTGACCCTCCTCTGGGTGGCCCACAACCGCAAGCTGGCCCGACGCAACCGCCGGACCACTCCACCGTCCACCGTCCCGGAAACCTTCGATTTTGACTACCTGGGCCGTCCCCTCGATCGGCCCGAAGTCCGGCAGTTGAAAGCCGCCCAGGTCATCGATATAGAAGTCGTGGACGAGGAAGACGGCAAGGGGACCGATGACCGGATCCCTGGCCGCAAGGTCTACGCCGTGGCCACCGGGGAGGTGCGCTGATGGATCTGTACAACACCATCGTGGAGCTCCAGCAATCTCCGGTTTACACCGCCATCCTGGTTTATTTTGCCTGGTATCCGCTGGTCACCAGCGTGGTCTGGATCTTCACGTCCCTGATCTTCTACCGCAATCGTGAGGGGGGCAAACCGGGGGCCTTCGACTCCTTTTACCAGATCGATGCCAAACCCCTGGTTTCCTTCATCATTCCCGCCTTCAACGAGGAAGCCAACATCGCCCGCACTCTCGAAGGTGTGCTGGCTGTGGAATACCCCGATTTCGAGGTCGTGGTCATCGACGACTGTTCCACCGACGGCACCCTCGAACAGATCACCCCGTTCCTGACCGATCCCCGCCTGCGTCTGGTCCGCAAGAAGATCAACGAGGGCAAGGCCATGGCCCTGAACGACGCCATTCCGATCAGTCGCGGCGAACTGATCCTGGTGCAGGACGCCGATGCGGTTCCCGCCCCCGACATCCTGGACAACCTGGTCCCCCACTTCAAGTTCCCCCGCTGCGCCGCGGTGACCGGCAACCCGCGGGTGGTCAACCGGACCAGCTTCCTGGCCAAGCTGCAGGCCATCGAGTTTGCTTCCATCATTTCCCTCATGCGTCGAGCCCAGAGGGTCTGGGGCCGCATCATGACCATGAGCGGGGTCGTGGGAATTTTCCGGCGTTCGGCCCTGTTCGATGTGGGCCTGTACAGCCCGGACATGGCCACCGAGGACATCGATCTGACCTGGCGCTTGCAGCTGCGCCACTGGGACGTGCGGTACGAATCGCGCGCCGTGATGTGGATGCGGGTGCCCCAGAGCTTGATGGGACTGTGGCGTCAGCGCCGCCGGTGGGCCCTGGGGCTCAGCCAGGTGCTGACCCGGCATTTCCGCGAGCTGATGCAGTACAAGCATCGCCGCTTCTGGCCGGTGCTGGTCGAGGCCAATCTTTCGGTGCTGTGGGCCTACAGCTACATCCTGCTCACGCTGGTCTGGATCGCCAGCTGGTCGGTGGGCTACCCGCCCATCGGGGCCTCCCCAATTCCCAACTTCTGGGGTATGCTCATCGCCACCGTCTGCCTGGGCCAGCTGTTGACCGGGGTTCTGCTGGACCGGCAATACGACCGAGACCTCATGCGATTCTTCGTGGTCGCGGTTTTCTATCCACTGGTTTACTGGATCCTCATGGCCATCATCACCGTCACCACCACGCCGGTGGGCTGGGGCGTCAATCGGCAGAAGCGCAAGTACACGCTTTGGAAACCGGTCAGGGAGTAATCATGCGCAGTTTCGTTTTCTCCGGGGCGGTGCTCCTGATGATCCTGGCCGGGGAGGCTACCCCTGCGGTAGCTCAACCGGCCACTCATCCGGCCACTCATCCGGCCATGCCGGATTCCACCCTCATCGACACCGAAGCGGCCTGGCAAAGGGTATCCGCAGCTCGGGATGCCGCCGCGCAGGACAAGCACCACGATGCCGTGAGCGACTACCTTGAAGCCCTGGCCAATGACGCCCGGCTGGTGCCGGTGGTGGCCAAGGAAATCGCCTATCAGAAGCTGTGGCGCGAGGACGCCGACAAGGCCATCTTCTATTTTCACCGCCACCTGGCCCGGCACCCGGAGAAGGAAAACCTCGACGTGAAGCGCGGCCTGGCACTGGCTTACAGCTGGAGCGGCAGGCAGCCCGAGGCCGTGGCCTTGTATCAGGAGCTGGCCACCGCCGACCCCAACGACGGAGGGTCCCGGGTAGGCTGGGGGCGTTCGCTGATCTGGAACAACCAGCTGAACGAGGGCTTCCAGGTGCTGCGCCAGGTCGAGGACGAGTTTCCCGCCGACAGCGCGGCTCGGCAACAGGCGCACAGCTTCTTGCTGACCTATCTGGACAGCTACACCACGCCGCTGGGCTTCGAGGCCAAGGTGAGCCTGGACTCGGACGACTGGGACGTGTACCGGGTATCCGGGCACGCCGCTTTCACGGTGCTGGGCAACAAGCTGGCCCTGTTCCAGCCGGGATATGCCGCCTTTCGCCAGAAGGGATTGCTGGACATCAACGCCCCCCGATTGAAGGCCGGCCTGGTGGGCAACCTGTCCCATCGCTGGGCTTTTCATGCCTACGGCTGGGTGGATTTTTTCCGGGGTGAGGAGCCCTTGCCAGAAATGGACGATCGGCTGGAATGGACTCAGCCCGGCGGCGACGTGTGGCTGACCTGGCTGCCGGCCGCGCGCTGGCGGGTGGATTTCGGAGCCAATTCCCAGGCGGTGGAAACCTGGCAGGCCTTGCATCACGAACTGCACTACGAGCAGGCCAACGCCTCCGTGGACTGGCGCTTTGCCCGGCACTGGAACGTGGGCCTGGCCGGCAATCTGGCCGATTACAGCGACGGTAACACCAAGAAGCGGGGCAAGGCGCATCTACGCTGGAAGCGTGAAGGCCGGTGGACCTTGCAGGTGGGCCCGGACCTGACCTACATGGACTTCACCGATGCCTACCCCGGCGGCTACTGGGCCCCCGACTGGGTGCGCAACGGCAGCCTGGTGGCCATCCTGGGCACCCGCGGCCGCCGGTGGACTTTCCAGATCGATGGTTCGCTGGGACAGGAAAAAGAGGCGGGCACAGAGGCCCGCACCGTGGGCGGAGGCTCGCTGCGGCTGGGCTGGCGATACGGGACGGGCGCGGCCCTGGTCTTCCAAGGCGGCTACTCCAAGAGCGCCTTGAACCAGGACAGCGGTTACGCACGCACCTTCGCCGCCTTGAATGCCAACTTTGCCTTCTGATTGAGCAGGCGGTCGTTTCAGACCGCCTGGACCCAGAACTGCCGGTGCCTGGGTCCGTCGAAGCAACAGAAATAAATCTTCTGCCAGGTGCCCAGCTGTAGCTGGTGGTTCTCCACCATCACCATCACCGAGCTACCGAACAGGCTGGCCTTGATGTGCGCCGCGGCGTTGCCCTCGGCGTGATCGTAGCCGTCTTCCCAGGGAATCAACCTGTCCAGAGCCCGGGTCATGTCCGTCACCACATCGGGGTCGGCCCCCTCGTTGATGGTCACCGCCGCGGTGGTGTGAGGATTGAAAACCAGGACGGCCCCGTGCTCGACGCCCAGCTTCCGGACGGCCTCGGCCACATCCCGGGTGATGTCCACGAAGTCCGTCCGGCCCCGGCTCTGAATCTCACATTTCACCATGCCCAATCTCCCGGCTAAAAATCGAAGTACATGGTGAACTCGTAGGGGTGCGGACGTGTGTTGATGGCGCTGATCTCGGCGCGCTTGATCTCCAGCCAGCGCTGGATCAAGGACTCGGGGAAAACCTCACCGCGCAGGAGGAAGGCGTGGTCGTTTTCCAGGGCATCCAGTGAATCATCCAGGCTGCGGGGCAGAAAGTCCTCGGCCCGGGCCGTGTCACTGGGCGCATCCTCGGGCGCAAAACCCGCCTTGATGGGATCGATCTTGTTCAGCACCCCGTCCAGGCCGGCCATCAAAATGGACGCACAGCACAGGTAGGGGTTGGCCGTGAAATCGGGGGGACGGTATTCCATGCGGCGAAACTCGGGATCGGTCACGTAACTGGGGATGCGGATGGCCGCCCCCCGGTTGCTGCGCCCGAAGGTCCGCACGGTGGGAGCCTCGAAACCCGGGACCAGCCGCTTGAAGCTGTTGGTGCTGGGATTCGTGAGGGCGCACAAGGCATCGGCGTGGGTCAATATGCCCCCGATGTAGTGCATGGCCGTTTCGGAGAGGTTGGCATACCCCTTGTCGTCGTTGAAGACGTTCTTCCCGTTCTTGGTCAGGAACTGGTGCAGATGCCAGCCGCTGCCGGCGTTGCCGAACAGGGGCTTCGGCATGAAGGTCACCTTCAGGTTGTGACGCTCGGCCAGATTGAAGAGGATATACTTGGTCAGAACGGCGTGATCCCCGGTGGTGAGCAGGTCGGCGAACCAGCCTTCGATTTCCTGCTGGCCCTGAGCCCCCACTTCGTGGTGGTGGTAGCGAACGGGAATGCCGAAGTCCTGCATGACCGCGCAGACTTCGTCCCGGAAGTCGTCGTACTTGTCGTGGGGATTGCAGGCGTGGTAGGCGTTCTGATAGAAGGTCTCACCACTGCGGACGCCGAACGCGCTGCGATTGTCCGAGTTCATGAAATCCGCTTCATCGAAAATATGGAATTCGTATTCCGGCCCCCACTGGGACAGGTCGGCCACGCCGCTGTCCTTGAGGGCCTGTTCAGCCTTGCGCGCCAGGTTGCGTCCGTCCTGGGAAAAGGGCGTGCGGTCCGCGTCCGTCAGTCGCGCCTCGGCGAACATGGTCAAGGTTGGACGCTTCCGGAAAGGGTCGTTCCGGGCGGTGGCCAGATCAGGCACCAGCACCATGTCGCTGTTCTCGACCTTGAGGAAGCCGTAGCTGGAGCCATCGAAGCCAATTCCCTCCGAACAGACATCCTCGGTGAATCGGTCCATGGGAAACGAGATGTGGTGAAGTCGGCCGGAGAGATCCAGAGCCTTCAGATCGATGAACTCGATTCCCTTGGCCAGGGCTTCCTGACGAACCTGAGCAAAAAGTTCCTGGGACATGGCGTACCTCGGGTCGAAAGTGATTTCAGCTGCTGTTAATTGTCTGACAAATATAACCCTGATCGGCTCTGGAAAAAGTTGTGTTTGAAGGATTTTTTTTGTCGGTTTTCCACGGGTTCGAAATCAAGAAAAAAGTGAGAAAAAATTTTGCAGATATCTTTTCAAATAATTGAAAAATCGGGCAATTATGTATTACTATTCAGGGGTTCGCCACCCAAGTCCATCTTCCTGGAATGAGGAGAAATTCATGGCAAAATCAACCCGCATTTTCATGATCGCTCTGTTGGTCCTGGCGACCGGAATTGGCACGGCCACCGCGGCCCAGTGGTCCACCACCTCCATGTCTCTCCTGAAGGGTTCGGGATACGATCTGGCGAGTTCCGAAGACGCCACCATCATGACCCTGGAGCATGCCAGCGGCTGGAAGTATGGCGACAGCTTCCTGTTCTTCGACATCTTCCAGCCTTTCGACAAGGACACCAGCATTTACGGTGAGTGGCACCCCCGGTTGAGCTTCGGCAAGATGACCCAGAAGAGCTACGCTTTCGGTCCGGTCAAGGACGTCCTCCTGGCCACCGAGTTGAACGTGGGCTACCACAACCGGGTCTACCTGTACGGTCTGGGCTTCGACTTCGACATCCCCCATTTCAAGTTCTTCACCATCAACGTGTTCATGCGTGACGCCGTGCGTGAAGGCAATGAAGCCACCTGGCAGATCAGCCCCAGCTGGAACATCCCCTTCACCATCGGCAGTGCCCGTTTCGAATGCGGCGGATTCATCGATTACTCCGGAGCGGACTCGGAGGGGAGCGAATCCCAGCTGATCATCGTTCCCCAGGTTTTGCTGGACGTCAGCAACTTCGCCGGCGCTCCCCAGAACTTCTACGTGGGAATCGAATACCAGTACTGGCAGAACAAGTACGGCGTCAAGGATGCCGAGGACAACCTGGTCCAGGCCATGGCCAAGTGGGTTTTCTAGCCTGACCTGACCACTGGACAGAGTAAAGGAAAGCCCCCGCAAGGGGGCTTTCTTTTTGGTCGGCATGGGGTGGGATCAATATTACAAGATTTCCTCGAGACGACTGATCGCCGCCTGCGGAGCGGCCACGCCTTTCAGGGCAGAAGCCACATCCTTGAGCCCATTGCCCGTGGCCAGCACCACCACCTTGGCCTCCGGATCCAGGTCTTCCTTCACCGACAGGAATCCGGCATAGGCCGCCGCCCCGGCCGGCTCACTGAATAGCCCCGCGCCTGCGGCCAGTTCATGCTGGGCATTCAAAATTTGCTGATCGGAAACCCGGATGACCCGCCCCTTCAGATCGCCGATCAATTTCAGGGCATGATATCCGTTGCGGGGCACATCCACACAGATGGAGTCGGCCACCGTTGAGGTGGGCCTGTTCTCGAAGGTGCCCAGTCGCTGCGCCCGGAACAGGGCATCGCTGGTCTCGGCCTGAACGGAATAGACCTCAGGCACCTTGCCGATCAGTCCCAGCTGGTGCAGGTCACGGAAGCCCTTGAGGACGCCCGCCAGAATGCAACCATCTCCCGTGGACACGAAGACGTAGTCGGGGGCTTCCCCCAGCTGCTGATAAACTTCCAGGGAAACCGTCTTCTTTCCCTCAATCGTCATGGGGTTGTAGGCGGTGTTCCGGTTCATCCCCCCCTTGAGGCGGGAATACTCCAGGGAAAAATCGTAGGCCAGGTCGTAGTTCCCACGCACCTTGTGCACCGTGGCTCCATACTGAAGAGCCTGGACAATTTTCGCTTCCGGAGCCGTCTCGGGCAGGAAAATAGTAATATTTTGACCGGCCGCAGCGCCAATGCCGGCCATGGATGACCCGGCATTGCCGGTCGAGGCCAGAACGATTTCATTGATCCCGAAACTCCGGGCGAATGCCGAGACCAGGTAAGAAGCCCGATCCTTGAAGGAGAAGGTCGGGTTCACCCCATCATCCTTGATGTGCAACCCGGGAAAGCCCAGATCTCGGCGCAAGCGTTCGGGCTCCCAAAGGGGCGTGTTCCCCACGGGGATGGCCGGAAAGTAAGATCGCGCAACGGGAAGCAGGTCGTGAACGTCGAAGTCCGCAGTGGTCTTTCCCTCCAGGGCCACTTCGAGGATGCCGCGGACCGGTTCATCGGACTTCTGTGCAGCGGCACAGCCGGGGCATACCATGAGGGTGGGACTGATTTCGTACCCGACCCCGCACTCGGAACAGACATAGGAAAATTTCATGTGACTCTTTCGCCCCATCAACTGGATGGCCCGGGCGGGTTGTCCCTCATTTCCCGGATATAGCTGTAGATGGTGAACTTGGACAGCTTCAGCTCATCGGCCACCATCATCACGGCGCCCTTGATGTCGAAGATGCCCTTCTCCTGCAGGCCAAACACGATGTACTTGTTCTTCTCGTGGTTGGGAATGCGAATGTCTCTGCTGATATCCTGGACCACCTCTGACACAGCCTGGTGCACCAGGTCGTCCACCGGACTGGTGGAGGTGCGGTCGGTGTCGGGCCGGATCTCCTGCTGGCCACTGCTGAACAGGCTGAACGTGGAGATGAAATCCGCCAGGGGGACATTCATGTTGAAGTTGATGTTGAGCAAGCCAATGGGGCGGTCACCGTTGGTGATCACCGAGAAAACTGAGCGCATGGGCGCGCCCTTGCTGCTGGTGGTGGTGTAACAGGAGTCAGGTTGCCGGCCGGTTTGCTGGAACTTCAGCAACAGCTCGGCGGCCGTTTCTGTGAGGGGGGCACCCACTTCTCGGTTGGTGTGATGCCCGTTTCGGATCATGACCAGGGCTTTTTCGGGCTCTTCCAGGCTGAGAAGCGCCACTTCGCAATGGGTCCCCATGAAAAGCGCAATCCCATCGACAATTCCGCGATGGGACTCGATAATCTTTCGCTCCACCGGTCCGAAACCGATCCGCAACTTGTCGAAGTCCGGGTTGGTACTCATCGACATCCTTCTGGTTTTCCCGGGGCCCCCGCACAGGGCCCCGGGAGATATCGCAGACTAGGCCGCATCCACCATATCCGGTTCATCGGAAATCGGCTTCAACGCTTCTTCGTTGCGAGGCAGAATGGCATTGCAAAGCATGGCCGTCAACCCACCGGTGGTGATCGAGGACCCGAAGATGCTCTTGATGACCGCCGGGAAGGGGTTGAGGATCTCGGGCACGAAGGCCACGCCCAGTCCCAGGCCCATGGAGATGGCGATGATCATCATGCCGCGACGGTTGATCGTGTTGGAGGCGATGATCTTGATGCCGGCGGCCGCCACCGTTCCGAACATCAAGATGGTGGCTCCACCGAGCACCGAGTTGGGAATGATACTGAACAGAGTGGCCACGAAGGGCACCACACCGCACAGGACCAGGAAACCGGCAATGTAGAAGCCCACGTAGCGGCTGGCCACTCCGGTCAGCTGGATCACGCCGTTGTTCTGGCTGAAGGTGGTCACGGGGAAGCAGTTGAAGAAGGCCGCCATGGCCGAGTTCGTGCCATCGGCCAGCACACCCCGCTGAATGGTCTTCATGTACTTGTCACCCTCGATCGGCTGCTTGGAAATCATCGAAGTGGCCGTGAGGTCACCGATGGTTTCGACGGTGGTGATGATGTACAGGAAGGCCAGGGGAATGAAGGCACCGATGTCAAACTTCCAGAAACCGAACTTGAAGGGCTGGGGAATGGCCAGCATGGGCGCCGAGCTCAGCTTGGCAAAGTCCACCTTGCCCAGATAGGCCGCCACGGCATAACCCACGGCCAGACCGATGACGATGGCCCCCATGCGCAGGTACTGGTTCTTGCTGCGGTTCAGGA
Organism: Candidatus Krumholzibacteriia bacterium; assembly: GCA_036351155.1. Classification (GTDB taxonomy): domain Bacteria; phylum Krumholzibacteriota; class Krumholzibacteriia; order LZORAL124-64-63; family LZORAL124-64-63; genus LZORAL124-64-63. The sequence continues at coordinate 14,832 of JAZBOO010000113.1, read as the reverse complement.
TCACGATGATCGCCAGAACCAGGAAGGCCAGGCTGAGGTTGGTCGCGCTGGCAAACAGTTCCGGTTTGTTGTTCAACAACCAGACGCCGCCGCCGAAATCGCTGATGCCCACCTTGATCAGGCTCAGACCGATCAAGGTCACCACGATACCGCTGACCAGCGGCGTGATGATCTTCCGCAGATAGGGCAGGAACCGGCTGAGAATCATTTCCACGAACGAGCCGAAGAAGGCCACACCGAAGATGGTGGCCAGGACCGCGTCGGGCTCCACGCCCCGGCCCTTGAGGTCGAACCCGATGGCGATGATGGTGCCCAGGAAAGCAAAGCTGGTGCCCTGGATACTCAGGAGGCCCGAGCCCACGGGGCCGATGCGCTTGCACTGAACGAAAGTGGCCAGTCCGGAAACGAACAGCGACATGCTGATCAGGTAGGCCACCGTGTCCGGGGGGTACCCCAGGGCGTTGCCGATGATCAGCGGCGGAGTCATGATCCCGACAATGATCGCCAGGAAATGCTGGGCCCCTGCAAACAGGGATGCTCCCAGTGGGGGTCGATCATCCAGTCCGTAGACCATCTCCGATTCGAAGTGATTGGGTGTCTGTGCCTTGGACATGAACAGCCTCCTGTGGTGTTTCCCTACGAGCGTTTGGGTTGAGGAAAAAACGTGCAGTTTTCAGCAAACTGCGGCTCTGCTCAGATCGACTCCATTTTCAATGCGGCAAATGGGGCCATTTTCCGGACATTCCTGTACAGCACGATGAACTCGGCCACGGGCAGAAGCTCGGCGCTTCGCTCACCTGCTTCATCAAAGGTCACCTCCTGGACCTGAAGAGTTTCCGCGTTCAGCTTGGCGCCGAATCCACGGCCGGTAAAGTGGAAGGTCCCGTCACTTTCCTTCAGCTCCGAGAACCCGGATTCTTCCTTGATCTTCATCACACCGGGCTCGGCAAAGTAGAAACCGAAATCCGCGTTGTCGAAGCTCTCCTGCGTCAGGTGGAACTTTGGTTTGTCCCGGAAAGGCTGGCCTGCGGTGGGGCAGAAAGTGGTGCAGTTGCCACATTCGTTGCAGTAGTCGCCAATGTTGATGATCTGGTAGGGCTGCCCGATGGTGACCGGATCGCCCTGGACAATCTCGATCTTGCCGTCAACCTGGGCCGCCCGCTGGACCGGAATGGTCACCGGTTCCATGGAGTAATGAACATTGCTGCGGTTGGGACAGACGGTGGTGCACACGTTGCAGACCAGGTCGCACTGCAGGCAGCGCGCCGCTTCGGCCTTCGCTTCCTCATCGTTGAGTGTCCCCATGAAGAGATCGAAGTTGATCCGCTCGTCCGGTGCCACCTCGGGCAGCCCCGACCCGAAATCGCGCCGAGCTTGCAGCACTTTCAGCTGACCCAGATCCAGGTTCCGATTGTCCTCGGGAGAGTGGAACTGCAGGTGCTCCTTGCCTGCCTTCTTCACGATCTGGACGGCGACTCTCTGGCCGTCGGCAATGGCATTGATCAGGCTGGAAGCCCCCCGCATGGCATCGCCCCCGGCGAAAACGTTGGCAATATCCGTTTCGCCTGTCTCGGGATCCACCGTCAGCTTGTCCTTGGGGTAGAAATCCAGGATCACCTTTTGCCCGATGGCGGGAATCACCATGTCGGCTTCGATCACGTACTCGGAATCCTCGATCTTGAGGGGTCGGGCCCGGCCGCTGGCATCGGGTTCACCCAGTTTCATCCGGCTGACGCTCAGGCCCTGGACCTTGCCGTTCTCGGTCACAATGGCCTCGGGGGCGGCCAGTTCCACCAGCTGAATCCCCTCCTCCAGAGCGCCGCGCACCTCTTCGGGATCGCAGGGCATTTCCCGGCGGGTGCGGCGGTAAACAATGGTCACTTCGCCCTTCTGCCCCACAAGTCGCTTGGCGGTCCGCGCTGCATCCATGGCGGAATTCCCGGCCCCGATCACAATAATTTTCCGGGCGGCCGGCAGTTCCTGGTGCATCCGGACCTTGCTGAGGAAGGTCAGCTGATCGAATACGCCCACGCTTTCGATCCCGGGTATGTCCAGAGGCATGCTCTTCTGGGCCCCCACGGCCACGTAGACGTAGTCACTGGCCTCCTGGATTTCCGCGAACTTTACCCGGGTGATTCGCGCATTCAGGTGGACATTCACTCCCAGGGCAATGATGCCGTCGATATCCTTTTTCAACCGATCGTCATCCAGGCGGAATACCGGGATCCCATCGGCGGCCATCCCTCCCAGGAATCCCTTGGCCTCGTAGAGGTCCACCGTGTAACCCGACAGAGCCAGGAAGTGCGCGCAGGACAGGCCCGAGGGGCCCGCCCCGATGATCGACACCTTCACCCCGTTGGAAGCGGCCGGCCGGGGCAGCTCGCGGCTGAACTTGTCGGCGATGTACCGCTTGATCTCCCGGATCAGGAGGGGCTTTTCATAGTTGATCCGGGTGCACTTGGACTGGCAGGCATGGTCACAGACCATCCCCTGGACATTGGGGAAGGGATTGGTGGCCAGCACCGTCCGATAAGCCCGGTCCAGGTCGCCCGTGGCCACGTAGTTCAGGTAACGGGGGATTTCCTGACCGGCCGGGCACTCGCTCATGCAGGGAGCCGCGGCACAGTCGAAGAACTCCAGAGGGCGCGCGGTCTTGACCGACTCGTACGGATACTCGGTTTTCTTGTAATATTTATTCTCCACCACTTCGTCCGCGTAGCGGGTCAGGTTGGCCACGATGGCGTCCTGCAAGTTGTCCATACCGGCGCTCCTGAGGATGTACTCCTCGATGGAAGCGGCCCCCACCTCTGCAAACGCAGCGGACAGAGTGTCCAGGTACTGGCTCATCCTGCCGTAGCCTCCCGGCTTCAACACGTCGGAACAGATGGTCACCGGCATGAGGCCGCACTTCAAGGTGTCGGCAATGTTGAAACAATCGACCCCGCCGGAGAAAGAAATGTCCAGCTGGCCCTTGAACTCGCGCTGCAGCTTGGCCGCCAGGTTGATGCTGACCGGATGCAGGGCCCGCCCGCTCATGTAGACCATCTGCTCGGATTTGGGCAGATTCTGCTGCAGGTTGGTGGTCTCCAGGGTGTTGGTCAGCTTCAGGTTGAAAGCCACCCCCACCTTGGCCGCACTTTCCTGAAGGGACCGGATCAGTTCCAGGCCCGCCTCGTACTTCAGGTCATGATCGAAGGCCAGGTCCGGAACCACGGTTTCGAACTCCAGCTTGTCGTTCAAAATTTGCCGCAGCTTGGTGGGCCCCAGCAGGGTGGGGTTCAGCTTGATGGTCGTGTCCAGCTTGCGCTCTTCGATGAAGTAACGCCCGATGGATTCGGTTTCCTCGGGAGGGCAGCCGTGCATGGTGGAAATGGTGATGTTCCGGGTGATGCAGGAGGGGATGTTCACCTGGCGGATACGCGGATAGAAGGCCGCGATCTCCTCGATCTTGGCCGCCAGCTCCTTGCTGCAGTCGGCCATGCGGTCCAGCCAGCGCTGCACCGGGGCGCTCATGATGCCCTCGAGGTTGTACCCCACACTCATGTTGAAGATGAAGCCGCTCTCATCTGCAGGAAGGCCGAGGCGGTCCCGCAGAACGTGCAGCATGATCCAGCCGTTCAGGTATTCATCGAAGGACTGGTCCAGCTTGAGTTCCTGGGACCATTCACAGTTGTAGCCCTCGTCCGACATGTCGATGCACGGCTTGGTCACCTCCAGCTCGTCCAGCACCTGCACGGTTTTCAGTTCCATGTAACGGGCCCCGGTCAACCAGGCGCTGATGAGGTTCTGCGAAAGCTGGGTGTGCGGTCCGGCCGCCACGCCCAGGGGTGTTTCCAGGTGCTGCCCGTAGCGTTCCATCCCGAAGGGATCACCCTTGCCGGGCATGAAAAAAAGATCCCTGGAGATGCCCAGGATCTCGCCCTCTTTCTCGTAGCACGAGATCCACTTGAACAGGGTTTCCAGGGACGTGCAGGTGAACTGGTCGCTACTCATCATCAAGCCTCCATGGGGACCTGGCTATGGTGTTTCGTGGGTTCCGCGGTGCAGGAACTGTCCCGCACCCCGCGTTCCCAGGAACTTTTCTCCGGCGACCAGGATGTTCCCTCGCTGCAGGGTCATCCGGGGCCAGCCGGTCACGGTCATGTCTTCGTAGGGGGTATAATCACACTGCTGGTGCAGGCTGCTCTCGGTCAGGACCTTGGTGGACCGGGGGTCCCAGACCACCACATCGGCATCGGCCCCCACTTCCAGGGCCCCTTTGCGCGGGGCGAGGCCCATGATCTCGGCAGGTCGGGTGCTGGTCAGCTGAACGAACTGCTCCAGAGTGATCCGTCCCTTGACCACTCCCTCGGAATACAGGAGGGGAAGCCGTGTCTCGACGCCGGGACATCCACCGGGGGTCTGCCGGAAGTCGTGCGCCCCGTACTTCACCTTGTCCGCGTAGGAGAAGGAGCAATGGTCGGTGGCCACCACCGAGATGGAGCCATCGGCCAGCCCCTCCCACAACGCCTCACAGCTGGCTCGATCGCGCAGGGGCGGCGCCATGATGTACTTCAGGCCATCAGGTTGCTCGTACCGGGTTTCATCCAGGATGAGATACTGAGGACAGGTTTCCGCCAGAACCTCGAGACCCGCGCGCTGAGCGGCACGGATCACCTCCAGCCCCTTGGCCGTCGAAAGATGGACGATGTAGGCCCGGCCACCGGTTTCCTCGACCATGGCCACGATCTTCTGGATGCTTTCGGCTTCGCTTTCATCGGGACGGCTGCGGGCGTGGAAAATCGGAGCCAGCTGGCCACGCTCGGCACACTGGGCGCGGAGGCGGTTGATCTGCTCGTCGCACTCGGCGTGGAAAGCGGTCAGTCCTCCGGCAATTTTCATGGTTGCCATGACCTGGGCCGCTTCCGGGCCATCCAGCTTGTTCGCGTAGGTGAGGTAGACCTTGGCCGAGGAATAACCCTCTTGCACCAGGGTGGTCACTTCATCCAGAATGGCCGGGTTCACCGCCTGAAAAACCCCGTGGATCCCGAAATCGATCACCGATTCAGCCTGAAGCCCCCGTCGATAGAAGGCGGGTTGATGCAGCAGGGAACATCCGGCCGGACCGGCTTCGGGATGGTCGACGATGGTTGTCGTCCCGCCCCAGGCCGCGGCCACCGAGCCGGCGAAAAAGCCGTCGGAGACCTGACGGTCACCCAGCTTGAGATTCAGGTGCGTGTGCACATCCACGCCCCCGGGAATCACCAGGCACCCCGCCGCGTCGATCACCTCGGCCTGCGGCACATCTTGAACCTCACCCACCGCGGCGATGGTTTCGCCATCGATCAGGAGACCTCCGGCCACCACACCTTGAGGCGTGACCAGGGTTCCGTTCTGGATGTGTTTCAGACTGGTCATGGGTGCTATTTCATCTTGTCCCAGAGCTTGTTGCCCATCTGTCGGGCGTGGGCCAGAATTTCCGCCTCATCCACTCGGGTGGCCACCCGGTTCTCCACGATGACCTCGCCTCCGGCAATCACGGTTTCCACATGGGAGGAGTTGATGCCGTAGACGAAATGTCCCAGGAAGTTGTCGCTGGTCAGCTCGGTGGGTGAGTCGTAATCCAGGATCACCAGGTTGTTGTCGCCGTCGCCCTGGAAGCCGCACTCGGCCAGGTAACGGTGCACGTTGCGGAACCGGGTGTAGATGGTGTCGAACCCGGTGCCCTCCACCGGCTGCCCCGAAAGGAAGGAGGCCTTGGCGCTGCGCAGCATGTCGCAATGCATGCCATCGGTGCCCAGCATGACCTTGTCCGTGATGTGGTTGTAGTTGGCCAGACCCACGTTGTTGTTCAGGTTGCTTTCGGTGTTCTGCACCACCCAGGTGCCCGCGTCGCGGATCAGCGCCTTTTCCTGGTCATCCAGATGGATGCAATGCCCGAGGATGGTCTGCGGCAGGTCCAGCCCACCGGCCTCGTGCAAGCGGGTGACCACGCGCTTGCCGTGATCGCGCAGACAGGCGGCCTGGTCGGCCAGGTCTTCGGCCACATGGATGTGCAGACCCGTCTGGAAACGCCGGGCCATCTCCACCGAGCGGTTCAGCAGGTCATCCCCCACGGTGAACGAGGCATGCAACCCGAGATGCCCCTGACCACCGCCGGCCAGATAGCTCTCGTGTTCGGCCAGGCCGGCTTCCCGAGGGCCTTCGCCATCACGATCGGACAGCTCGTAGCACAGCAGATGGGAAATCCCCACCTTGTCGAAAGCCCGGGCAATGGTGTTCAGGGAGCCCTCGATGGCATACGGCGAGGCATGGTGATCGATGACGAAGGTGACCCCGTTCTTGGCACAGTAAAGCGCCGAGGCCAGGGCGCTGGCTTCGATCATCTCCAGGTCCAGACACTTGTCCAGGTGCCACCAGACATAGGTCAGGATTTCCTCGAAATTCGTCGGGCTTTTTTTCGGCGCCGGCATGCCGCGGGCCAGGGTCGAGTAGATATGATGATGACCGCAGGCAAACGCCTTGGTCACCAACTTGCCCTGGCAGTCGATGGTCTTGTCACCGGGACCGAGGGGACCAAACTTATCAAGCTTGTTCGCCACGAACAGGCCACCCTCGGACCCCGGCTCCACCTTGACATGGCCAGACGTGACGTTGCCGGTCTGCCAGTCGATGAATTGCGTGTTCTTCAAGATCAGGGCCATGATCACTCCGTGTTCCGGTTACTTGACCGCTTGCGTTCGTGATTTCTCGAGCGGCGCAAGAGGCAAGCTGATGCGCTTTTTCCCGTCGAACTTCCGGTAGGCGCCGGCCGCCGCCGCCGCGGTGGGAATGCAGCAGATCTCCCCCACACCCTTGGCGCCAAAGGGGGCATCCGGATCATTGGTTTCCACGGGAATAACTTCGATCTCGGGCACGTCGGTGGACCGCAACAGGCCCAGGCCGCGGAAGGTCGGATCGGCAATCTGTCCCTTGTCCAGAACCAGGTTCTCGGTCAGGGCATAGCCCAGGCCCATCACCACGCCGCCTTCGATCTGGCCCTCGTAAAGCTTGCGGTTGACCACCTTGCCGCTGTCGTGGGCGGCGGTCACCTTGGTGATTTTCCCCTCGTCCGAAAGGGTCACCAGCTGCGTGGCGAAGCTGTAGGCGAAGTGGCTGATCACCTCCTGATCGCCGTCGAAAGGCGTGGTCCAGTCACACAGGAAAGAGCCGTCGTACTTTTTGCCGACCAGATCTTCCAGGGTCTGGGTTTCCAGATCCTTTTTCAGATCGGCGGCCGCAGCGATCACGGCCTTGCCCACCAGGAACGTGCCCCGGCTGGCTGTGGTGCTGCCGCCCTTGGTTTCGCTGTCGGTGTTGACGATGACCTCGACCCGGGACGTATCATCCAGTCCGATGTACTGGCACAGCATCTGCTGGGCCACCGTGTCGATGCCCTGCCCCATCTCGCTCCAGCCATGGTACAGGCGGATCTTGCCCTCGGGCATGATCTCGACCCGCGCCTGGCTGAGTTCGGGAATGCCGTTGCCGATGCCGCAGTTCTTGATGCCGCAGGCCAGCCCGGTCACCTTGCCGCTGTCGTAGTCCTTCTTGACCAGCTCCAGGGTCTTCTTGAGGCCCACTTCCTTGCGCAGCGTGTGCCCGCTGGTGGTCTTCAAGCCGGTGTCCAGGGCGTTCTTGTAACGGATGTCCCAGCGGTCGAATCCCGCCTGGTCACACAGCTCGTCGATCATGCCCTCGATGGCAAACGTCACCTGGTTGACCCCGAAGCCGCGCATGGCCCCACACACGATGTTATTGGTGTACACAGCCTTGGATTCGACATCGACGTTGGGAATGTAATAAGCCCCGCCGGCGTGGGTGGCCGCGCGCTCCATGACCGGACCACCCACCGAAGCGTAAGCTCCGGTGTCGCCCAGGATGCGGGCATACAGGCCGGTGAACTTTCCGTCCTTGTTGCAGCCCAGCTTGTACTCCATGGTCATGGGATGGCGCTTGGGGTGCATGCGCATGGATTCCGCGCGATTAAGCTTCACCTTGACCGGGCACTTCAGGTGATAAGCGGCAATGGCCGCATGGCCCTGAACCGTGAGGTCTTCCTTGCCGCCAAAGGCACCGCCGGCGGGAATCAGCTTCACGTTCAAATCGCTGGTTTCCAGCCCCAGCAGGTCGGCAATCTGGTGACGATCTTCGTAAATGCCCTGGCCCTGAGAGTACACCGTCATCCGGCCGTTCTCGTAGAGAGCCACGCTGTTTTCCAGCTCCAGGAAGGCGTGCTCGATCATCTGGGTCTGGAAGGTTTCGCTCACCACGAAGTCCGACTCCGCGAAGACCTTTTCCACATCCTCACCGTAGCGGATCGCGGTCTTCTTGAGGAGATTGCCGCCCTCGTGCACCTTGATCTCGTCCTTGAGGGCTTCCTTAGGATCGGTCACCGGCTCGAGCACCTCGTACTGGACCTCCACCAGCTCCGCCGCGTCCCGGGCGATCTGATTCGTCTCGGCCACCACCATGGCCAGCACGTCTCCGATGTAACGAGTGATCTCGCCCTCGGCGATGTAGGCGTCCCAGTCGCGGATGATCATGCCGATCCTGCGCTGTCCGGGGACATCCTTGGCCGTGAACACGCGGATGACGCCCGGCATGGCTTCGGCCTTGCTGGTGTCGATCTTCAGGATGCGGGCCCGGGGATGCTTGCTGAAGTGCAGGGCACCGTGCACCATGCCGTCGAACTCCAGCCCTCCCATGAACAGGGGCTTGCCCACGGCACGCTCGTAAGCCTGGAACTTGCGGGGAGAATCGCCGATGGCCGCATGGTCGGGATGCGCCGCTTCCGCTTCCTTGTTCAGGATGTCGGCCGCCAGCAGAACCGCGTCCACGATCTTCACGTAACCGGTGCAACGGCAGATATGGGGCTTGATCTTCTTGGTGACTTCTTCACGGGTCGGGTGAGGGTTCTTCTGCAGCAACAGCTTGGTGCGGGTCAGCATGCCCGGGCTGCAGAAACCACACTGGACGGCGCCGGCCTGGACGAACGCTTCCCCCAGGATCAGGCGAGTTTCCTCGGGCACACCCTCCAGGGTGACCACTTCGGCCCCCTCGACCTTATCCATCTTCAGGCGGCAGGCCAGGTTGGGCTTTCCGTTGAACTCCACGATGCAGGCACCGCAGGTTCCCTGACCGGAACACCCATCCTTGACACTTTTCACCCCGGCCTCATTGCGAAGATATTGCAACAGCGTCGTTTCAGGACCACCGTTGTATTCGACCTCTTGCCCGTTCAGTGAAAATTTATACATGGCCTACCGCCTGTCGTTTATTACCCCAGTGACATCATGTACCATCAAGATACCATGTTTTCGGGTCATTTATGAGCAATTGCCTCGACCTCGACCAGGACGTCCTTGGGCAACGTCTTGACCGCCACGCAGCTGCGGGCGGGCGGGTTGACGCTGAAAGTCTTCTCGTAAACGGCATTGAAGGCGGCGAAATCGCCCATATCCTTCAGAAAACAGGTGGTCTTGACCACGTCGGCGGGGGTGCAGCCCGCGGCCGCCAGAACGGCTTCCAGGTTCTTCATCACCAGTGCGGTCTGCGCCGTCACATCGCCGTCCAGCAGCTGGCCGGTGGCGGCGTCCAGGGGAATCTGTCCCGAGGTGAACACCATGCCGCCGATCTCCGTGGCCTGGCTGTAAGGCCCGATGGCCGCGGGCGCCTTGTCGGTGCTGATCAGTTTCTTCATGACGAAATCCTCCAGTTATTTCGGGTTCTAGCGAATGCGCGCGCTGCCTTGTTCCAGGACCGATCGCAGGGTGTCGGAGGGATCCTTGAACTTGCTCAGGAAGATCATGGCCGCAATGATGTACGGCTTGTAGCTGGCTTCCTTGTACAGGGGTTCGCGATAGCGGTCGAAGACCGAGGCGGCCACCTCGCCCTGCTGGCAGGAGACATCGGTGATGTCGGCGGGCAGGCAGTGCATGTACAGGGCCTTGCCATTCTTGGTCCTGGCCATCAGGTCCTCGGTGCATTCCCAGTCCTTGTGCTGAGCGTTCTGGGCCAGCAGTTCCTTCTCCAGGGCCTTGATGCCGTCGGCATCGCCGTTGCCGTAGAGCTCGGTCCTTTTTTCCATGGCCACGAACGGCGCCCAGCTCTTGGGGTAAACGATGTCCGCGCCGTCGAAGGCCTCGGACATGCTGGCGGTCTTGGTGAACGACCCGCCGGCGGCCTCGCTGTTCAGGCGCGCGATCTCCTCGACTTCAGGCATCACACCGTAGCCCTCGGGGTGGGCCAGGGACACGTCCATGCCGAACCTGGTCATGAGCCCGATGATGCCCTGGGGCACCGACAGGGGCTTGCCGTACGAGGGCGAGTAGGCCCAGGTCATGGCGATCTTCTTGCCCTTGAGGTTCTCGATGCCGCCGAAGGTGTTGATGATGTGCAGCATGTCGGCCATCGACTGGGTGGGATGATCCACATCGCACTGCAGGTTCACCACGGTGGGCCGCTGTTCCAGCACGCCCTCGCGATAGCCGGCTTCCACCGAGGCGGCCACTTCCTTCATGTAGGTGTGACCCTTGCCGATGTACATGTCGTCGCGGATGCCGATGATGTCGGCCATGAACGAGACCATGTTGGCCGTCTCGCGCACCGTCTCGCCGTGGGCGATCTGCGACTTGCCCTCGTCCAGATCCTGGACTTCCAGACCCAGCAGGTTACACGCGCTGGCGAAGCTGAACCGGGTCCGGGTGGAGTTGTCCCGGAACAGGGAAATGCCCAGCCCGCTGTCGAACACGCGCGGGGAAACGTTGTCCTTGCGCATCTCCTGCAGAATTTCGGCCACGGTGTAGATGGCCCGCAGCTCCTGGTCGGTCTTGTCCCAGGTATGCAGGAAATCGTTGAGGTACATCTTCTCGGTATTCAGCAGACTCAGTTTCCGGATCAGTTCGTTGGTAAACACCTTGCTCATGGCAATCTCCTTAAGACTACTTGGTCACTCGGGTTCCGGTCTTGTGCTCGATGGCTTCTTTCAGGAACTCCGGCGCTGTGATGATGACCTCTTCGCCGCCCTTTTCCAGGAAGTCGATGGCCGCTTCGATCTTGGGCAGCATGCTGCCCGCGGCAAAATGCCCTTCCCGGACATATTCCTTGAGCTCGGCGATGTTCACGTGTTCCAGCTTCTTCTCGTTCTCCTGGCCGAAGTTCAGGCAAACATGCTGCACTCCGGTGGAGATGATGAAACGCTTGGCGTTGATCTTTTCCGACAATAAGGCAGAGGCCAGATCCTTGTCGATCACGGCGTCCACGGCCTCGAAGCCTTCCTCGGTGCGGATCACGGGAATACCTCCGCCACCACAGGCCACGACCACGTAGTCCTTGTCCAGCACATCCTTGATCGCATTCAGCTCGACGATGGCCTCGGGTGCCGGCGACGCGACCACACGGCGGAAGCCGCGGCCGCTGTCCTCGACGAACTGCCAGTCGGGGTAACTCGCCTTGACCTCGTCCATCTTTTCCCTGGTCAGGAACGAGCCGATGGGCTTGGTGGGGTTGGTGAACCCCGGGTCCCGGCCATCGACCACCACGCGGGTGACGATGGTGACGGTCTCCTTCTCGATCCCGCGCCGGCGCAGTTCGATTTCCAGAGCCTGCTGGATCTGGAAACCGATGGCACCCTGGGTGTCGGCCACGCAGCTGGACAGGGGCACCTGGTGCAGACCGGCGGCATCGTAGGCAATGGCCGAGCGCATCAGGATGAATCCGACCTGGGGCCCGTTGCCGTGCACGATCACCAGCCGGTAACCGGACTCGACGATATCGGCCAGATGCTTGCTGGTCTCGGCAACCGACGCGTACTGATCGGCCACCGTCTTGTGTGCTTCATCCCGGATGAGCGAGTTGCCCCCGATGGCCACCACCACGGTATCTTTCATGGCGCCCCTCATTTGCTCTTGCTCAGATACACTTTGGGCAGAGCCGCGTAAAGCGCCGCACAGGTCACCAGGTCTTCTTTCCAGGTCTTCTCGTTGGGCGCGTGAGCTTCCGCTTCCTTGCCGGGACCGAAACCGATGGTCGGAATCCCGTAGAAACCGGTGATGGACACGCCGTTGGTGGAGAAGGTCCACTTGTCAATACGGGGGGCCTTGTCGAACAGCTTCGTGTAGGCCTCGGCCACGGACTGGCAAGCCACGTGATCTTCCTCGACCACCCAGGAGGGGAAGTAGCAGTCGGTCGGGTACACCAGGCCGGTGTAGGCCGGACGCTCGTAGCTGTACATCTCGACCTTGGCCTTGGCCTTCTTCACCGAGGGCAAGTCGCGGATCTGACCCAGGGCGTATTCCTTGTCCTCGCCCACGGTCAGGCGACGATCGATGGACACGGTGCAACCGTCGGCCACCGCACAGCGGGAAGGCGACGAGTGGAAAATTTCCGACACCGTCAGCGAGCCCTTGCCCAGGAAATCATCGGAGATCAGGCGGGTGTGCAGCTCTTCCAGTTCCTGGAGAATGGGCGCCATCTTGAAGATGGCGTTGTCGCCGCGCTCGGGAGCCGAACCGTGGCAGCTGATGCCGCTGGTGGTCACCTTGATCTCCATGCGCCCGCGCTGACCGCGGTAAATGCCGCCGTCGGTGGGTTCGGTGGAGATCACGAACTCGGGTTTGAGGCCCAGTTCCTTGACGATGTACTGCCAGCACAGACCGTCGCAGTCCTCTTCCATGACCGAGCCGACCATGACCAGGGTGTACTCGTCTTCCAGGCCCAGATCCTTGATGATCTTGCCGGCGTAAACCATGGAGGCCATGCCGCCCTCCTGGTCGCTGGTGCCGCGGCCGATGATGATCTCGTCATCCTCGGCGCCCTCGTAGGGGTCGTATTCCCAGTTGTCCAGGTTGCCCACGCCCACGGTGTCGATGTGCGCGTCGTAGGCGATCACGGTGGGGCCGTGCCCGATGGTGCCGTGGATGTTGCCCAGACCATCGATCTCGACCTTGTCGAAGCCCACCTTCTCCATCTCTTCCTTGATGCGCAGCACGACCTTCTCTTCGTCACAGCTCTCGCTCGGAATGCGGACCATGTCCCGCAGAAAACGGGTCATGTCCGCCTTGTACTCCTGGGCTTTTTCCAGGATCTTTTGAAAATCTTGCATCTCGATGCCTCCTGAATTGATCTAGTCTTTGGGTTTCAAATGCTTTCCGTACCAGACGATCTGGCGAAAATTGTCAGGATCGGTGTTGCCCTCGGTGTTGAAGAGCAGGACCACCGAATTCTCATCCAGGCCCAGGGCGGCCTTCAGGTCTGCGAAATTGGGGTCGGTCATGATCAGGTCCAGAACGCCGATACCGATGGGCCCCGACTCGCCGGAAATGACCCGGTCATCGCCGAGCACCGGGCAGGACAGGATGCGCATCCCGTTGGCGGCCAGATAGTCGGCCACCTTCATGAAACAGGAGGCGCTTTGCTTGAGGATGTCCCAGCCGATGGGATTTGGTTCGCCACAGGCCAGGCCGGCCATGATGGTGTGCAGCTGGCCGGTCACGGCGTGGGGCTTGCCGTCCCCCGCCTTGGCTGACTTGTAGATGCAGGCGGAATTGCGTGGCTCGACGATGATCGTGGTGGGCGCTTTCTTGCCGTACACTTCGACCAGGGCCCCCAGCACGGCGCCGGCCATGGCCCCCACGCCCGCTTGAATGAAGGTGTGTGTGGGCCGCACCCCATCGAGCTGCTCCATCGCTTCGAAGGCCATGGTCATGTAGCCCTGCATGATCCAGGTGGGAATCTTGGTGTAGCCTTCCCAGGCGGTGTCCTGCACCATGTACCAGCCGTTCTGGTCAGCCAGATCGCAGGCCAGACGCACCGCGTCATCGTAGTTCAGGTCGGTCACCACCACGGTGGCCCCGTGGCTTTCAATGCGCTTGACCCGCGCCGGAGCCGAACCCCTGGGCATGTAAACCACGGCGTTCTGGTGCAGCATCTCCGCGGCCCAGGCAATGCCCCGGCCGTGATTGCCGTCAGTCGCCGTGATGAACGTGATGTCACCCAGCTGCTTCTTGACCTCGTCGCTCACCAGGTAGTGAAAGTCAACTTCGCTGATATCCTTGCCCAGCTTCTCGCAGACCAGCTGGGCCACGGCATAGCTGCCGCCCAGGACCTTGAAGGCGTTCAGACCGAATCGTCGCGACTCGTCCTTCACATAGATGTCCTTCAGGCCCCAGACCCTGGCCAGATGGTCCAGGTGCGCCAGGGGTGTGGGCTTGTAGCCGGGAATGCTGGCGTGGAAGCGGAGGGCCTTGTCGGCCTCGTTCCGGGAGAACAGAGGATAGCGTGCGCCGGGAGTGACCTTGTTGAGCAGGTACTTCATATCGTTGGCACTCAAGACAGGCTCCTTGTGTTGGTCGATACAATAAATTTGACACACTACAAATTATTGTGCAAGAGAAAAGTTATTAAAAAATTGACAATTTTTTGATCAAACAGAACCAAAATACACGACCCACCTGCCATCTGTAAAAAAACCGGGCCCCCACGCGTTGCGGAGGCCCGGATTGGATCCATTTCAAGGCGTTCTGGAGCCAACCTAGGCCATTTTGACCCGCTCGTTGAACTCCTCGATCCGCCGATCCCAGTGCTCGGTCACGTTGAAGGTCTCGGTCCAGAAGTCCCGATCCCACAGCTGACGCAGTTCGTCCACGGAGCGGCCTTGCTGCTCCACCCAGGTGAAGTACTTGAAGTTGTGCAGGGTCTTGCGGTCGTGGTAGCTGAGCTCGCGCACGTAGTCGGGCGTGATGCCGGCCAGCCAGCGTGCATGGTCCCGCAGCGCCTGCTCGCGCGTGTAGGCGCCGCGCTCGGCGCGCAGCT
>JAZBOO010000112.1:0-2075 GCA_036351155.1 Candidatus Krumholzibacteriia bacterium | reverse complement strand
GGACCCACCGGAGGGGCGGGATTGGCCTGCCCGGCCTTGATCTGCAACTTGATCTGCGTCATGACTTTTTTTGCCATGTCGACTTCACTCCTTCAACTGAGGATCGGCTTCGCAGCTTTCGTCAGCCGGTCACGGGGAGTCCACCACCCTGGAACCGTCTGTCGGGCACCGCTCGGCCCTCATCTATTGGAATACCCGACGCAACGCTGAGAGGGGCGCCGTCGGCAGCAGCCGCAGGTCCAGACAAAACCCTTGAACTGCCCGAGAAACGGTTTCGCTAGAGCGCCTTCACCTGAAGGAAGTCCAGCTCCACCGGAGTCTCCGAACCGAAAATACTGATCATGACCTTGAGCTTACCCTTGTCATGATTGATCTCGTTGATCACACCCACCCACTCGGTGAACGGTCCGTCCATGACCTGGACGCTGTCGCCGACGGTGTAGGGAATCTCGAGAACTTCCCGCTGCTCATCGGGGGCGGAAATGCGGCCGAGAATGCGGTCGACTTCCTCCCTGGTGATGGGCTCGGGCTTCAGAGCGGTGCCGCCGATAAAGCGGGTCACGCCCGGAATACTGTTGATGAAATGCTGCGTTTCCTTGTTCATGATCATCTCGACCAGGATGTAACTGGGGAAGAACTTGCGCTTGCTCGTGACGCGCTTGCCGTTCTTCATCTCCGTCACTTCCTGGGTGGCGACCAGGATTTCACCAAAATTTTCTTCCATGTGGTTGGACTTGACGGCCATCTCGATGTTGCGCTTGACCTTGTTCTCGTGCCCGGTGTTGGCGTGGATGACAAACCACTTCATCCGGCCCCGGCGCTCGATCTCGGCCTGCTCCTCGGCGCTGAGCTCGATCTCCAGCGCGCCCAGCAGCTCGTCCTCCTCGGACAGTTCACCCGCGGGGGCGTCCGCCACGGCAGGGGCCGCCGGCTCATCGTCGGGAATGTCCTCTTCCGGCAGGTCGAGGAAAAGATCGTCGCCGGCCAGGCTGTCCAGATCATCATCTGAACCCGCATCTTGATCAGCCGCGGCTTCCGGGGCCTTTTCGGCCTCTTCCGTGGACAAATCTTCGCTGAACAGGTCTTCCGCGCTCAGTTCTTTCTCGCGTTTTCCGTTTTCAGACACGACCGGCTCCATTCCCTGATTTACTCGGGCTTGACCATCTATCCTCTAATACCACAATGACTTGCGCACGCCTCAGCCCAAAACCCGACCTGCAAAATCCTGGTTTTCCAGGAGACACAGACGCACCCCGAAAATGGGACACCGGTCCCACCTCCAGGGCTGTTCAGGAGTTCGTCATGCTCGACCTTCGCCAGCCTCACCCACAGGGCGCGGGGGCTCGGGCCGCCATCCCGAGGCAGCTTGCGCTACCCCAGGGAAATGATCTGCTGCATCCCCAGGTCGAGGATGTTATCCACGGCAAACAACATGACCGTGATCACGAAAACAGTCACCAGGACGACGATGGTACTTTCCTTCAGCTCAGCAACGCTGGGCCAGGACACCCTCTTCATTTCCAGGACTGTTTCCCGCACAAACTGGGTGAAGTTTCCCACCATGTCTTCGGACCTCTCGGTTTGTCACGCGTCGATGTTGTGGCAGGGGCAGCAGGGCTCGAACCCGCGACCCTCGGTTTTGGAGACCGATGCTCTACCAACTGAGCTATACCCCTGCAATACATACCGCCAAAAACACCCGCAACCGCCGGACAAGCCGGCGGCGACGGGCATTCTATGACTAGCGGGTCTCCTTGTGATCGGTGTGCTTGTTGCACCTGGGGCAGTACTTCTTGAACTGCACGCGATCAGGGTGGAGCCGCTTGTTCTTCTTCGTTGTGTAGTTCCTCATCTTGCATTCGACGCAAGACAGGGTGATGATGTCCCTCATGAGACCCTTCTCCTAGCGAGCCACGGAACAGCCGCGGCCAGATGTGCGTACTGAGCAGGCGACCAGCCTACTCCATGATCTTGGCCACAACACCCGCGCCCACGGTACGTCCACCCTCACGGATGGCGAAACGCAGACCCTCTTCCATGGCGATCGGGGTGATCAGCTCCACCGACATCTTGAT
>JAZBOO010000111.1:0-11818 GCA_036351155.1 Candidatus Krumholzibacteriia bacterium | reverse complement strand
GGGCCACCTCGAAGCGCCCCTTCCTCTGTCCCACCGCCCCGGTGAAGGCCCCCTGTTCGTAGCCGAAGAGCTCGGCCTCCAGCAAGGTTTCGGGAAGGGCGGCGCAACTCACCCGCACCATTTCCCGCTGCGAGCGCTCGCTCCAGCGGCGAATGGCGGAGGCAAAAACTTCTTTCCCCGTGCCGCTCTCTCCGGTCAGGAAGATGGTGGCGCTACTGGCGGCCACCTGGCGGGCCGTCTCCACGGCCGCGCGCATGGATTCGCTGTTGCCGATGATGGTGTCATCGCCCTGGGCGGCATCCAGCTTGCGGCGGAGTTCCTGGTTCTCGGCCAGGAGCTGCTGCTTTTCCAGGGCCTTGCGCACCACCTTGAGGGTGGTCGTGGTGGAAAATGGCTTCTCGATGAAGTCGTAGGCCCCGGTCTTCATGGCACCCACGGCGGTCTCGATGGTGCCATGCCCGGTGATGATGACAAATTCGGTCTGGGGACTGATCACCCGGCCTGCCCGGAGAAGGTCCAGCCCTCCCATCCTGGGCATCTGCAGGTCCGAGAGCACCAGATCGACGCTCTCCTGCCGCAAAACCGCCAGCCCCTCTTCACCGTTGAGGGCCGTCAAAACCTTGTAACCATTACGGGTCAACAACTTGCTGAGGGCGCGGCCCAGTTCGATCTCGTCGTCGACCACCAGGATGACGGCCGGCGCCGGCTGGGGTGCTGGCGTGGGCCCATCACCTTTGACCGATACGGAAAAATCACTCACTGCGAGGGCTCCCCGTTGAATGGAAGGTGCTGGAAAAGAATCAGCGCCCGGTGGTCGACAAAATGTCTACACTATGACTTTTTGTCAACAGACCAGAGGGGACCGAAGAGCCCACGCTGACGCGCCTGCTTCAGCAGATCCTCCTGGAAGTCCGGATGGGCAATGCCGATGAGGGCCTCGGCCCTCTGCCGGACATTGCGCCCCAGCATGTGCGCCACCCCGTATTCGGTGACCACCACGTGCACGTCCGCCCGGGTCAGCACCACTCCCGCCCCCAGGTCCAGGTGCGGGACGATGCGGGAGAGATGACCGTCACTGGTCGTTGATGGAAGGGCAATGATGGGCAAGCCGCCCTTGCTCATGGCCGCCCCCCGGATGAAGTCCGCCTGCCCGCCAAAGCCGCTGTAGATGGTCTGCCCGATGGAGTCGGAACACACCTGGCCCGTCAGATCAACCTGCAGAGCGCTGTTGACCGCCACCATGTTGTCGTTGCGCGCAATGTTCACGGGGTGATTGACGTAGTCGGTGGGGTGGAATTCGATCAGAGCGTTGTCGTGGGCAAAATCATACACCGCGCGGGTGCCCATGATGAAACCGGCCACCACCTTGCCCGGGTGGAAGTTCTTCTTTTCGCCGGTGACGATGCCGCGGGTCACCAGGTCGGGCAGGGCCTCGGTGAACATCTCGGTGTGAACACCCAGGTCCTGGTGGTCGCCCAGAAATTCCAGCACGGCATTGGGAACCGACCCCAGCCCCAGCTGCAGGCAAGCTTCGTCCCCGATCAAGGAGGCCACGTTTTTCCCGATGGCTTTTTCGATGTCGGTGGAAGGCTCGGGACGGAACTCGTCCATGGGCCGGTCCACTTCCACGAACGCGTCGATCTTGGACACGTGGATGAAGCTGTCCCCCAGGGTGCGGGGCATCTGGCGATTGATCTCGGCGATGATGACGCCGGCGGCCAGGGCCGCGGATTTGGTCACACCCACTTCGATGCCGAAGCTGCAGAACCCGTGCTCATCGGGGGGACTGAGAACCACCATGGCACAGTCCAGGGGAATCTCCTTGCGCCGGAACAGCCGGGCCATCTCGTGCAGATGCACCGGCACATAATCGACGCGCCCCTCGTTGACGGCCTCCCGCAGATTGCTGCCGACGAAGCAGGCGTTGCACCGGAAATGCTTCTCCATTTCCCGGCCGATGTAGGGCACCTCTCCCATGGTCAGGTGATGGATGATCTGCACGTCGGTGATCTCGGGTGCCCGGCGAGTGAGAGCCGCCACCAGATCGTGGGGCACGGCACAGCCCGACCCCAGGTAGACGTTTTGCCCACTGGACACCAGGGTGGCCGCTTCATCGGCGGACTTCAGGCGAGAACGGTAAGTTTGCAGCCAGGTCACGATACGCCCCCGTTTCGCAACTCTTCCAGGGAAGAGAAACTGTCGGGCCGGAACTCGCCCAGGGCCGGATGGGTGACCTTGCCGCCATAGGTATTCACGCCCCTCGCCAGGGTGGCGTTGACGGTCAGAGCCTTTTCCAGTCCCTGCTCGGCCACGGCCTGCAGGTAGGGCTCGATGACGTTGGACATGGCATAGGAGGCCGATCGAGCCACCAGGCTGGAAAGGTTGGGCACGCAGTAGTGGGTGATGCCGTCGACCACGTAGGTGGGATCGCTCAGCCGCGTGGGACGGCTGGTTTCGAAGCACCCGCCCTGGTCCACGGAGATATCGATGATCAGGCTCTTGTCCCGGAGCAGACCGATCATTTCCTTGGTCACCAGATGAGGAGTCCGCGAACCCGGAATCAACACGGCCCCGACCACCACGTCGGCATAGGCCAGCACCTTGCGCAGGGCCGCTTCGGTGGCCCGAAAGGTGGTGACCTGACCCGGGAAGGTCCAGTCGATCTCGGTGATACGGTCATGGTCGGTGTCCAGCAAGGTCACCCGAGCACCGGCTCCCACGCAGGCGCGCACAGCGTTGCGGCCAACGGTCCCGGCTCCGATGACCACCACTTCGGCCGGAGGGACGGCCGGAGCCCCGCCCAGCAGGATACCCATCCCGCCATGGTCCGTCTGCAGATAGCGGGCCGCGATCTGGGCGACCATACGGCCGGCGATCTGGGACAGGGGGCGCAGGGCGGGCAGGCCGCCCCGGTCATCCTGCACACAGGCCAGATCGATGGCCGTGCATTTGCGGTCCAGGAGCACATCGACCAGGCCGGGATCGGCCACGGCCAGATGGAGGAAGGACATGATGGCCTGACCTTCACGGATCAGGTCGTACTCCGCCGGTTCCGGCTTGTTGACCTTGACCACCAGATCGGCACGTCCGAACACTTCCTCGTTGGAGTGCACCACACGGGCGCCGGCCTTTTCAAACTGGTCGTCGGAGAAACCGCTGCCCAGTCCGGCATGGCGTTCGACCAGGACTTCACAACCCGTCTGGGTCAAATTGTGTACGGCCCGGGGCGGCAATCCCACCCGGTTCTCGTCCGCGGTCCTCGACCGGGGAATTCCGATGATCATGATGTGCGATCTCCTTGCCCGTTGGCTCCTGGAAAAAAAGCGACCGACCACAGCCGAGGCCGGGCCGGTCGCCACCTGTATGGGATCGGCGGCCGGATCAGCCTCCGTTTTTGACGTAATCGTAGCCGCGCCGGAAAGCCTCCATGTTCATGTCGATCAGGCTCTTCTTCTTGATCGCCGCGCGCAGGGTGTCCATGGTGAAATCGGCATCATAAGCGTCAGTTGCCGCCACCAGGGCGCCCAGCACCACCACATTGGCCACCTTGGGGGTGCCCACCTCGTCGGCAATGTCGCTGGCCGGAATCAAGACCACGTTCAACCGGTCGCTGTCCGGACGCCCCTCGACCACCGTCGTGTCGACGATGATGGTGCCGCCGTCGACCACTTCACTTTCGAACGCATCCAGCGAAGGCTGGTTCATGACCACCAGCACGTTGGGGTGGTCGACCAGCGGGGTGCCGATACGCTCACTGGCCACGTTGACCGAGCAGTTGGCGGTGCCACCCCGCATTTCCGGACCGTAAGCGGGGAACCAGCTCACCTGATGGCCGGCGCGCATGCCCACCTGAGACAGGAACAGGCCCAGGGTCAGGATGCCCTGCCCACCGAATCCGGCAAACTTGCAATGCAGGTCCTGCTTCAGTTCCTGCTTCTCGTCGCCATCGAAGGGGGACTTCAGCCGATCCAGGTAGGCGTTGACGGTGGCCGGGTCGTACTCGTCGCACACCCGGTCCCAGCTGCCCTCATCCCGGTTGTCACTCTCGTCCTTGAACACGCCCAGCGGGAATTGCTGCAGCATGTCGTCGACCAGCCAGTCTCGGGACATGACGGGATCCATCTTCCAGCCGGTGGGACAGGCCGACACGATCTCGACGAAGCTGTATCCCTTGCCCTCGGCCTGGATCTTGAGCGCCTTGCGGATGGCCTTGCGGGCCTTCATGATGTGCTTGCTGTGCCCGATGGCCACGCGTTCGATGTAGGTCGGGGCGGGCAAAGTGGCCAGCATCTCGGCCATCTTGATGGGATTGCCATGGGTGTTTTCCAGGCGTCCCTGCGGCGTGGTCGTGCTGCGCTGGCCCAGCATGGTGGTGGGCGCCATCTGGCCGCCGGTCATGCCGTAAATGGCATTGTTCACGAAGAACACACAGATGTTCTCGCCCCGGTTGGCCGCATGGATGGTCTCGGCCGTGCCGATGGCTGCCAGATCGCCGTCGCCCTGGTAGGACATGACGATGCTGTTGGGATTGGTGCGCTTGACGGCGGTGGCCACGGCAGGGGCGCGCCCGTGGGCCGCCTGGTAGTTGCCGCAATCGAAGTAGTAGTAACCGAACACCGAGCAGCCCACCGGCGACACGAAGACCGACCGGTCGGTCAGGCCCAGGTCTTCCAGGGCCTCGGCAATCATCTTGTGGATGTTCCCGTGACCGCAGCCGGGGCAGTAGTGGGTGGCTTCCTTGGCCGGACCGCTCTTGCGCTCGAAGACCTGGTACAGGGAAGGTGACTTCTCGTAGACTTTCATGACTGCTTCCCTCCTGCGAAGATCTTCTTGTATTCTTCAACCAGCTCGGCGCCACCGGGCACCATGCCGCCGCAGCGCCCGTAGAAGTGGACCGGAGCCTTGCCCTCGACCGCCAGCTTGACGTCTTCGACCATCTGGCCGGTGGACAGTTCGACGGCCAGGAACTGGCGGTTGCCTTCGGCCAGCTTGCTGATCGGGGCGGAGGGGAAGGGCCACAGGGTGATGGGGCGCAGCAGGCCGACTTTCATGCCCTGCTTGCGGGCCTCGTCCACGGTGGAGTAGACGATCCGCGACACCACGCCATAGGCCACCACGACCAGCTCGGCGTCGTCGGTCTTGTACTCTTCCCACAGGGTTTCCTTGGCCATGATTTCCTGGTACTTGCGGTCCAGCTTGAGGTTGTGCTCCTCCAGCTCCTCGGGCTCCAGGACGATGGAGCTGACCAGGTTCCCCTTGGTCTTGGCCGTGCCGTCGACACACCACGCGGAGTGGTCGTGCTCGAGGGCCTGAGCTTCGGGCATCTCCACGACTTCCATCATCTGGCCGGTGATCCCATCGGCCATGATGCAGGCCGGGTTGCGGTACTGATCGGCCAGGTCGAAGGCCTTCATGGTCAGATCACACATTTCCTGGGCGCCGTTGGGGGCCAGGGTGATCAGACGGTAGTTGCCGTGGCCGCCACCCTTGGTGATCTGGAAATAATCAGCCTGCTCAGGAGCGATATTGCCCAGTCCAGGGCCGCCACGCACGATGTTGACCACCACACAGGGCAACTCGGCGCCGGCGCAGTAGCTGAGGCCTTCCTGCTTGAGGCTGAAGCCGGGGCTGGACGAGGCGGTCATGGTGCGCACACCCATGCCGGCGGTCCCGTAAACCATGTTGATGGCGGAAACTTCGGATTCGGCCTGAATGAAAACGCCGTTGAGGGCGGGAAAGTGCAGGGCGGCCGCGTGGGCGATTTCACTGGCCGGAGTGATGGGGTAGCCGTAATAGGCCCGGCATCCCGCCGCAAGGGCACCCACGATGATGGCATCGTTGCCCTTCATGAACTGTCTTGCCATGGACATTCTCCTGTCGGTTGGTTCCCTTAAGGCTTCACGACCCTTATGGCGCCCGGCTCGGGACAGGCATAGAAACAAAGACCGCAACCGGTGCAGTCGGAGCCCGTGTAGTAAGCGGGGTGGTAACTCGCGCTGTTAAGTTTTTCACTGATGGCGATCACGTGCTTGGGGCAGACCCCGACGCACAGCTGGCACCCTTTGCAGAGTTCGCCGTTGACCTCCATCACGGGCACGTCCACCGTAGAGTTTTCAGTCATGGATTTCACCTCGCGCGGAAAGATTCTGAACCACTAGGACCCTGCAAAGATAGGCACTAAGCCCGGCGAGAAAAAGAAATGATTCCCCGCCGGGCCCTGTCTCTACTTGCCGATAATGATTATCTTTTTCAACCGTTTACAACTCCAAGGGATGATTACCTGTTCTTGAAGACAGGCTTTCTCTTCTCCAGGAATGCGGCACAACCTTCGTGGGCGTCCTCGGAGCCTCCAGCCACGCCGAAAAGGGCCGCCTCCAGCCGGCAGCCGCTATCCTGGTTCATGCCCAGCCCCTCATTGACCGCTTTCAGAGCCACGCGCAGGGTCAAGGAAGACCTGGTGGCCAGAGCCTGGGCCGCATCCATCACGGCCGTCATCAGATCTTCCCTGGCGTAAACCTTGTTGACCAGACCGATGGCCATGGCATCCACCGCGGTGATCATGCCCCCGGTGAGCACCAGTTCCAGGGCACGCCCCCGGCCCACCAGGCGAGGCAAGCGCTGAGTGCCGCCGAAACCGGGAATCAGTCCCAGTCCCGTTTCGGGCAAACCCAGCTTGGCCGTGTCCGCGGCATAGCGGAAAGTGCAGGCCATGGCCAGCTCGCAACCGCCGCCCAGGGCAAAGCCGTTCACCGCCGCGATGACGGGCTTGCCCAGATTTTCGATGAAATTCATCAATTGCTGTCCATTTTCGGCCAGGATTTCGGCCTGGCTGGCCGTCAACCCCGCCAGTTCCCCGATGTCCGCTCCAGCCACGAAGGCCTTTTCCCCAGCCCCGGTCAGCACCACAACCTTGACCTGTTCATCACCCTCCAGCGCCTCCAGGCAGGACTTCAACTCACCAATGGTGGCACCGTTCAGCGCGTTGAGCTTGTCGGGGCGATTGACGGTGACCGTGGCCACCCCCTCCTGGATTTCGCACAGCAAATTCTCGTATGACATGAAAGATCATCCTTCCCTGGCTGAAGACTGCGATAAAGACACCTATTATCTTTGGCGACTATATCAAAGGGATGGCTCGGAGGCATCCTCGAAATGGCAGAACTCCTGGACCCCCTCCAATTGCCAAATTCCCGTATCTGGCCCCAATAATTATTAACAAATCCGTGTTTTTTTATGTGGACAGGGCACCACAAGAGTGATAAAGTATTTCCGTGGGTATCGCCCTGCCCGTGTTTTTTGCACAGACCTTTTGCCGGGTACATTGGCAATATTGGTCATTGGTTTTTCACAGGCTTGACTGGCTGGCTACTGGTTATTCCAGAAAAATTCACAGTCGTCCATCCAAGTCATCATGCAGCAGACCTTTCTTTCACGGAGGGAAATCATGAAGAAAATTGCTCTCGTTTGTTTTATCGCTCTGATCGCCGCCGGCGCCCAGGCTGGAGTTATTGAAGACATCCAGACCGGATTGGCAGAGGTCGGCACCCTGCAAGCCCCCTGCGACGTGGTCATCACCGCCGTGGGCCCCAACGGTATCTGGGTGGCCGAGGCCCCCTACGGTGCCAACAACGGTATCTGGGTTTACATGGGCTCCGACGCCACCGAAGGCCTGATGGCCGGTGACCTCGTGTGCATCTGCGGCGAGTACAAGGAATACTACGACCTGTCCGAGATCGACATCGTGAGTGCCGGCATCTACGGGTCCGTGGTCAAGACCGGGACCATGGCCGTGCCCATGCCCAGTTACGTGACCGCTGCGGACCTGATGGCCGATCCCGAGCCCTGGGAAAGCTGTGTCATCACCATCGTGGACGGCATGGAAGTGACCAACGAGGACCTGGGCTTCGGCGAGTGGGAAGCCACCGCCCTGGACGGTACCCCCATCCGCTTCGACGACGTGTTCTACGAGGGCGAAATCCTGCTGGGCCAGTGCTTCAACAACGCCACCGGCGTTTACACCTACAGCTTCAGCAACTTCAAGTTGCTGCCTTTCGCTGACGGCATGGCTCTGACGGACTGCATGGTCGATACCGAAGACAAGTCCCTGAGTTCGCTCAAGGCACTGTATCGGTAGTTTACCCGGGTTAGTCCGGAGAAACTGATTTCCCGCTGATGATGAGCATGGGCCCGGCTAAGCCGGGCCCATACTTTTTGAGTAGCATTCGCGGGGAAAATGGTCCAGAATGTCGAGGGATTCGCCCCCTTCACCTTTTTATTGCGGAGTGTCCATGGACGTCTCGGCCCAGAATGCTCTATTTTGGCCACTGGTCTGGACTGGTGGTCTGGCCCTGGTGGCCCTGGGTATGCTGACGTTCGCCCTGTTGCGAGGCCGGGCCAACAGTCGCCTCGTCCGCAAGCTGCACCAGGAACTGGACGCCAAGGAGAATCTCCTGGTCCAGGCCCGACGCATGGAAGCCGTGGGGATCCTTGCCGGGAGTATCGTCCACAACCTGAACAATCTGCTGGCGGTCATCCTGGGCCACAGCCGCATGGCTCTGAGCGAAACCACCGCCGATTCTCCCCTGCGCGAAGAGCTGGAACGGGTCAGCAAGGCCGGCCACATGGCCAGCGACCTGGTTCAGGAAATCAGCGATTTCTACCGTCAGGCCGACCAGGCCCACAAACCCACGGACCTGGTCCCGGTGGTGCGGGACACCCTGAAACTTTTGCAGGACATTCTTCCGCCCACGGTGGAAATTCGCACCGACCTGGCCCCGCGCTGTGGTCCCGTCATGGCCAGTTCCACCGGGGTCCAGCAGATTCTCATGAATCTCTTCAGCAATTCGGTCAGCGCCATTCATCGCCGACAGGGCATCATCGAAGTTTCCCTCAAGGAAGAACGCATCGAGGAATGGCACCGCGCCATCCCCCAGGATCTGGGGCCCGGCTCCTACGTCAAGTTGCGGGTGACGGACAACGGCCGCGGCATGGATGCGGAAACCCTCGACCAGATTTTCAATTCCTACTTCTCCGCGTCCGAGGACGGTCGGGGCATGGGCATCGGGCTGAACACCGTGCACCGGATCCTGAAGGACCACGACGGCGTCACCATTCCCCACAGTTCCCCCGGGCGAGGCACCAGCTTCGACATCTACTTCCCCCTCATTGCCTGGAAGGTGGACACGGCCCGCCCGGCTCCGCTGACCGCCGAGGACCTGACGGTGGTGCCCTCGCCCACCGGAGCCCAGGTTTTCGAACCGGCACCCGAGGAGGTGCCGGCCACCAACGACGGCAACCAGATCACAGTGCTGCTGGTGGACGACCAGGAAATGGTGGCTCAGGTGACCAGCCGAGGCCTGCAGAGACAGGGATTTCGGGTGGTCACCCACACCGACAGCCGGCGGGCCCTCGATGACTTCATGCAGACCCCCGAGGTGTTCGATGTGGTGATCACCGACCAGATCATGCCCCACATGTCCGGCGTCCGCCTGACCCGGAAAATCCACGGGATACGCCCCGACATTCCCGTCCTCCTGATCACCGGCTTCCGGGACAGCTTCAACGAGCAGCAGGCCCGGGAGTCCGGCGTGTCCGGCTTCATTCTCAAGCCCACCAGCCACCGAGATCTGGCCGATCAGATCCGCCGGGTCATGCTGCGGCGGCTCGAAGGTCACAGCTGATCATTCTCCCCGGTCCACCACCCCTCTTCACAGTTTCGCAGGTTGACGAAAAGCCCGACACGGGGTACAGTCCGGACCGGTTTTGGGAAGAGTCTGGCGCCACCGTTCTTCCCGCTTTTCCGTGACGGTATTTCCACCATTTCAGAAGGTTCACACATGTCCAATTCCTTCGAGGACAAACTCGCCCGCCTGAACGAACTGAGGCAGCAGGCCCTGGCCGGGGGCGGCGAGGAACGCATCGCCAAGATCCATGAAAAGGGCCGGCTGACCGCCCGCGAGCGCATCCACCTCCTGATGGACGAGGGCAGCTTTCAGGAAACAGGCGTGTTCGTGCGGCATCGGAGCCATGAGATGGGCATGGACCAAAACCAGCCCATGGGTGATGGGATGGTCACCGGCGTGGGCAGGATCGACGGCCGCCAGGTCTATGTCTTCGCCCAGGACTTCACGGTTTTCGGCGGCTCGATGAGCGAGGCCAACGCCCTGAAGATCTGCCGTCTGATGGACCAGGCCCTGGAAAACGGCTGTCCGGTGATCGGCCTGAACGACAGCGGCGGCGCCCGGATCCAGGAGGGTGTCCGCTCCCTGGCCGGCTACGCGGAAATTTTCTGGCGGAACACCATGGCCTCGGGAGTGATCCCGCAGATCTCGGCCATCCTGGGCCCCTGCGCCGGCGGCGCCGTGTACTCCCCAGCCATCACCGATTTCACCCTGATGGTGGACCAGACCAGCTACATGTTCGTGACCGGGCCCAACGTCATCAAGATGGTGACCAACGAGGATGTGTCCTTCGAGGAACTGGGCGGCGCCAACACCCACAGCACCAAGAGCGGAGTGGCCCACTTCATGGCCGCCACCGATGCCGATTGCCTGCTGATGACCCGGCGCCTGCTGAGCTTCCTGCCCCAGAACAATCTCGAGGATCCTCCCCGCACCGTGCCCAACGACCAGCCCGATCGTCGCGAGGAAAAGCTCAACACCCTGATCCCCGAGGACAACCGCAAACCCTACGACATGCTGGACGTGATCCGCCTGGTGGTGGACGAGGGGGACTTCATGGAGGTTCAGCCTCGCCACGCCCAGAACCTGATCTGCGGTTTTGCTCGGCTCGACGGTCAACCGGTGGGCATCGTGGCCAATCAGCCCAAGTTCCAGGCCGGTGTGCTGGACATTGCCGCCAGCCTGAAAGGCGCACGGTTCGTCCGGACCTGCGACTGCTTCAACGTCCCCCTGGTGGTGCTCGAAGATGTGCCCGGCTTCCTGCCGGGGACCGAGCAGGAATACGGGGGGATCATCAAGCACGGCGCCAAGCTCCTGTTCGCCTTCTGCGAGGCCACCGTGCCCAAGTTGACGGTGATCACCCGCAAGGCCTACGGAGGGGCTTACGATGTGATGAACAGCAAGCACATCCGGGCCGACTGGAACGTGGCCTGGCCCGGCGCCGAGCTGGCCGTCATGGGACCCGAGGGGGCCGTCAACATCCTGTATCGCAACCAGCTGGCCCAGGCCAAGGACCCCGAGGCCGCGCGGAAAAAGCTGGTCGACGAATACAACGAGACCTACGCCAATCCATTCATCGCCGCTGGGCTGGGTTATCTGGACGACGTGATCGAGCCCGCCGACACCCGACGCCAGCTCATCATGGCCCTGAACAACCTGCGCAACAAGAAACAGGAACTGCCGCCCAAGAAGCACGGCAACATTCCCCTGTAGGGAGAAGATCTTGGCCATTCGCAAATTCAAGAAAGTGCTGGTTGCCAACCGGGGCGAAATAGCCGTCCGGGTGATCCAGGGACTCAAGGACATGGGCATCGCCACGGTGGCCGTCTATTCCGAGGTTGATCGCTGTGCTCTGCATGTGCTCATGGCCGATGAGGCCGTGCCCATCGGACCGGCCCCCGCCTCGGAAAGCTACCTCGTGGCCGACAATGTGCTCGCTGCGGCCAAATTGACCGGTGCCGATGCCATTCATCCCGGCTACGGATTCCTTTCCGAGAACGGTCCCTTCAGCAAGGCCGTGGAAGCCGCCGGGATGGCCTTCATCGGCCCCACGGCGGAATCGATGGACCTGATGGGCGACAAGCTTTCGGCCCGCCGCAAGATGCGCGCCGCCGGCGTGCCGGTGGTCCCAGGCACGG
>JAZBOO010000110.1:0-43598 GCA_036351155.1 Candidatus Krumholzibacteriia bacterium | reverse complement strand
CGACACCGATGTCATGCACTACATCCAGCACACCGCGCGCGCCCTGATGTTCTCGGCCAGCATGCCCCCGGCCTCGGTGGGCGGCTTCGTGGCCGGCGACGCCGACGTCATGCACTACATCCAGCACACGGCCCGAGCCTTGATGTTCTCGGCCAGCATGCCTCCCGGCTCGGTGGCCTCGGTTTCGGCTGCGGTGGACGTCATGCTCGAGGAGAGCTGGCGGCACGAGGCCCTGTGGCGCAACAACGACATCATGCGCGCCCGCCTGAAGGACGCCGGGTTCAACACCGGCCCCAGCGAGACCCCCATCATTCCCGCGGTGGTGGGCGAGGACATGACCGCCTTTGTCATGTGCACACGGCTGGCCGAGGAAGGCGTTTTCGTCAACCCGGTGGTCAGCCCCGCCGTGGACCAGGGCAACGCTCTGATCCGGCTCAGCCTGATGGCCACCCACACCGAGGACGAGATCCACCAGGCCATGGACATCATGGTGAAGGTGGGCAAGGAACTGAACATCATCCCCGCTTGACCGGACCGGACAAGCCAGTGGTTGTGCGGGCCCGGGCAGGCATCTTCCCGGGCCCTTCTTTCAAGGGAGTGAAACATGTCGGTGAATATCGTCCCGGTCACGGACGGCAAGCAGCTCGACCAGTTCCTGCAGGTGCCCTATCGCATCTATCGTGACGATCCCCACCATGTGTTTCCCCTGCTGACCGAGCTGAAACATTTCTTCGACAAGAAAAAGAATCCCTTTTACAACCATGCTGTCAGCCAGCTCTGGCTGGCCGAGGAGGAGGGGCAGGTCATCGGGCGCATCGGCGCTTGCGTGGACCAGTACAACAACACACATCATGACGAGAAGGTGGGTTTCTTCGGCTTCTACGAGGTGGATGACCACGCCGAGGCCGCCCAGCTGCTGCTGGACACGGCGCGCCAGTGGATCGCCGACCAGGGTATGGATACCATGCGCGGACCCGGGTGCTTCACCAGCAACCACGACTGGTACGGCCTGCAGGTCGACGGCCAGTTCACCCGCCCGGTGCTGGGCATGCCCTACAACCCGCGTTACTACGAACAGCAGCTGGTCGACTTCGGGTTGACCGGAGCCAAGGACCTCGTGGCCTGGTGGCTGGACACCGGCGGTGAGTTCCCCGAGAAGATGGTGCGGTTCCTGGAGCGGATCATGTCCCGGCCCGGCCTGGTGATCCGCTCCATGGACAAGAAGAATTTCTTCGAGGATGCGGCCATCATCCGTCAGCTCTACAACGACTGCTGGAGTCAGAACTGGGGTTTCATCCCCCTGGATGACGATGACTTCAACTACATGGCCAAGGACATGAAATCCATGGTCAATCCCGACTACCTGCTGATCGCCGAGATGGAAGGAAAGCCCATCGGTTTTGCCCTGACGGTGCCGGACTTCAACATGGCCTTGCAGCCTCTGAAGGGGAAGCTTTTTCCCTTCGGATGGTTGAAGTTCCTGCTGGGCAAGCGGAAGATCGACCAGGCCCGCACCCTGTTGATGGGTGTGTTGCCCGAGTACCGCACCCTGGGCGTGGATCTGGCCCTGGTCTACAAGACCATGACCGCCTCGTTCAAGGACGGCATTGCCAAGGGTGAGTGCTCCTGGGTGCTGGCGGACAACGAGCCCATGAACAAGATCATGCACGGCTACGGTGCCGACTGCTACAAGACCTACCGCGTTTACGAGCGCTCGGTGCGATGAGTGGACCTGACCTGACTCCTCTGAGAGGCCGGAGGGTGGCCCTGACCGGAGCCACCGGATTTCTGGGCAGCCATATTGCCGACCAGCTGCTGGCCGCCGGATGCCGGGTGCGTGTTTCGGTGCGGGCCACCAGCAATCTGCGCTGGCTGGAGGGCAAGCCGGTCGAGATCGTGGAAATAGACCTGGGGTCGGCCGCGGATTGTCGCGCTTTCGTCGCCGGCAGCGAGGCCGTGGTGCACTGCGCGGGCGTGGTGTCGGCCACCCGGGAAGAGGACTACCGGAAGGCCAACGTGGACACGACGCGCGTGCTTCTCGAGGCGGCCCAGCAGGAATGGGCCGGCGTGGCGGATCACGTTTTCTTGCTGGTGTCCAGTCTGGCCGCCCATGGACCGGCGCCGCTTTCCCGGCCAGCCGTGGAAACTGCGGAGTGTCACCCCATCACCGCCTATGGGCGCAGCAAGCGGGCCGCCGAGCAGCTGGCCCTGGAGGGTGACTGGGATTTCCGGTGTGTCAGCCTGCGGCCCCCGGGATTGTACGGGCCCCGCGACACCGAGTTTGTGCCCCTGTTCAAGGCCGCGCGCTGGGGGTTGACCGCCCGCATTGGCCAATCGATCACAGGTCTGTCCCTGGTGGACGGCCGGGATGCGGCGGCGGCGGCGCTGGCTCTGCTGGCGTCGGAGCAAGCGGTGGGCCCTTACTTCGTGGACGATGGCCAGGCCGGCTATTCCTGGCCCCAGCTGGCCGCCGCTCTGGGCCAGGCCGCCGGGCGCAAGGTCCGGGTACTTCCCCTGCCCCTGGGGTTGTTGAAGCTGGCTGCGGCCGTCGTGGGTCGGGGTCGGGCGGCCAGGTCCCCCGTGCTGAATGCCGACCGCCTGGCCGACCTGGACGCTGAAGGCTGGGCCTGCGATGGCTCCCGCCTGAACCGCGACACGGGATTTCGGGCGCAATTCGATCTGGAGCGGGGTTTCCGGACCACCATGGATTTCCTGCGGGAACAGGGAGCGCCATGAACCTGACCCATCTGTTCACCCAGCTGGCCCTGCGCCGCATGAATATCGACCGGCTGGCGGTGGTCTACCTGCTGGTCAGCGCCTTCTACCCCCTGTTGAATCCCGGGGTTTTTCCGGAACCCTGGCGCAATGCGGTCATCCACGGCGTGATGGCCCTGGCCATCTGGTTCGTCGCCCCTTTTCTGCGGAGCCGGCAGCACTTCGTGCCCCGCCTGGCCGGCGAAATCTATCTGCCGTTGATCTTCGGCATGTTCTACGCCGAGATGGAATATCTGGGGCTGATCTTCTTCGAATTCGAAAACAGCCTGGACCCGGCCCTGATTGCCCTCGAGGAACGGATTTTCGGTTTCCAGCCCAGCCTGGAGTGGTCGCGCGCCTGGCCCTGGCCCTGGTTCCACGAACTCATGGAATTCGCCTACTTCTCCTACTACTTCCTGTCGGCCTCGGTGGTCCTGCTGGTGTTCACCACACCCGGCCTGAGCGAGAAGAAACGCTGGGACATCCTGCGCGACTTCGTGCGTGACCTCAGCGTGGTCATGCTGATTTGCTACACCCTGTACACCCTGTGGCCTGCCTGGGGACCCAAGTACTTCCGGGCGGGATACGTGGATGTGGGCGGCTGGGTGTTCACCGACATCATGCGCTACATCCACAACAACGGCGCCCTGCTGGGGGCCGCCTTTCCCAGCAGCCACGTCGCGGGCTCCATGGTGCCCTGGTGGTATGTGTGGACGCGATTCCCTCGCTGGCGCTGGCCCATGACCGTGATTTTCGTGCTCCTGTGCATGTCCACGGTCTACAACCGCTACCACTACGTGGTCGATGTCTTCGCAGGATGGATCCTGGGTGGGGCCGTTTTGCTCTGGGGCCACTTCCTGGGCGATCGAGCGCGAGATGCCCTGCGGCGGCGGCGAGGGGTCAGGGGCGTTTTCAAGTGATGGTGCCCGTTGGGTTTGGGTTTTCCAACTGGTTGGAAAAGGTCGGGGCCCTCTGGTGTTTTTCTAGAATTTTGTGTTTTTTACGCTTTTCTCCTGGCGGATTCGTGTTGTGTTCGCTATCTTGATAAAGCCTCCCAAAGGCTTCAAGATCGAGGATAGCGCTATGCTCACGTTTATTAAGGGATTACCCGCCAAATCGGCCGACCAGCACCTCAAAAAAGCAAACCACGCCATGGAAATGGCCCGCCAGAACGCCATTCTCTGGTTTGGCGAGATTCGCCAGCGGAAGCTGTACCGTGAGCTGGGGTACTCCTCCATGCCCCTGTATGCCCAGCAGGAGCTGGGCTGGAGTCAGTCCAAGGCCTACGACTTCATGAAGATCTGCGAGAAGCTGGATGAGCTGCCCGCTGTGAAAAAGAAGGTCGAAGAGGGGAAGCTGGGGTATGGCCGCACCCGCACCATTGTGGCGGTGGCCAGTCCGGAAACCGAGAAGGAGTGGGTGGATCTGGCGCTGACCCAGTCGCACGCCCGGTTGAAAAGCACGGTGAAAAAAGCCAAGGCCCGGGCTGCCGAGGTGGCGAAAGGACAGGTGGCGATTTTTCCCGAGGAGCCCGTGCCGGCCGCCCCCATCCCCCAGCGCGTGATCCTGGAAATGACACCCACCCAGCTGGCCCGCTACGAAGCCCTGTGGGAGAAGCTGCGCAAGCAGGGCGGCTTGCCGGCAGACAAGGTCGAGGCGCTGCTGGAAGTGATGCAGAATTTCGTTGATGGAAATTCCAACCCGTTGGAAAAACCCACCACGGCGCCCCCGGTCCAGATCCACGTGCACCAGTGCCCGGATTGTGAAAAGACCACGGTCCAGACGGCGCGCGGGGAGCTCACGCTTTCGCCCGAGGAAACCGCGCGCCTCCAGTGCGACGCCCAGATCAGCGAGCCAGACCACCGCAACACCACCACCATTCCGCCCAGAACGCGGCGCCTGGTCCTCGCCCGCGACCGCCACCGGTGCCAGACTCCCGGCTGCCCCCACACCCACTTCCTGGAGATCCACCACATCATCCCCCGCGCCCGGGGCGGGACCCACGATCCCGAGAACCTGACCACGCTGTGCAGTGCGTGTCATGCCCTGGTGCATCAGCGGTCATCCCAGGTCCGGGAATGTTCGCCGTCCTATCGGCCCACTCTCAGAAAAAACGCCGGAAACCCGAGGCTTCCGGCGCGCATGATCTTGTTGACGACACACGGTCGCCCTGGCTGGCTAGCCTCAGGTGAAGCCGCCGCCGCCACTGCCACAGCCGCCGCCCGAGAACCCACCTGAGCCCAGGCTGTCCCCACCGCCGGTGGCAAAGCTGGAAAAACCGCGCTCGAGGCGTTTCGAGCTGCAGGCCGGGCACTTGGTCTTGCCGGACTCGACTTCGCTGAGGGTCATCAACTCTTCGAAATTGTGTCCGCATTTCTTGCAGGTGAACTCATAAAGTGGCATCGCCACACCTCCACTTTATTCGCCGGGCTTGATTTCCGGTTGGGTGGTTTTTTTGTTCTCCGGTTCCCGATCGCCGATCGAGCAGGCGCTGGGGCCTCAACCGGGCTTCAGGCCCATCTTGGGGAATATGAAATTCACCAGGACAATCCAGAATACGATGAAAAGGGCAAACTCAAGCATGGCCTGATCTTTCGAAAATAGTCAGTCAATGGGCTGACACCAAGAAGGAGGAAGCCTCCAGTTCAGCCTTATATCTTCGCAACTCGTTGACCGATAATGTAGCTTCATTGGCCGGGATGTCAAGCCGGGCGAATTCCTAGAAGTGGCCTTTGACCCAGCCCCCATCCGACACAATGCCCTGCCCGGTGATATAGCTGGCGCGTTCGGACATGAGGAAAACGATCAAGGCGGCCAGCTCCTCGGGTCTGCCCAGGCGGCCCATGTCGATTTCC
The DNA here is from genome assembly GCA_036351155.1 of Candidatus Krumholzibacteriia bacterium. Lineage (GTDB taxonomy): Bacteria > Krumholzibacteriota > Krumholzibacteriia > LZORAL124-64-63 > LZORAL124-64-63 > LZORAL124-64-63. The sequence goes on along the minus strand of JAZBOO010000110.1, from coordinate 37,989 downwards.
CGGGTCCAGCCGGCAATCACCTCGTCGGGGGTGCAGCCGGTGAGCTCCACTTTCTTGGTGATCAGCCGCTCCACGGCGCTGGTGGTGTGAAAGCCGGGAGCCACGGCATTGACGGTCACGCCATACGCGGCCGACTCGGCCGACAGGGTGCGGGTCAAGGCCTGGATGGCCGGGCGCAGAACGCTGCTGAGCACCAGGTTCTCCACCGGTTGACACACGCTCACGGAGGTGATGCTGACGATACGACCGAAGCCCCGGGCCTTCATGCCCGGCAAGACCAGCTGGCACAGACGGACGGCGCTTTCAATGGTCAGGCGGTAGGCCGCCTCCCAGTGGGAAAGCTCCAGGTCTTCGAAGTTCCCTGCGGGGGGGCCGCCGGCATTGACCAGCAGGAGATCCACCGGCGCCAGCTCGTTCTCGACACGGGTCACAAAGCCGGAGACGGCCTCGTGGTCGGTCACGTCCAGCGGCTGGATGAGGAGCTTGCCGGCCGCTTCGCCCCAGACTTCCCTGCCGGCGGCACGGACCTCGGTGGCGGCCTGCGCCAGATCTTCTTCGCCTCGAGCGCACATGGCGATGTGGGCGCCCTCGCGCGCCAGTTCCAGGGCCACAGCCCTGCCAAATCCCCGGCTGCCCGCGGTGACCAGCGCGGTTTTTCCGCGCAACTTGAGATCCATCGTTCGGCGACCTTTCACGGGAAGGAAAAGTTATTGTCGCCCAGAGCATAGTACAGCGGCACGGCGGTTGCATCCTCCGACTGTGAGGTCCTCAATTCGAGGAACGACAGGGAACAATCAGGAACAACAGGGAACCATCCGGTTGTTCCGGAAAAAACACCGGCCGCAGAAACCGTGCAGAGGAAGATCCAGCTTGTCCAGGAAATCGCAAACCGCACTGGAACGCTACAAGGCTCGCCGGGGGGAGAAGCCCGACACGCCCGAGAAGGGGGCGGGTTCCCCGGACGAAGCCGACCCCCGTCCGAGCAGGAAAGCCCAGTGGAGAGCGGTGCGTCTGCTGGTGATTCTCCTGCTGCTGGTGGCGGTGGCGTGGCCTCTGTTGCCCCACCCTCAGAAGCCCATCGAGCTGACCTATGAAATCGACCTGACGGAGGCCCCCCAGGGCAGCCTGACCATCACCTTGCTGGCCGAAGGACCGTTGCCCGGGAATCTGGATCTGGAGTTCCCCCCCGGGGTGAATGGAGATGACAACGGAGTCACCATCAGTGCCCCCATTGCCCACGCCATCGGGGAGGATGGGAGCCAGGGAAGGCATCTGATCATCGATCCCACCCAGGATGGCTGGCGGTTGCAAACCGATGGGGCCAGGCGGACCGGGTTCATTTACCGGGTGGACCTGATGCCCAGCAGCAGCCTGGAGACGGACATCCGGCGTCATATTTCGACCCAGGTGAACGGGGGAATTCGGGCGGCCGGGTTCGAGGTGTTCCTGGAGCCGGTGGGAGTTCCGGTGAAGGACCTCACGGTGACCATTCACAATCCCCACAATCTGGAACTGCTGGTGCCCTGGCCCGCTCTGGTGCGCAACGACCAGACGGCAGCCTTCCCGGGAATGGCGGCCGATCGTGCGCCCGCCCAGGATGCCCACCTGGGTTTCGGCGAGGGTTTTCAGCCAGGCCAGTCCGCGCCGGGGCTGGGCACGGCACGGGATCCCGAGGATGAACCCACCACGGCGATGCCGGTGCCGGCCAACCTTTTCTACCATCCCCGAAATCTGGCCGACCTGAACAACAGCTTGATCATCTGCGGCAACCTGCGGGTGCTTTCTGACCAGGCCAGGGATTGTGTCATCCAGTATGCCACCGATCGCGACTGGTATTTCACCGACGAACGGGTCATGAATCTGGTCCGTTCGGTGGCGCGGACAGAAATCGGTTTTTTCGGGTCGGCCCCGTCCGATCAGATCACGGTACTGCTGGCGGCCAATGAAGTCCATTCCCCCGAAGGCTTCGATGTTTACGGCGTACACACAGGCAACTCGGTGCTGGTCCTGATTGACCCGCAAACCACGTGGGGTGTACTGCAGGAACAGGCCGCCAGCGTGATTGCTCACGAGATGTTCCACGGCTGGCTGGGCGAGGCCATCAAGCAGACCGATCCCAGCACCCTGTGGTTCACCGAAGGAGCCACCACCTGGTATTCCTCACGCATCCTGGCCGCGGCCGGGATATGGGAGCTGGAGCACTCGCGTGCCATCATCCGGGCCCGCGTGGAGCGGGATTACGCCGGGAGCGACCTGATGGGAAAAATCCCCATCGCCGAGGCCGCCAGTCAGGTCATGGCCGGTCGAGACATCATCAGCTACGGTTATGCGGGTTCCACGGCGGCGTGCATGGCCCTGGACCGCTACATCGGCGAGCGATCCGGCCAGAGGGCACCACTGGACCTGGTGTTGCGGCATCTTTACCAGACGCGTGACGAGCAAGGATTGACCCGGGCCAAGCTGGAAGAGGCCATCTTGATCCTGACCAACATCGACTGTCACGACTGGCTGGAAGCGCACGTTTACGGAACCACTCCCCTGCCTCCGCTGGACGAGTCCTTAGCCTCACGTTGATAAACCTCCGCCATTGATTTAGATTCTTCTCCTGCACGCAACCACCACCGGCTGCGGACCACCCCCCTTTCGGAGGCGATGATGAGCTCCAAATTCAAGCGGACCCTGGTCACCAGCGCCCTGCCGTATGCCAACGGCGAGATCCACCTGGGCCACCTGGCCGGCGCCTATTTGCCCGCCGACATCTACGCGCGTTATCTGCGCATGCGGGGTGAAGAGGTCCTGTATATCTGCGGAAGCGATGAATATGGTGTGCCCATCACCCTGACGGCCGAGCGCGAGGGCATCACCCCCAAGGAACTGGTGGACCGGAATCACGCCTCGATCAAGAAATCGTTCGAGGGTTTCGGGATGAGCTTCGACAACTTCAGCCAGACCAGCCGCCCGGTCCATACCGAGACAGCTCAGGCTTTCTTCACCGACCTGCACAGCCAGGGAGTGTTCCGTCAGAAGACCACCGAGCAGTTCTACAGTCCCAGCCAGAAACGCTTTCTGGCCGACCGCTACATCGAGGGCACCTGCCCCAAGTGCAGCAGCGAGGGTGCACGCGGTGACCAGTGCGAGGCCTGCGGATCATCCCTGGACCCCACCGAGCTGGTGAATCCTCGCAATGCTCAGGACAACAGCCCCCTGGAACTTCGCGAAACGACCCACTGGTTTCTGCCCCTGGGTGACTGGCAGGACAGGCTGATCGCCCTGATTGACGCGCATCCCGAGTGGAAGGACAACGTCAAGCAGTATTGCCGGGGCTGGTTCAAGGACGGGCTGCAAGATCGTGCCGTCACCCGCGACCTGGACTGGGGAGTGCCCGTGCCCTTGCCCGACCACGACGGCAAGGTGTTCTACGTGTGGTTCGAGGCGCCCATCGGCTACATCAGCGCCACCCGTGAATGGGCCGCCGGCCAGGGTGATCCCGAAGCCTGGAAAACCTGGTGGCAGCAGGAGGACACCCGGCTGGTGCACTTCATCGGCAAGGACAACGTGTTTTTCCACGCGGTGATGTTCCCGGCCATGCTGATGGCCCACAGCGAGGATTACATCTTGCCGGAAAACGTGCCGGCCAACGAGTTCTTGAACCTGGAAGGGCAAAAGCTCTCGACCAGCCGCGGCTTTGCCGTGTGGTTGCCCGACTACCTGGAGAAGTTCAGCCCCGATCCCCTGCGTTACACACTGGCCCGCAACCTGCCCGAGACACGGGACATGAACTTCACCTGGGAAGGTTTCCTGGCCCGCAACGACAACGAGCTGGGCAATAATTTCGGCAACCTGGTCAACCGCGTGTTCAGCTTCACCCACAAGCACTTCGAGGGTCAGGTGCCCGAGTGGTCCCGCGAGGCCATGACCGATCTGGACCGTCAGGCCCTGGCCGAGGTCCAGGCCGATCTGGAAAAATGGGCCGCGCATCTGGAGAAGTTCGAGATCAAGGCCGCCATGGAAGCCTGCTTCCACGCCGGTCAGGTGGGCAACCGGTACTTCGACGAATCCGCTCCCTTCAAGACCCGCAAGGATGACCGTGAGCGCTGCGCCCAGAGCCTGGGCGTGGTGTTCCAGATCCTGCGCATGCTGTGTCTGATGCTGGCGCCGGTGGTGCCCTTCGGCATGGAAAAACTTTGGAGCTGGTTCGGCATGGAAACCGACCTCTGGCAAGGAGGGTGGGAAGAAGGTCAAGTGGACCTGCCCAGCGGCCGATCACTGGGGAAACCAGAGATCCTGTTTCCCCGCCTGGAAGAAGAGCAGATCCAGGTGGAGATCGACCGACTCAACCAGATGCTGGAGGGCTGAGATGCTCCTACCCGACAAGATTCTCCACAGCGCCGGTGGCCGGATGGAGATCAAGCTGTCCCGGCTGGGACGCCCCACCGTGCTGGTCTGCCATGGCCAGGACACGGCCAAGGCGGCCTTCGAGGTCAACAATTCCGTCCGGGAAAAATACCCTGAGGCTCAGCGCGTGGTCATCGCCTCGATCGTGGACCTGCGCTCGTTTCCCAGCATGTTCCACGGGATGGTGAAGCCCGAGCTGGAAAAAGCCTACCTGAAGGCGGCCGGCAAGCTGCCCGAGGAGCTGGACCCCAAGGAATATGTCATCATCCTGCCCGACTGGGATGGAGCCGTGACCGACCAGCTCAAGGCCACCGGCAGCACCAAGCAGGCCGTGGTCGTGGTGGCCGACAGCAAGGGCGCAGTGGTGGGCACCAGTTCCGGTGAGAATCTGGGGCCTGCGGCTCTGAAATACCTGGAGACCGTCCTGGGCTGAACGGCCCAGGACGTTTTCTCACGCCGGGAAGGTGAATCCCAGTCCCGGCTCTTCCTTCGCGATTAACCACCCATCCTGCAGGATCACCGCACCATCGGTGGGATCGTCCAGCAGGTCCAGGTGCCCGTCCAGATCGGCGAAGTGGACGTTGCGACGGGCCAGGGCATACTGCAGCCCGGCGGCGATCCCCAGAGCAGCCTCATCCATGCAGCCGACCATCACCTCGATGCCCGCGGACTGGGAAACGGCGTCAATTTTCAGAGCCTCGCTCAGCCCTCCCACCTTCATCAGCTTCACGTTCACCATGTCGGCCAGGTCGCGGCGTGCCAGCTTGAAGGCATCGCGCAGGGAAACCAGGCTTTCGTCGGCCATCACCGGCAAGGACACGCTGGCGGCCGCACGCCCCAGAAGGTGGGGTTCTCCCTTCGGCGTCGGCTGTTCGATGAGTTCCAGCTTGCCCCGGCGTACCGCCGCCACGAAGGCCATGGTCTGCTCCACTGTGTAGCCCTGATTGGCGTCGAACCGCAGGCGAATACGTTCACCCACGGCCTCACGCACTTTCAGCACGCGTTCGGCATCCAGGTCGGGATCCAGCCCGCCCTTGAGCTTCAAGCACTGGAAACCTTGCCCGATGAAATCCCGAGCCCGAGCCACCGTTTCGTCCACCGGTAAGATCCCGATGGTGACGCTGGTCAGGATGCGCCGCCGATAGCCCCCGAACATGCGCCAAAGGGGTAAGCCGGAGGCGTGCCCCATCAAATCCCACAGGGCCATGTCCACCGCCGCGCGGGCCGAGGGACGACCCTGCAGCAAAGATTCCAACTGGTCCAGCAGGTAAGCCGGGCGCAGCGGATCACGGCCCTTCAGCGCCGGCACGATCTGGTCCTGAAACAGGGCCAGAGTGGCTTCCGGTGTTTCCCCGGTGACCGGCTCGTCAGGAGCCGCGCAGCCACAACCGCGCAAGCCGCCGGCCTCGATCACCAGGAAGATATTGGCCGCCTTGTCCACCGTCTCGTAGGCGATTGCGTAGGGCTCAGCCAGGGGCATGTCACAGCGCCAGGCTTCAGCACGCGAGATCTTCATTTCAATACCTGCGCTGGTGAATTTCGTCCAGGGAGAGGCTTTTCAGGTCCTCGACGAATTCGACCAGGTTGTTGACGATCAGATCCCACATGAGCTTGCCCTTTTCCGGGGTGGCCTTGGTGGGGTCGCCCAGCACGCCAGTCGGGGAAATCCGATGGGTATAGGCATTCCAGTCCACGGAGCGCTGGTTGGTGAAATCCAGAAAACGGCTGGAGAAGCTGGGCACCGCCGACCGCGCCTTGTCCATGCGCACCAGGTGGGGACGCAGGGCCAGGGTGGTGCTGGTCTCTACCTCCCCGGCATGCACATCGTTGGGCGTTTCGGCCAGCCCGTCAATATCCACGTCGCTGGTTTCGCCCGACTCCACGCAGGTGAAGATGCGTGCATCCCGGTTGATCATCTGCGCGGCAAAGGCCAGGGCCGGCCCATTGCCGCCATGGCCGTTGATGATCACCAGCTTGGTGGCTCCGCAGCGCGCCACCCCCATGCCCACGTCATAGACGATCTTGGCCATGGTTTCGTTGGTCACCGACAAGGTGCCAGGAAAATCTTCGTGGTGATACGAAACGCCATAGGCAATCAAGGGCAGCACCAGGGGCTTGGGATCGCTGCAGGCCGCGGCCACCTGGCGGGCCAGATGGTCGGCGTCGTAGGCGTCGGTGTCCAGGGGCAGATGCGGCCCGTGCTGTTCAATGGCCCCCACCGGCAGCAGCACCAGGTCCGTTTCACGGAAGCGGGCTTCGGCCTCTGGCCAGGTCAGGTGCGCCAGCAGCCAGGACTCCTTTCCGTTGAGATCCAGCTTGTCCTCCGCCGGCGGCATCACGGTCTGGTGCATGGCCGACAGGTTGAAGTCAGATTCCTGTCTCGGATCACACGGCACCCACATGCGTCCGCTGCGGGTCACCGCCCCCTGAGCATGTTGCCCGCATAGATCCAGCACCGGGCCGCGCAGATCGGTGGGCATGGTGGTCAACGGCGCATGTTCCTTGTCCAGGCGCAGCTGCAAAACTTCCGGATGGGGCGCCGGCAGAGCTTTTTCCGAATCCCAGAGACCGCGCTCGTGCAGCAGCAGGGCCATCTGATCCACCCCTTCGCTCTCCTGCTTCACATCTCGGGCCAGGACCTCCTTCAGGCACCACTGGATCTGCTCGGGAGTGTACCCACAGCGGCCGGGATCGGCGCCCAGGGCCGACAGCATGCCGACAATGCGGCGGCACTTCTCGCATCGCCCGCACGGTCCCACCTTTTCGTTTTCCTGGCCGCGGTGCGCCGCATGACAGGAAACCTGCAGGGCCTGCAGGTCAGGGTAGCGCTCCACCAGGATCTTCTCGATGAGGAGCTCGGACAGGTGCCGCAGCACCGAGAACTGGTGCACCTTCCACCCCTTGCGATGGAAGTAGCGGCTGAGAGCCTGGTCGAACCAGCGGCTCTGGTCGTACAGGCCCGCATAGTGGGTGATCCCCTTGAAGCGGGCCCGGATCGAGGTGTCGAACTCGTCGCCGATGACCAGGCGACTGATGCCCCGCTTTTTCATCAGCGGTAAGGCCCCGAACAGAAACACCGCCACGGTCCACAACCGCACCGGGTAGATGTCGGCCCGGACCTTGGCGTAGTCAGGCCGCACGAAAGGAAGCTGGCGCAGCATCCAGTTGAAGACCCGGTCACAATCGGTCCAGACCCGGGCGGTGCCCGGCACGTCCTCCTTGAAGGCGCGATAGGCATTCAGAGCGGTGAACCAGTGCCGGCCCGACTCGTTGATGAAGACAGAGTGACACTTCACCCCCACCTCGTTCAACAGGCCATAACTCAGCAAGCTGTCCTTGCCGCCGCTGCTCAGCACACAGCAGTCGCTGTGCCCCTGCCCCCAGGCCGGCACGTCCACCTCGCCCACGGCGTCGGGGAAAACCAGCTTGGCCCGCAGGTAATCGTCCCGGCGTTCGGCAGGCAACTTGGCCGCCTCGCCCACCAGGAAAGGATTGGGCATCAGGAACTTGTTGACGTAGATCTCCCGCGCCGTATTGCGCGCCATATCCGTCAGGAAGCGCCGGTCGCGCTCGTCGAAGGGGCCGTGAAATACCATCTCCCGGCAGAACAGACCGTAGTTCAGGGCCAGCTGGGCCAGGATCATCCCCGCCAGGTTGACGTCCTGGGGCAGCGCGGGGTCGAAAACCTCTTCCTCCCAGGAGTAAGTCAGGTCGATGGACTCGGTTTGCCCGTCCCTGACCACGGTGTAGGCGGCGCGGATGCGCTTCGCCTCGATGCGGGGCGGCCCAATTTCCAGCCGATCCCAGACCAGCAAAGGCAGCAAGGGATCTTTCAGGGATGCCGGCGCCATGGTTATTCCTTCCGGGCCTGGGCATGCTGCGCCAGGCGATCATCGAGGTGTGCGATCAGCTGATCGGCCCCGTCCCGCAGGACGTCGAAGGCCGGCAGGCCTGTTTCCCGGGTGATGACGGCACAGGCAGCATCGATCTCGTCGGATGCCATCAATTCGTGATTCAAGGTGACCGCCACCACCGGCTTGCCGGACAGGAGTTCCACGGCCTGAATCTGGGTCGGGAGGTCGTGCATCTGGTGGCCGGGAAAACCATCGTACTCTTTTCGGGCCGGGGCGTGCTGCATCACCACCACGTCGGGGCGGCCGGCCGCCAGCAACTCGAACCCGCCGGGATAGGCCGGGTTCATCAGGCTGCCCTGGCCTTCCAGGACTATGATCTCGGCCTTTGCTTCGGACCAGCAGGACCAGACCGCATGCTCGATCTCGCCGGCCACGAAGTCGTTGATCAGCGAGTCCAGAATAAGGGAATAGCGCGCGCCCTGGAGCCAGGCCGTCTGCCCGGTGCCCACCATTTCGGTGCACCGGCCCGCCTTGCGCCAGGCGTCGACCATCAACCAGGCCGTGGTGCGCTTGCCCACCGCAGAATCGGTGCCCAGAATGGCCACCTTGAAGGCATCGACCTCGTTGATACGCCCTTCAAAGAAGTGTAACTCACTGCGAGGAGGTGTTTTACGCACGTCACGAATCACGACCCGGTGGTCGCGCGCCAGGCTGGCCAGTTCGGGATCTTCGCTCAGAAAATCGTGCAGGCCGCTGTCGACATGCAGACCATGCCTCAGGGCCGCCGCCACATCGTTGCGCGCCAGGCCCGGCAAGCGTCCCCCGTCCGGGGCCAACCCCACCACGAAGTGGGTCAGCTTCACTCCTTCCTGATCGGCCAGCGCCAGGGCCTGGGCCAGGTTGGCCACCAGGGGAATATCCCGGGGCCGACCATCCAGGACCATGCCCGCATCCTGTCCGGCATACTCGGCATCGATGACGCAAAGCACCGGATACCGTTCGCTACGGCGCACCAGGCCATGCGCTGTTTTCCCGTTGGTGGTGTTGAACGCCCCCTGACAGTAGACAACTGCCACGCCTTCAGGCCAAGAACCCATGTCATTTCCTTCCCGTGATGATGGCCACGTAACGGTCGCCCGGCAGGGGCTCCCGCTGGTGGCGAGCCAGCAACACCAGCAGACCGGCGGTCGAGGCCGGCAGAACATTCAAGCCTTCCTGGTCGCGCAACAGGCGTGCCCCATCCCGCATGGCCTTGTCGGTGGCGTCGGCCGCCCAGCCGTCGCTGCGCCGCAGGGCATTGAGAGCCAGATCCCCGTCGATGCTGTGCCAGTTGATCAGCGGTTCGTTGATGGCGGTTTCCTTGATGCTTTCCGGCCGCAGATCGGCGCAGTGGTCCAGATTCTTGCGCCAGGCCACCACGATGGGATTCTTGCCGTGGGCAGAGCCGCAAACCATGTGCGGGATGCGCGAGGTCTTGCCGCGACGGAACAGACTCACAAAGCCATGATGAATGCCCGCCAGCGTGGTGCCGTTGGAGGCCGGCACCGCCACCAGAAAGGGAGCGTCCCGCAAATCATCGTAGATCTCGTAAGCTATTTGCCCGTAGGCCTGCAACTGCAAAAGGGTGTTGGCCCCGCCGGGGTTGGCATCGTACACCTCGTGCTGATCTGCATAGGCTTGCGACTCGAGGACGGCCGCCTCGTAATCCCCCGTGGTCCGGATGATCTGGGCCCCCAGGTCTTCCATCTCCTTGGCGCGACGGGTCTGGTAGGTCTGGGGAATGAAGACGAAACACTTGAGGCCGGCCATCATCGCGGCGGTGGCCGAGGCCACGCCATAATTACCGCAGGTGGCCACGGTCATGGCATCGAAGCCGCGGCGGAGCGCATCCAGTGCCTGGGCGAAGGCAATCCGATCCTTCTGGGTGCCGCTGGGGTTGCTGCCCTCGAATTTCAGGAAAAGCTGACGCATTCCGGTGGTCCGCTCGATGTTCCGGGCCCGCACGATGGAGGTGTCGCCCACCTCGCTCTCGTACACGTCCTCGAACGCGGCCAGTCTTTCGTGCAGGGGCCTGCTGGCATCGGAGGCCACCAGATGCTGATGGCCGTAGTCTTCGGTCAGGTCAATGGAGCTGGAACTCACCCCATCCAGCAGGATGAACTCCGAGGCGGCGGGAGGCTTCTTTTCATCGGACATGGCCACGTCCCCTTCCGGTCGGCAACCAACATCTGACCAGGAAACCCCAGAATTGAGGCCACCTTCAAGATACCATGAAAACGGAGCGGTATAATGGGTGAAATTCAGGTGTGCGCAAGAGAAATAATGGATTCCATGAAATCGTTCAAGACCGGGCCACCACCGCACCTCCGGCCAGGATCAGGAGGGTACCCAGAACCAGACGGGGCACCATCACCTCGCGGGCCTCGGCAAAGAACACCAGAGCCAGCAAGACCACCACCAGGGTGTTCATGTTATACAGAGGGGCCAGCTTGGACAGGGGAACGGCGAAGTGGCCGATCCCCAGTCCCACCAGGAGCATGCCCGTACCCCAGGACAACCCGATCCCCAGCGCCATCGTCCCGGCGGGCAGGGTAATGTTGCGGTCCGTTGTCATCGCGGTGTAAATCGCCCCTGTCAACAGAACGCCCAGCCCGATGCAGAGCAGATACGGTCCCATGCCCGGGGTGGAGCGCGAGGCCGATTTTTGCAGGATCCCCGCCAGACCAAACGCCAGGGCAGGCAACAACCCGCCGATCACCAGTCCCTTGTATTCCAAGGCCCGCCTCCAGCTAAAAGTTTCAGGGCCCGAAGGCCGCCTGCCGCGCCTGCTCATGCATCAGCGTGACCTCGGCCTCGGTCAGATCCAAAGTTTCCACCGCGGCCGCATACTCGCCGGCCAGATCGAGGTCGAACAGGGTGCGGTCATCGGTATTGAGGCAGCAGGGAATGCCGGCGTCGAGGAAGGCGCGCACGGGGTGGTCAGCCAGCCGGCGCAGGTTGCCCGTGGCCACGTTGGAGCGTGGACAGAGCTCCACGAAGGTGCCCCGGGCCGCCAGCAGGCCCATGACCAGAGGGTCACCGGGAGCGGCCAGGCCGTGGCCGATCCGGTCGGCGCCGCAGACCTCGACCGCCTGGCGCACCGAGTCTGCGGCCTTGCGTCCCATGGCCGTCACCTCGCCCGCATGAAAAGACAAGCCCAGACCTTCGCGCCGTACCTCCTCGCACAGGGAAGCAAAGTTCGAAGCAGGGCCCGCGGTTTCATCGCCGCCCAGACCGAACCCCACCACCCCCAGCGCACGCCCGCAGGTGGCCGCGGCCTCCCAGACGCGCATGGCCTCATCCCGGCCGAACTGCCGGACCGCATCGGGCAGGAAGCGCATGGTCACACCATGAGTTTCCTGGACCTGCTGCGCCGCCTCCCAGATGGCGTGTTGCAAGGGCAGCGGATCGAGGCCCCGCAGCTTCATCACCCCGAAGGAGACAATCACCTCAGCATAGCCCACCTCGTCCCGGGCCAGCTGTTGCCCCAGGTCGAGGGTGATGGCCCGGAAATCGGCGGGCTCCTTCAGCAGCAGCGTGACGTTCTTGTAGAGATCCAGAAAGCCGTGGAAACCCGCGAACCGATAGCGCGTTCCCGTCTCGTCCAGACAGGCCAAAGGCAAGCCGGGCTGACCGTACTTCTCGGCCTGAGCAATCAGACGCGCCGGAGTGACCGACCCTTCCAGGTGGGTGTGCAGTTCGATACGGTCCATGGGGCCCTTTACTTGGCCAGGACCACGCGCTGGACCTGGCGTTCGTTGCCGGCCTCCACGCTGATCAGATAGATCCCCGATGCCACCCGGGCACCCGAATCATGGCGACCATTCCAGGTCAGGGTGCGCCACTCGCCAGAGCCCTGGCCCTCGTAAAGCTCGGTCACCAGGTGGCCCCGCAGGTCGGTGACGCGGCACTGGACCCGGGTGCCCACCGGAGCCTGGAAGCGTACCGAAACCGACGGGTTGAAGGGGTTGGGCCAGGCGGGTTCCACGCGCATCCGGCTGACCAGCTGGGCGGAGGGACCGGCCAGGGAATCGAGGGTGAAGGTTTGCCCCGAGGTGGTCGTGACGGCCAGGCGGTAGGAAAACTCGCCGGCCGGGGCGGTGGCGTCGGTGAAGGAAAACACCGGGCCCTCGAAAGAAATGGCCGGGCCCTCGGTGACCCCTTCATTCATCAGGGGAGAGCCCTCCCACAGCAACTGGGGCGGGGCACCCGGCACCAGACGGGAAAGGGCCAGCGACTGGAGGCCCGACTGGTCGAGCGCCAGAATGAAGCTCACCTCGACGGTGCCCTGGTCGGTGCGGACCACATCCCACTGCGGCAGGGTCAAGCCCACCAGGCCGCCCCCGCTGTCCTGCACCCAGCAATAGCCGGCGGCGGCGGTGGTCTCGATGTTGCCGCCGGGGGCGCCAATGGCATAATCCAGGCTGTCGTCGTCATCGAAAAGGCCGGCGGCAGACACCGCCCAGCCGAAGCGATCGTTGGCCGATGTCCCGGGATTCAGGGGGTCCACCGCAATCACTTCCAGGTTGCCGGCGTCGTTGTTGCTGGAGCTCCCTCCGGCGAACAGATAAGCACGTCCCCCGTTGGAGGCGTCTCCATCGTAGCCGGGGGCTCCGATCAGCAGGTCATCGCTCCCGGTCCCGATAACATCGCCCACTCCGGCCAGGGCATAGCCCAGGTTGTCGGTGGCGGTCTCTCCATTGACGTAGCGATCGCCGCTGGAGGACGGTGAGGTGTCGCCGAACACGATCTCGACCCGGCCCGCGTCGATGGCCGACTCGTTGCAGAACGGAGCACCGATGGCCAGATCATCGTAACCGTCATTGTCCCAGCGGCCGGCATTCTCCACACTGAAGCCGTACTTGCTGCCCGGAGCAGCGGCGGCGCCATTGACGATTTTCTTGTCAAACACCGCATTGGGCGAAGAGGGAAACGAGGCCCCTTCGTAGACATAGACCGCCCCGGCAGCCAGGTTGTCGGGAGCCCCCACGGCCACACAGTCGTTGGCCGTGCCCAGGAAATTGCCGGCGTCACTGACCGACCAGCCGAAATGGTTGCCGGCGATTTCTCCGCCGAGCACCAGGGCATCGGCCAGATCGGTGCTGGGCCCACCGTTGTCACCGAAGATGACGTAGGCCGCTCCGGAATCCAGGCCGGGTTGATTGCGGTAGGGTGCACCCACGATGAAGTCATCCTCGCCATCACCGTTGAAGTCCCCGGCCGCACTGATGGAGAAACCGAACTGGTCGCCGCCGGTGGCTCCGGCAATGACCAGATTCGGAGTCGAGGAAATCGTGCTTCCTCCCCAGAACAGGCAAACGCGGCCACTGTCGGCACCGCCGGTGTCGGACAGGGGGGCGCCCACGGCAAAATCCGGAATGCCGTCACTGTTCACATCGCCGATGCGCGCCACGGCAAAACCAAACTTCTCGCCACCGACGCCTCGCCAGATCTGTTGCTGACCATGGGCATTGTTCGGACGGCTGCGGTAGTAAAACACCGCTCCGGCTTGCAACCCGTTCTGGTTGTCACCAGGAGCCCCGACCAGGAACTCTGCCCGTCCATCGGCGTTCATGTCTTCCAGCTCACAGATGGCCGCGGCAAAGGATTGTTCAGACACCCCGGTCGCGGCATCCGTCAGATAGCCCGTGGCCCCTGCAGGCACCGCGGTCCCCCACAAGATGGCAAAGGGAAGAATCAGGCCGAATACGGCACAGCGGTTGCTAGAATTGCAGAGAAGCACCGGAAAACCTCCAGATGGAGCGGAATAGTGGGTTCAGGCCCTGATTTGCCCCGCCGAGGTGGGGTTCGGGCCCGCAAAGTGCATCATGTGCTGTCATGATAGCATGGATCGTGCCTTGACGACACAAGGATGGGCCGGGCTCTTCACCTAAAAAACTCTTGCCTCGCCACCCTGGTGGGGTGCAATTTGATCGCTGTTGGATAGCTTTATACCGGCGCGAGAGGACATGACCCTGGAAACCCGACCCGAAATTTCTTCCGAGGAGACGCAGCGCCCCCTGATCAGGCGTGCTCTCCCCTTCATCCTGGGCGCCGCCGTGGTGGTGGCGGCCTGGGGCTGGAATCAGTGGACCGCGGGTCCTCCCGCCTCCGCGATCGAGGACGGCGTGGGCGGCCCGGCGGAGAAGCCGCTGGCCGATGTGCTGGGAATCATCCAGCATGACATGGGGGCACCCGACGGCCTGGGTTTGTTTGTCCGCTCTCCTGAATGCCCGCTGCTGCCTCTTGCCGAGCTGGGCCCCCTGTATCGCCATGATGAAGGCCCGGTGGAAATGCGGATCGGACGCGGCCAGACCTTCTACGAGGCCATGGCTGCCCGATACGTGGCCCATGAAGACATCATGACCCTGGTGAAGGCCGTCAAGGAATTCCGGAACCTGCGCAACGTGCGGGCGGGCGAAATGTTCCGTCTCCACATCAAGCCAGACGGTGGTCTGGAAAGCCTGGGCTTCGACCTGGACGAAGAAAGCTACGTGGTGTTCCGCCGCGAGGGAGACTCCTACACCCGGCACGATTTCACCTACCCGGTGGAACGCCGGCTGAAGGCCGTGGGCGGCACCATCAATCTCAGCCTGTACGCCAGCCTGCAGGAGCTGGACGCTCCGCTGGACCTGGCTCCCAAGATGAGCGACATCCTGGGCTGGGACCTGGATTTCACGCGTGACCTGCGCAAGGGCGACACCTTCCGGATCCTGTTCGAGGAGGTCTGGAAGGATGGCAAGCGGGTGCGCGTGGGTCAGATCCTGGGCGCCGAGATGGTCAACAAGGGCAAGGCCCGCTCGGCCTATCTGTTCACCAGCACTGACGATCGTCCCGGATATTACGATGCCGAGGGCAACAACCTGGCCAAGCAGCTCATGCGCGCACCGGTGCAGTACTCCCGCATCAGCAGCGGCTTTTCTTTCCGCCGGTTTCACCCCGTGCTGAAGCGCTGGATGCCCCACCTGGGGGTGGACTACGCCGCCCCGCTGGGCACTCCCGTGCGTGCCGCAGGTGACGGAACCGTGATGGCCGCCACCAGCAAGAAGGGCAACGGGCGCTTCATCCAGATCCGCCACACCAATGCCGAATACGAGACCTACTACCTGCACCTGTCCCGCTATGCCCAGGGCATCAAGAAGGGTTCACGGGTCACCCAGGGCCAGGTCATCGGTTACGTGGGCGCCACCGGCTACGCCACCGGCCCTCATCTGGATTATCGCGTCAAGCGGAATGGGAAATTCGTGAATCCCCGCAAGCTGAAGTTGCCCGCGGCCGCTCCGGTGAGCGGTGAGCTGAAGGAACAGTTTGCCAGTCAGACGGAAATGTATGCCACCATCCTGTCCGAGGTGGCCCTGGGTCAGGAGCCCGTGACGCTTCCTCCCCTGGTTCCCATGGAGGCCCCGTTCATGGGCCCGGTGTCTGCTGCTCTTGAATTGCCCTGGAGTGTGCGCGCCGCGCATTGACTCGGACTAGCGATCCCAGGCCCGGGCCGTGGTGATGAAGTGCCCCGGGACCTGTAGCAACTGGCCGCTCCCCGGGAACCAGAGACCCACCGGATCCATACCGTCTTCGGCCACCGCCAGCTCGGGGCTATCTGCCGGCAGCTGCGACGGGTCCAGAAAACCGATCTCCATCTTCACCGTGCCCCCATCTCCACCACGGTGGAATTCCAGCCGCACTCTTTCCGGGTCTTTCAGGACCGCGCGGTTCTGCGTGGGAGGCAACACCCGCAAGGTGGGCGTGGTTTCCAGGTTGGCCAGCAGGTTCTGGGTCAGTCCGTCGAGCTGCCCGCGATCCAGGTCGAAGTGGCCCAGCGGCGGCCAGTCCGTCACCCAGCGATCGCTGGCGCGCAGTTTCCGCTTCTCATCGGCCGCCACCTCGGGGTCGCGATGGCCCTTCAGAACCACCCGGCCTTCGCGGGTCAGGGTCATGGAGTCGGTCAGGCTGGGGCCGAAGGACACGGCCCGACTGTCCAGCAAATGGCCCCGAGGCTGAGAAAGCGTTCCGATCGCCTCGAGATCGGTCCGGACCAGGTGACCACGCCGCAGGGCGGGAACCCAGTCGGCCTCCAGCTGGTCCAGGAAGGCAATCTCCAGCTCGCTGGCGACGCCATGGCTCGGGTCGGGATTCAGGCCTCCGCCACGCAAAACCACCCGGCGCCAGGGCAGGGTCCGCGCTTCGCTCAGCTGGGCCGTCTGCTCGGGGGGCAGAACGGCGCGAACCTTCACCTGGGTGACCTCGTAAATCAGCAAATTCACCGTGGCATCGCTGGCCAGCAGCCAGTTTCGGCCATCGAATGTGGCCTGGCGATCCTGGTAATACCGGCGGTAGGCCCGGAACCAGGAGCCGGGATCCCAGACCTCGGGCTCCGCAACCCACCAGCGTCCCCGGTGGCGCTTGAGAAGGTCTTTCTCGCCGCCTCGCCATACCTCCAGCTCCTGGACCTGACCGCGGGCTGGAGGAGGCAGCAAGGAGGTCAGACGCAGGCTGGAAGGCACCGCGGCCAGATTTTCCCGCAATCCGGGCGCCACCGGAAAACAGGCGCTGCGGCCGGCACCCGTGCCGTAATACAGTCCCGTCACCGGATTGCTGGTGCCGATGGCCAGATTTTCCATGGTGCCCTCGGGGCCAAACAAGCGCAGACGGATGGCATCGGGGCCATTGAACTCGTAACGCCGGTCCTCGGGTTCGCTGCCGGCCAGCAGGCGCCCCCCTGTTGCGGTGGTCAGGCCGGTGATCAGGTTCTCGACCGCATCCTGGTCCAGGAAATCGGACAGGGCCCCGGACAGGCTCCAGTAACCCGTGGGCTGTCGATCCAGCCGGTACTGGGCCCGATCGCGGGTGACCAGGAGCCCTTCCACGCTATCTGGCGGGGTCTGGAAAAGCGGACCGCCCAGAGTATAGTCCACGGGGGCCGGATTGCGGCGCAGGAGGAACAGGGCCACCAGGGCGATGACCAGCAACAGGGTCAACAGCAGAATGGGACGGGACACCGCGCCGCGACGATCTGGCCGGGTCATGAGCGCGCCTTTCGACTGCGGAACTGGTGCCGGAGCATGATTCCCAGGGCCAGACTGGCGATGAACAGAGGCCAGATCAACGGGGCGCTCCAGAGGATCGATTTCTTCTGCACATCGGTCATGATCACCGGCTGGCTCAAGGGATCGCGTCCCCGCAATTCGATCAGGGTTTCCTCGCGGGCCAGCCAGCCCAGCATGTTCAGCACCAGGTCGCGATTGCCGCCCAGATTGAAGTTGCTGTTGTTCAGATACTCGCTGTTGCCGACAATGACGGCGCGGCCCGGTCGCGCGGCGGCATGGCCCCCGTCCGCCTTCGGTTCGGGGTGCACTTCCATCACCACGGCCAGAGCATGGGGGCCGGCCACATCTTCCCCGCGGTTGAACACCGGCTTGCCCGTGTACATGGTGGCGGGATCACTTTCCACCCAGGACAGCTCGCTCGTCACCAGGAGAAGGTCTCCCTTGATGCGCCCTTCCTGATCGGGCGCCACACCCAGGGCCTGGCTCATGGGAAACAGAGTGGCCACACCGCGCAGGGGGCCGGCGATCTCGTGATTGCCATATCCCTCGGTGATCACCACGGCCCGGGGCCCGGTGCCGAACTGCGCTCCGGCTCCATCGGCCGAGATCAGCACGCCGCCGGACAGCCAGATGTTGAACTGGACCAGCCACTCTTTCCAGCCGGTCACCGTGGGCGGATCGAACATGGCCAGCACGGCTCCACCCTGGGCCAGGTAGTTGTTCAGGGCCTCGACTTCGGCCGGGTCCGGGGCGGTCTTGGGCCCGGCAATCACCAGCACATCGCAATCGGTGGGCACCCGGCCGGCCTCGGCCAGGAAGAAGGGGCGCAGGTCGTAGCCCTGATCGGCCAGTTCGAGGGCCAGGGACGAATAGCCGGGCATCTCGTCGCTGTCCAGCAGATGCTCGCCATGTCCCAGCAGGTACCCCACGATGGGGCGGGTCCCGCTGACCAGCCGGTACACGGCGTTGATCAGCCCGCTCTCGGTGGGCTGCAACACCAGGGTGAAATCCTCGCCCACGGTGACCGCCATGGTGCGCGCCAGGGTGATGCCGTACTGGCGCACCAGTTCCAGGCTCTCCTCGGGATCCACCATGCGGTAACGGAAACGCGGGGATTCCTGTTCGCAGGACTTGAGCAGCACCTCGGTCATGTCATAGGCCGGATCATGCCGCTGGTAAAAAGCGATCACCTCGACGTCCTGGTCGGCGGCCAGCTGGTCGGGCAAGGACTCCAGAATATTCAAGGTCTGGGGAGCCAGACTGTAGCGCCGGTTTCCGGTCAGATCGAAGGTGGCCGGGAAGGACAGACCGATGATGTAGATCACCACCGCGACAGCCACCGTCAGCAACGGGACCAGGCCCTGTGGCCACTGTCGGCGCGCGGGCAGGCGGCGGCTGGCCAGAACCCCCGCCGCCAGGAGCAGGGCCACCGCGGTCAGGAGCACGAAGTAGAGGAGGTCGCGGGTGTCGATCTGCCCGCGTGAGAATTTTTCGAAGTGCGCCAGCAAGCTGAGCTGAGTTGCCGCCTCGCCCAGGATCCCGGGCAGAAAACGTTCCAGCAGCCCCACCAGAAACAGCAGGAAGCTCAGCACGAGGGCGCCCAGATAAGCCACGATCTGATGGCGGAACAGCACGCTGGTGAAGGTGCCCAGGGCAGCCAGAGCACAGGACAGCAGGAACAGGCCCAGGTATCCGGCCAGCAAGGGCCCGGGCTCCGGATCGCCGAAGAACCAGACCACCCCGAAATACACCAGATTGACCGCCAGCAACAGCACCGCCACCGTCACCGCCGACAGCCACTTGCCCAGCACCCAGGTCACATCGGGCACCGGCCAGCTGGCGATCAGATCGTACCGGCCGCTGCTGTACTCGGAGCTGAACAGGCGCATGGTGATGGCCGGCAGCAGCAGCACCAGAAACATGGTCATGGTGGACAGCAGAGGGCGAAACACCCCTTCGGCCAGGTTCAGATAGTTGCCGCTGCGCGCGCTCTGGAGGGCGGTTTCCGAAAGGTCGCTGTAGCCCACCATGATCTTGGCGAACAGCAAACCCACCACCACCAGGAAGCTGGTGATCACCACGGTGGCCATGATGCTGTGGAAAAAACCGCCGGTTTCGCGCCGGGTGATGGCCAGCAACTGTCTCAAGGCTGGTCCTCCGGTTCGGTGTCTGTGGGGGGATGATCCGGGGTGTCCTTGGCCGGGCCGGAGCCGGTCAGCATGAGGAACAGATCTTCCAGGGACGGCCCCTTGGCCTCGAGATCCTTGATATTCTGTAGGCGGCCGCCGGCGGCCAGCACCGTTTCCACCAGCTGGGGACGGACGTCAATGGGATTGCCGGCAATCAGAACTTCCGCCCCATCCTCGGTCACGATCACATCGTCGACCCCGGCCACCAGGCCCAGGGCCTCGGCCACACCCTGGCGGTCTCCATCCCAGGACAGGACCACCCGGGGTGAGGTCCACCCGCCCAGATCCTCCAGCCCGGCCGCGCTTTCCTGTCCCACCAGGCGACCGCGGTCCAGGATCAGGACACGCTCACAGGTGGCCGACACCTCGCTGAGAATGTGACTGCTCAGCAGAACCGTGCGCTGCCCCTGGAAGCCCTTGATGAGCTGGCGGATTTCCACGATCTGATGCGGATCGAGCCCGCTGGTCGGTTCGTCGAGGATCAGCACCTCGGGATCGCCCACCAGGGCCTGCGCCAGCCCCACGCGTTTGCGATAGCCGTGGCTCAGGTGGCCCACCAGGCGGTCTTCCACATCCTTCAGGCCGGTGGTGGCGATGAGGGCGCTCAGGTGGCCGGCCACCTCCGCGCCGGGGACCTCTTTGAGGTCGGCCACGAATTCCAGAAAACCGCGCACACTCATGTCGGGATAGAGCGGAGTGTGCTCGGGCATGAAACCCACCTTCCGGCGCACGGCCAGGGGCTCGTCCAGAAGGTCATGCCCGGCCACCTGGACCTTTCCCGCAGAGGGTGCCAGCGTGCCGGTGAGAATCTTCATGGTGGTGGATTTGCCCGCCCCGTTGGGCCCCAGAAAGCCCACCACCTCGCCGCGGCCGACCTCGAAATCGAGATCGGCCACAGCCAGATGCTTGCCGTAGCGCCGCGAAAGGCCTTCAACCTTGATCATGACAGCCCGCTTCGTTGGGTTCGGGTCAAGGCGCGGTCCACCGCAGAAGGGTGGCCCCCCAGGTGAAGCCGGCCCCGAAGGCGCAAAGCACCACCAGGCTGCCTTCCTTCAGGCGACCCTCTTCGTAGCACACACGCAAGGCCGAGGGAATGCTGGCGGCGGTGGTGTTGCCGAAGCGGTCGATGGTGATGGCCACCTGCTTGTCGACCAGCCCCACCCGACGCTGGGCGGCCTCGATGATGCGAATGTTGGCCTGATGGGGCACGAAAAGATCCACATCCTGACCGGTGAAACCGTTCTTCTCGACGATCTCGGCAGTCACCCCGGCCATGCCCTTGACGGCGTACTTGTAGACGTCACGGCCTTCCTGGTACACATAGTGCATCTTCTCGGCCACCGTCTCGGCGGTGGGCGGCCTGACGCTGCCCCCGGCCTTCTGGTGCAGGTGCTTCACGCCCACTCCGTCGATCCGGTTGATGGCGTCGATGATCCCGATCCGCGCCTCGTCGATGCGCTCGACGACCACGGCGCCGGCGCCATCGCCGAACAGGATGCAGGTGTTGCGGTCGGTGAAGTCCACGATGGCCGACATGATTTCACTGCCGATGACCAGCACCTTGCGCGCGTGGCCCGCTTCAATCTGCGCGCGGGCGTTCTGCAGAGCGAACACGAAACCGCTGCAGGCCCCTTCCAGATCGAAACCCCAGGCATTCTTGGCGCCGATCAGATCCTGGATGATGCAGGCGGTGGCGGGAAAGATCATGTCCGGGGTCACCGTGGGCACGATGATCAGGTCCACTTCATCGGGGGTGCACCCGGCGTGCTCCATGGCCTGCTGGGCGGCCTTGGCACCGTGGAACGAGGCGCCCACGCCCTTCTCGGCAATGCGCCGCTCCTTGATGCCCGTGCGCTCGACGATCCAATCACTGTTGGTCTCGACCATTTTCTCGAGGTCCGCATTGGTCAATCGCTTCTCCGGGAAGCTCATGCCAACGCCCGTGATGCCGGCTGTGTACAGCGTCCTTGCGGCCATGGGGCCATCCTCCGTCAGGGAAAGTGTAGGTATGATGAAGGCCGGGCCAGGGCCCGGATCCAGAAGAAGATCGGGTTTTGCTGAAAGTAGGCCAAGACAGGCGAGGGGGCAACCGAAAACGCCCCCCAAATCGGCCTGGGGGGCGTTTCATTTCGGGCACAGACGAAAGAGGAGAGCTAGTCTTCCTTCTTGGTCTCGTCCGTTTCTTCGGCAGGAGCTTCCACAGCCGCTTCCTGCACATCCTCGGCCACATCGGCAGCCGCTCCGGTCAAGGCGGCAGCCGCTTCGGCTTTCTCCTCGGCCTGCAGAATCCGACGCTGGCGTGAACGCTTCTTGCTGTCCAGAACCTTGGGCTTGGCGGTGTTGTCCACCAGCTCGAGAATGGCCAGTTCAGCATTGTCGCCCTTGCGGGCACCCAGACGCATGATCCGTGTGTAGCCGCCGGGACGCTCGTTGTAGCGCGGCGCGATCTCCTCGAACAGCTTCTGCAGCACCGCGGGCTCGTTGAGCTTACGGGCAGCCATCCGGCGCGAGTGCAGATCGCCCTTCTTGGCGAAGGTGATCATCTTCTCGGCCAGAATCCGAGCTTCCTTGGCCTTGGGCACCGTGGTGGTGATGCGCTCATGCTTGAAGAGCGAGGTCACCAGGTTACGGTACAGCATTTTCCGGTGGGCCGAAGTCCGATTCAGTTTCCGGCCGCTGACATTGTGTCGCATGACTTAATCCATCCTTATCCAGTGCTCCGCAGAACACTTCGCAGCCGGTCAGGAACCGGTGATTTCTCGCACCTTATCGGCGATCTCGGGATCGAAGGACATACCGAAGCCCAGCTCCATGCCCTCCAGGATCTCGGCGATTTCGTTCAGACTCTTGCGGCCGAAGTTGCGGAACTTCAACATTTCCTGCTCGTTCTTGGTCACCAGGTCGAACAGGGTCTTGATGTGGCCGGACTTCAGGCAATTGGCCGAACGAACGGACAGTTCCAGTTCCTCGACGTTGCGCGACAGCAGCTCCACGATCCGCTCCTGCTCCTGGTTCACTTCCACTTCCTGGGCGTCGATGGGCGCCTCGTCGAAGTTGATGAACATCTGGAGCTGGTCTTTCAGGATCTTGGCCGAGAAGCCCACGGCGTCCTCGGGCTTGACCGCGCCATTGGTCGTGATGCCTAGCACGAGCTTGTCGTAATCGGTACGCTGACCGACCCGGGTATCCTCGACCCGGAAGCTCACCTTCCGCACGGGAGAATAGTTGGTGTCCATACGGATCACCCCGATCATCTCGTCCGGAATATTGTGATTCTCGCGATCCACGTAACCGCGACCGGTATCCACGTAGACCCGGGCCGAGAACTTCTCTTCCTCGGTCAGGGTGCACACCAGGTGGTCGGGGTTGGCCACTTCAAGATCGATCAGACCCTCGATCATGCCGGCGGTCACAGGACCCGGACCGCTGGCTTCGATGGTACACCATCCGGACGGCGCGTCGGACAGCTTGAATACCACCTGCTTGAGGTTCAGGACGATGTCGGTGACATCCTCCAGCACGCCCGGCACGGTACTGAGCTCGTGCTTGACGCCTTCGATCTGCACCGCAGTGATGCCGTGGCCGTGGATACTGCTCAACAGGGTGCGCCGCAGGGCATTGCCCAGCGTGTGGCCGAAACCGCGCTCCAGAGGCGCGATTTCCAGCTCACAGAAGGCCCCCGACGCGGAGTCGCGGTTCACCTTCACCCCGTCGGGCATCATCATGTTTATCCACTTCATTTAATCTCCTCCATCCGTTTCTTTCAGGTACCCTTACTTCGAGTAGAGCTCCACGATCAGGTTTTCCTGGATCGGGATGGGCAGATCGGTCAGCTGAGGCTCGCTCAGCAGCTTGCCGGTCAGCTTCTTGTCGTCAGCTTCGATGAAGGGCAAACGGTCCCGCTTGGCGTTGTCCTTGATGGACTGGACGACCTGGGGGATGTTGTGGCTTTTGGTCCGGATGGAAACGGACTGGCCCACGCGCACCTGACGGCTGGGAACGTCACAGACGATCCCTTCGACCAGCACATGCTTGTGCCGGATCAACTGACGCGCGGCCGACCGGCTGGGCGCGAAACCCAGGCGGAAGATCAGATTGTCGAGACGCTTCTCCAAGAGGTTGAAGAGGTTCTCACCGGTTGCGCCTTTCCGTCGGTTCGCCTCGGCGAAATAGAGACGGAACTGCTTTTCCAGAACGCCATAAATTGAGCGGACCTTCTGCTTCTCACGAAGCTGAAGCTTGTAGTCCGAGGGTTTACGCCCACGTCGGCGGCCATGCTCGCCGGGCCCGTAGGGCCGACGTTCGATGGCACAGCTGCTACTGTAGCAACGTTCGCCTTTGAGAAAGAGCTTCATCCCCTCACGGCGGCAAAGCTTGCACTTCGCCTCAGTGTACCTGGCCATGAATTCGAACCTCCTGAGCGACTCCGGTTCTCATTCCGGTCGCTCGAGTAAGAAATTACATCCGGCGCCGCTTGGTAGGCCGGCAGCCGTTGTGAGGAATTGCGGTGCAGTCCTTGATCCGGGTCACCTCGAGGCCTTCGGCCTTGAGGCTGCGCACGGCCGCTTCGCGACCGGAGCCGGGACCCTTCACCCACACCTCGACCTTGCGCATGCCGCCACCCAGGACTTCCTGGGCACAGAAACGCGCGGCCAGCTGGGCGGCAAAGGCAGTGCTCTTGCGGCTGCCCTTGTAACGTCCCTGGTGTCCGCCGGACGACCAGGTGATGACGTTGCCCTGCAGGTCGGTCATGGTGATGATGGTGTTGTTGAAGCTGGACTTCACATGGGCTACGCCCACGCTGTCCAGTTTCTTCTTGGACTTGCGAGCCTTACCTCGATTGTCCTTGGCAGTCGCCACGTTCAACCTCCTGGAAGACGGATCTTCCTACTTCTTGCCCCCGGGCCGATTTTTCGGACCCTTGCGGGTGCGGGCGTTATTCTTCGTGTTCTGACCCCGGCAAGGCAACTTGCGCCTGTGCCTGAGGCCACGGTAGCAGCCGATATCCATCAGCCGCTGCAGGTTCATTGAGGTCTCGGTACGCAGGGTACCTTCAACCTGATATTCCTTGTCGAGGATTCCGATGATGGACCTGGTCTGCTCTTCCGTCAGATCACGGGTCTTGATCTCGGGATCGATCTTCGCCTTCGTGCAGATCTCCTGAGCTCGGTGGTCACCGATCCCGAAGATGTACGTCAGCGAGGTGCGAATCCTCTTGTTGTTGGGAATATCCACACCGGCGATACGTGCCACTATGGCTCCTCTCGTCCTGTTTTGATCCTGTGAGTGCTGCTATCGAGAAGCGCCGCCGCACCCGGCAGAATCCATCCTTGCTTCAGGTCTTGCGACCTAACCCTGGCGCTGGTTGTGCCGGCGCGTGATACAGATCACACGCACGACGCCGTTGCGCCGGATCACCTTGCACTTCGGGCAAATTTTCTTGACCGAGCTGCGAACTTTCATGATGCCTCCTGGCAGCAGAGCTGCCCCTACTTGTAACGGTAGGTGATCCGTCCCCGAGTCAAATCGTAGGGGGACAGTTCCACCGTCACCTTGTCACCCGGCAGAATGCGAATGAAGTGCATCCGCATCTTGCCCGAAACGTGTGCCAGCACGACGTGCTTGTTTTCCAACTCCACCCGGAACATGGCGTTGGGAAGAGCCTCGACGACCGTTCCCTCTACGCTGATTCCTTCTTCCTTCGCCATCTGTCCTGCCTTCCGGATCCTCGGCCTGGGGCCGACGGTCCAATCTCAGAGACCCTCGAGGCAAGACCCCCGGCGGGTCAAAACCCGGGGCCCGTCGGCGGTCACTGCCACCGTGTGCTCGAAATGCGCCGACAGCTTGCGATCGGCGGTCAGGATCGTCCACTCGTCGCGGGCGGTCATGACCCGTTTGGTGCCCTGGTTGATCATGGGCTCGATGGCCAGAACCAGCCCCTCTTCCATGATCGGATCGGGCATGTTGAAGCACCGAAAATTCGGCACCTGCGGATCTTCATGAAGATCCTGGCCGATCCCGTGCCCCACCAGCGATTCGACCACCGAAAAGCCCTCGGCGCGGGCGTGTTTTTCCACAGCCGTGCCAATGGCGGAAATGCGCTTGCCGGGCTCGATGGCCTCGATACCCAGCCACAGGCATTCCTCGGTCGTCTTGAGCAGGTGCAGCGTTTCGTCACTGACCTTGCCCACGGGGATGGACTCGGCCGAATCGGCGTGCCATCCCTCCTTGATCAGACCGATATCTATACCGACAATGTCGCCCTCCAGGAGAGTGCGCTTGCCGGGAATTCCATGCACTACTTCTTCGTTGACCGAGATGCAGGCAGACGCAGGAAACCCGTGGTATCCCTTGAAAGACGGGACACAGCCGGCTTCCCTGATGATGGCTTCGATCGCTTCGTCCAGCTCTCCGGTGGTCACCCCGGGCGCCACCAGTTTCCGGATCTGAAGAAACGCAGAAGCCAAAATCTCGGCGCTGGCCTGCATTTTGTCAACCTGATCGGCCGACTTCAGTTTAATCTTCTGCTTACTGAAGGACACTCTGAATCCTCGTCGCGACCTCTTCGGGCTCACCCAGGCCGTCGATTTCATGCAGAGGGTACTCTTCTTCCAGCCGCCAGGCCGCAGGCAGGGTTTTCTTGCGGAAAACCTCAAGCCTATGCCGCACAGTCTCTTCTGTATCGTCTGCGCGCTGGTACAGGGCCGACTTGCCTTCCCGCTTGGGATCCTTGTCCAGTCCACAGAAGGGACAGAACAGAGGGTTCACGGAGCCAAAACCGGTCAGATTCATGACCTGGTTGCAGGCCCGGCAGGTGATCCGGCCAGCCAGCCGTCGGACAATTTCCTCGGCGGGAGCATCGATCACGAGCACCCGATCTATTTTCTGACCAATTTCCTCGAGCAACTTGACGAAATTGTCCGCCTGAACATAGGTCCGGGGAAATCCATCCAGCAGCCAGCCGCCCTTCACATCATCCTGCGACAGGCGCTCCTTGACGATTTCCAGGACCAGGTCATCACCCACCAGATCGCCGGCCTTCATGATGCTTTCGGCCTTCAGCCCCATCTCGGTTCCACTGCGGATGGCCATGCGTAGCATGTCACCGGTGGAGATGTGCACCACTTTCTGTCGATCCACGATCCAGTGAGACTGGGTTCCCTTACCCACACCCGGAGGCCCCATGATGACAATGTTCATCATTTTACCTCCGCGCACGTAAACGGCCCTTGCTCATGAAGCCGTCGTAGTGGCGCATCACCAGATGCGATTCAATCTGTTGCAACGTATCGAGAGCCACACCGACCACGATCAGCAGGCCGGTTCCACCGAAGTAGAAGGGCACATTCAGGAAGCTGATCATCAGATCGGGCAAGATGGCGATCACGGCCAGGAATACCGCGCCGGGCAGAGTCACCCGCGTCAGCACCCGGTCGATATACTCGGCGGTCTTCTTGCCAGGGCGCACCCCGGGAATGAAGCCGCTGTTCTTCTTCATGTTGTCCGCCAGATCCACCGGGTTCAAGATGACCGCCGTGTAGAAGTAGGCGAACAGGATGATCATGGACGAGTACACCACCACGTAGATGATGTGGGGCGGCTGGAAGTACGAACTGAGCGTACCCAGAAAGGCGCTGTTGGGGAACATCTGGCCCAGCGTGGCCGGGAACATGATGATCGCCTGGGCGAAGATGATGGGAATCACACCGGCGGTGTTGACCTTCAGGGGGATATGAGTGGCCGCGCCACCGAACACCCTCCGGCCCACGATCTTCTTGGCGTACTGCACGGGTATCTTGCGTTGCCCCTGGGTGATCGCAATGATCCCCGCAATAACAAACAGCATGAACAATCCGATGAGCAAGGCCTTGAGGATGTTCATTTCCCCGCTGACCAGCTGCTGACCGGTGTTCAGGATGTCGTAGGGATAACGGGCCACGATACCGATGAAGATGATCAGTGAGATACCGTTGCCGATACCCCGTTCGGTGATCTGCTCACCCAGCCACATGACAAAAACCGTACCGGCCGTCAGCGTGATGGCAGTCAGCAACCGGAACCCGAAACCGGGATTCAGCACGATACCCAGCTGGGTGGTTTCCAGACCGCTGGCGATACTGAAGGATTGAATCAGAGCCAAAGCAACCGTGGCGTACCGGGTCAGCTGGGTGATCTTCTTGCGACCTTCTTCACCTTCCTTGGCCAGCTTCTCGAAGTACGGAACCACCGCCTGGAGAAGCTGGAAGATGATCGAGGCGCTGATGTAGGGCATGATACCCAGCGCGAAAATGGTGGCACCACTCAGGTTGCCACCGGAGAACATATCGTAAAGGCCCACCAGTGAACCGGACTGGGCGTCGAAGAAGGCCTTCAACGCCGCCCGGTCAATGCCCGGCACGGGCACGTGCCCGCCCAGGCGGTAGACCAGAAGAATCATTCCGGTGAACAGGAGCCTCCGCTTGAGCTCGGGAATCCTGAACATGCTTTGGTAACCGCCGGCAATATTCACAGCAGTGCTTCCTTTGGCTGAAGGCCGACCCCCGGAGGGAATCAGCCGGTCACAGTCACCGTTCCGCCAGCGGCTTCAACCGCGGCGACGGCCGTTTTGCTGGCCTTGGCAACTTCGATCGTGAGCGACTTCTCAACCTTACCGCGGCCCAGAAGCTTGACGGGGCGGTCGGCGTACTTGACGAGTCCGGCTTCCTGCAGGGTTTCACCGTTGACGGTGGCCCCCGACTCGAAGCGGACTTCCAGGTCGTCCACGTTCACCAGCTGATAGGACTTCTTGAAAATGTTCGTGAAGCCGCGCTTGGGCAAACGACGGTTCAGGGGCATCTGACCACCTTCGAACCAGGGCGGGATACCGCCACCGGAACGGGCCTTCTGACCCTTGTGTCCGCGACCACCGGTCTTGCCGGTGCCGCTGCCGGGACCGCGGCCACGCCGCTTCTTGTCCCGATTGGCGCCCTTGGGCATGCCGAGATTGTTCAACTTGAGCATGACTACTTCACCTCTTCCACGTTCACGAGATGGCGAACCTTGAACACCATGCCCCGGATCGCGGGAGTATCGTTATGGGTAACCGAGGTCTGGTTGCGCCGGAAACCGAGAGCTTCCAGAACGCGCCTGTGCTTTTCGGGGCGGCCGATCTGGCTGCGCACCTGGGTAATCAAGAGTTTACGGTCACTCATTGTCCTGGGTCTCCTCCTGCTCCACCGGAGCTTGCGATTCGGCCGGCACCTCGGCGGGCTTTTCAGCCTCGACCTTGGGAGCCGTCCTCTTCTCCAGGCCCAGCACCTCGGGCACGCTCAGACCGCGCTTGGCGGCGATCTCTTCGACCGTCCGCAGCTGCTTCAGCCCGTCAATGGTGGCCTTGACCACGTTGTTCGGGTTCCGCGAGCCCAGCTGCTTGGTCAGGATATTCTTGACCCCGCCCGCCTCGAGAATGGCACGCACACCACCAGCGGCGATGACACCGGTACCAGGAGAGGCAGGCTTCAGCAGCACCTTGCTGGCACCGAAGCGACCGATCACCTGGAACGGGATGGTGTCGTTCAGCATGGGAATCGAGAACTGGGCCGCACGGGCACCTTCGCTACCCTTGCGGATGGCGTCGGCGATTTCGTTGGCCTTGCCCATGGCAACGCCCACCTTGCCCTTGCCGTCACCCACGGTCACGATGGCACTGAAACTGAATCGACGTCCACCCTTGACCACCTTGGCCACGCGGTTGATGTTGATCACGTTCTCGTGCATGTCCGAGCCGGCATCACGGTTGTCGCGGCCATCACGGCCCCGTCCACCCGGTCCACCGGGACGTCCGCCGGGACCACCAGGGCCACCGGGGCCACCGGGACCGCCAGGTCCACGTCCACGCCCGCCGGGACCACCAGGTCCGCCAGGTCCCCTACCGCGTCCACCGGGACCACCAGGTCCGCCAGGCCTTTGATTGTTGGAAAAATCCGCCATCTGAATCCTGCTCCTGTCTTGCTCGCCGGCCCGTGCCGCCAAGCTCGATCTGTCCTTTTATTAGACCTCGATGCCGCCGTCCCTGAGCCCGCGGGCCAGGGCAGCGATACGTCCGTGGTAGAGATAGCCGCTACGGTCGAAGACCATGGTGGAAATCCCTTTTTCCTTGGCTTGGTCGGCGATGGCACGTCCCACGTTGTAGGCCAGTGCACACTTGCCGGAAACACCCTCGGGAGCCTCGACCGCCGGGGCGGTCCCCGCATGGCTGGCCAGCAGGGTGGCGCCTTGATCGTCGTTGACGACCTGCGCATAGATGTTCTTGTGACTGCGGAACACGCAGATCCGGGGACGTTCGGTGGTGCCGAACAGCCGCTTGCGGATACTGATCTTCCGCTTGGACCGGGACTGACGCCGTTTCTTGCTCACACTGCTCATGATCAATTACCTCTCGGCTGGGCGGACTTGGGTACTACTTACCGGCCGCCTTGCCGGCCTTGCGGACGATCTGCTCGCCCACGTAACGGATTCCCTTACCCTTGTAAGGCTCGGGCTTGCGATAGGCGCGAATTTCTGCCGCGACCTGCCCCACCACCTGCTTGTCGATACCGGACACGTCGATGTGGGTGGCATCGGGACAGTTGATGGTGACGCCCTCGGGAATGGGGTATTCCACCGGGTGGCTGAACTGCAGCTGCAGATCAAGCACCTTCCCGTTGACCTGGGCGCGATAACCCACACCCTGAATTTCCAGCTTTTTGACGAAGCCCTCGGTGACACCCGTGATCTGGTTCGCAATCAGGGCACGCACCAGACCGTGCTTGGCCTTGTTGGGCTTGGTGTCGTCGGGCCGGGTGATGGTCAGCACGCCGTCCTTTTCCTCGAAGGACAGGCCTTCGGGAATGTGCTGCGTGTGCTCACCCTTGGGTCCCTTGACCACCGAAGTGTTCCCGTCGATCTTGACGGTCACCCCGCTGGGCAGGGAAATCGGGTTTTTTCCAATGCGCGACATTGCTTGTTCCTCCGCAATTTTCCATGCAACCGTCTGAGGTATTCAGCCGGTGATTACCAGACTTCGCAGAGCACTTCCCCGCCGATGCCACGCATCCGGCACTGGTGCCCCGTCAAGAGTCCCTGGTTGGTGGACAGGATGCTGATGCCATACCCACCACAGACCTTGGGAATGTTGTCCTTGGCAGCAAAGATCCGACGACCAGGCCGGCTCACACGCCGGACTCCTTCGATCACGCCGGTGCGCTGTCCATCCCTGATGTAATACTTCAGGGTCAGACGCAAAGCGCCCTGGGCAGTCTCATCGACGTCTTCAACCTTCTCGATATAGCCCTGCTTCTGCAGCAGTACGGCCATGTTCCGCTTCGTGTTCGAAGCGGGGACCAACACCTTCCTGTGTCCCGCCTGGTGGGCGTTCCGGATCCGTGTCAGCATATCCGCAATGGGATCAGTCATGCTCATTGCACAATCTCCTGTTTCTCTTACCAGCTCGCCTTGGAGATACCGGGAATGTCGCCGCGCAGGGCGAGTTCACGGAAACAGATACGGCAGATGCCGAACTTCCGGATGTAACCCCGGGGCCTGCCGCAACGGCGGCACCGGTTGTAAGCCCGCACCTTGAACTTGGGCTTGCGCGAGGCCTTGGCAATCAATGCTTTCCTGGCCACTTCTAAACTCCTTATTAACGCCGGAACGGCATACCCATCAGACGCAACAGTTCGCGTCCTTCTTCATCGTTCTTGGCCGTGGTGACGATGGTCACGTTCATACCCCGGGCCTCGTCGACCTTGTCGTACTCGATCTCCGGGAAGATGAGCTGGTCCTTGAGGCCCAGCGTGTAGTCGCCATTGCCGCTCAGTCGGGTCGACACACCGCGGAAGTCCCGGATACGGGGCAACGCGATGTTGATGAACCGGTCCAGGAATTCCCACATGCGCGCATCGCGCAATGTGACCCGGGCTCCGATATCCATGCCTTCTCGAAGCTTGAAGTTCGAGATGGACTTGCGGGCCTTGGTCTTGACGGCCTTTTGACCCGTGATGATACCCAGCTCCTCAACGGCGGTCTCGAGAATCTTCGGGTTGGTGGGCGCCTTGCCCAGACCCATGTTGATCACGATCTTCACCGGTTTCGGGATCTGCATCGCGCTCGTGTAACCGAACTTCTCATGCAGAGCCGAGGAGATTTCCGTTTCGTACTGTTCCCGCAGGCGGGGTTTCACAGCAGCCATGACTCTATTCCTCCCAGCGGGCCACTAGTCGTTCAGCATCTCGCCGCTCTTCTTGCTTACGCGAGCGCGGCTGCCGTCGGACAGAACATCTTTACCAATTCGAGTGGGCTTGCCGGTATTGGGGCAAACCAACATGACGTTGGACGCGTTGATTGGGCCTTCCTTCTCAATGATGCCGCCCTGGGGGACATCCTTGCTGGCCCTGGTGTGACGCTTGATCAGGTTGACCTTCTCGACAATGATGCGGTTGGTGGACGGAAAGACCTTCAGGACCTTCCCCTCCTTGCCCTTGTCATTGCCGGACATGACCCTGACCTTGTCATTCTTCTTGATCCGCATTAAAGGACCTCCGGAGCCAGGGAGACGATCTTCATGAACTTCTTGCCGCGCAGCTCGCGCGCCACGGGCCCGAAGATACGGGTACCGACCGGTTCCTGGCTGTCTTCCTGAAGGATCACCGCGGCGTTGTCGCTGAACCGGATGTAGGAGCCGTCCTGACGGCCGATCTCCTTCTTGGTCCTGACGATCACACACTTGACGACTTGACCCTTCTTCACGTTACCGTTGGGGATGGCCGACTTCACCGCCGCGACGATGACATCGCCGACCCGGGCGTATCGGCGCCGCGTGCCCCCGAGGACGCGGATGCATTCGGCCGTCTTGGCGCCCGAATTGTCCGCGACAACTACTCTTGTGGATTCCTGAATCATTGCACCATTCCTCCGGAGCTCTACTTGGCCCGTTCAAGAATCTCCGCGACCCGCCAGCGCTTGGTCTTGGAGAGGGGACGGGTCGACATGACCTTCACAACATCGCCGATCTTGCACTCGTTCTCACCATCGTGAGCCACGAGCTTGGCGGTGCGGGTGATGATCCGCTTGTAAAGAGGGTGCGGGAACCGGCGGCTTACCTTGACCACGACGGTCTGCTCCATCTTGTCGGAGACCACCTGGCCGATCCTCGTCGCTCTCAGGTTTCTATCGGTGTTAGCCATCATTCTTCTCCTCGGCCCCGGCCGTCCGGCCACGGACCACTTGAACCCGACCCTACTGGGCGGCCCTCTTCTCGGTGATGACAGTCTGGATGACCGCCACTTCTCGCCGCGCGTTCCGCACCCGCAGGGGATTGTCCAGCTGATGCATGCTGAGCTGAATCTTCAGATTCATCAACTCTTCGGACTTCTCCCGCTCGAGGCTTTCCAGCTCTTCGAGGGGCAGGTCACGCAATTCGTGAGCTTTCTTCATCGTTAATCTCCCTGCCGGCTGACGACACGCGTCTTGAAAGGCAGCTTGGCGGCGCCGAGAGCCAGGGCTTCCTTGGCCACAGCCAGGTCAACTCCGTTGATCTCGAACAAGATGCGGCCAGGCTTGACCACGGCCACCCAGTATTCGGGGGCACCCTTGCCCTTGCCCATGCGGGTTTCGGCGGGCTTCAGGGTGATGGGCTTGTCCGGGAACACACGGATCCAGACTTGACCCACACGCTTCATCTTACGAGTGATGGCGACACGGGTGGCCTCGATCTGACGACTGGTGATCCAGCCGCAATCCAGAGCCTGCAGACCGTAGTCACCGAAGGCGATCGTCGAGCCGCGACGGGCAATACCACGCCGCTTGCCCTTGAACATCTTCCTGTGCTTGGTGCGCTTCGGCATCAACATGATTCGTCGTCCTCTTCGTTTGACCCGGCATCAGACCGGCTCAACCCATTTATCTCAAAACCTTTATAAGCAGCCGCGGTGAAGGCGGAAAAACCGCCGTCCAACCCTAGGCGCGCTGTTCGACTACCTGCTTACGCAGCTCTTCCTTGAACTCGGCCGGGAAGACCTCGCCCTTGCAGATCCAGACCTTGACGCCGATGGCGCCATACTGGGTCCGGGCGGTGGCCACTCCGTAGTCGATGTCCGCGCGCAGCGTGTGCAGAGGCACACTGCCGTCGTGGTAGGACTCGATACGCGCCATTTCCGCACCACCGAGACGGCCGGCACAGCGCACCTTGATGCCTTTGGCACCCATCCGCATGGCAGTGGCAATGCTCTTCTTCATGGCGCGGCGGAAGGAAACCCGGCCCACCAGCTGGGCGGCGATATGGTCGGCCACCAGCGGAGCGCTCAGTTCGGGCTTCTTGACCTCTTCCACGTCCAGCTTGACGTTCTTGCCCACCATCTTCTGCAACTCGGCCCGCAGCTGGTCAGCCTTGGTGCCCTTCTTGCCGATCACGACCCCGGGCCGGCTGGTGGCCACGATGATGGTGACCTTGTCGCGGAAACGCTTGATCTTGACCGACTCCACCCCGGCATTGCCCACACGGGCCATGACGTACTTGCGCAGCAGCAGGTCCTCGTTCAGCCAGTCAGCAAAATGCTTGTCGGTGAACCAGGTGGAGTTCCAGTCCTTCACGATTCCCAACCGGAATCCGATAGGATGTGTCTTCTGACCCATGGTCTTCCTTCCTTTGCCTCAGGTCCCGGGTCACTACCGGGGCTTCAGGGCAGTCAATTATCAACTCTGGCCAATCAGACGTTGGCCTCGACAGTCACCGAGATATGGCTGGTCCGCTTGTTGATGCGGAACGCCCGACCCTGGGCCCGCGGACGGATCCGCTTGAGCGTGGGGCCTTCGTCGATCCGAATCTCCTTGATGAAGATGTCGGAGTTGGTCATGGCGACTTCGCCGTCATTCTTGAACTGAGCGTTGGCCGAGGCCGAAAGGACGGCCTTGCGCAGAATGGGCGAGGCTTTCTTCGGCATCAGGGCCAGAATGCCCAGGGCTTCATCGACGCTCTTGCCCCGGATCAGGTCAGCCACGATACGGGCCTTGCGGGGCGAGACCCGGATGAATTTGGCAACGGAACGTGCCTCCATCGTACGAACCTCCGGTTACTTCTTGCTGGTGTGGCCACGGTAGGTCCGCGTCGGAGCGAACTCACCGAGCTTGTGGCCAACCATGTTTTCCTGGATGTAAACAGGCACGAACTGACGGCCATTGTGAACGGCGATCGTGTGGCCCAGGAACTCCGGAACAACCGTCGAGCGGCGGGACCAGGTCTTGATCACCCGCTTCTCGTTCTTGTCGTTCATACCCTCGACCTTTTTCAGGAGGGATTCCTCGATGAAAGGGCCCTTCTTGATTGATCTGGCCATTACTTAACTTCCTCCGTATATGCCGGCCGCCCGAGGCGCCGGCAACCTACCGGTCATGACTTTCGACTACTTCTTCAACTTGCGACGACGCACGATGAAGGCATCCGAAGGCTGCTTCTTGCGAGTCTTGTAGCCCTTGGCCGGAATACCGGTGGGACTCACGGGATGGCGGCCACCACTGGTGCGGCCTTCGCCACCACCATGCGGGTGATCCACCGGGTTCATGGCCACACCGCGCACCTTGGGGCGGCGGCCCAGCCAGCGGCTCCGTCCGGCCTTGCCGCTGACCACGTTCTCGTGCTCAGAGTTGCCGACTTCGCCGATGGTGGCGTAGCACTTCTTGTGGACCATGCGCACCTCGCCGCTGGGCAGACGCAAGGTGACGTAATCGCCTTCCTTGGCCATGACCTGCGCGAAGCTGCCGGCCGAGCGGGCCATCTGGCCGCCCTTGCCGATGGTCAGCTCGATGTTGTGCACCAGCGTACCGAGGGGAATCCTCTCCAGCGGCAGCGCACAGCCGGCGTTGAAGGGCGCCTCGGGACCGGCCATGACCTGGTCGCCGACCTGCAACCCCTTGGGCCAGATGATGTACCGCTTCTCGCCGTCGATGTAATGCAACAGGCAGATGCGGGCGCTCCGGTTGGGATCGTACTCCACACTGAAGACCTTGGCGGGCACGCCGTGCTTGGTCCGCTTGAAGTCGATCTTGCGATACCGACGCTTGTGACCACCACCGCGATGCCGCACGGTGATCCGGCCGCGGTTGTTCCGACCGCCGGACTTGGTCAAGGGCTCGAGCAGGCTCTTTTCGGGCTCGCTCCGGGTGATTTCCGCGAAGTCCGCAACGGTCCTGAACCGCTGAGTCGGCGTTACGGGCTTGAGTTTCCTGATAGCCATTTATCCAACTCCCTACTTAGACGATATCGAACAGGTCGATGGAGTCGTTCTGGGCCAGCGTCACGACGGCTTTTTTCCAGTCGGCCCGCTTGCCGCTGTACCGACCCATCCGCTTGACCTTGCCCCGGTAGTTCATGGTCCGCACATCGGTCACCTTCACGCCGAAGAAATGCTCCACGGCCTGACGGATCTCATGCTTGTTGGACGCGGGATCCACCTCGAAAATGTACTGGTTGTTCAGCTCGCGCATGATGGCACCCTGCTCGGTGATCATGGGCCGCTTGATGACCTTGCTCAGATCCTTCATGATCCGAACACCTCCTCCACGCCACTGAGGGCCTTCTGGGTGAACACCAGGTTGTCGGCCCAGAGAATGGTGTAGGCGTTGAGCTCGTGGGAGCGCAGCACCCGCACACCATGCAGGTTCCGAGTGGACCTGTAGATGGCGTCGTCCTCACGGTCGAGCACCACCAGAGTGTGGCGACCTTCCAGGGGCAATCCCTTCAACAGGGTTGCCATCCGGCTGGTCTTCGGAGCGTCCATGACGAAGTCCTCG
Source organism: Candidatus Krumholzibacteriia bacterium (assembly GCA_036351155.1). Taxonomy (GTDB): domain Bacteria; phylum Krumholzibacteriota; class Krumholzibacteriia; order LZORAL124-64-63; family LZORAL124-64-63; genus LZORAL124-64-63. The sequence goes on along the minus strand of JAZBOO010000110.1, from coordinate 1,665 downwards.
ACCACGGTGACCCGCTCGTTGCTGGCCCGGTCGCTCAGGGCACTCTTCAGGGCCGCCCGCTTGATCTTCTGGGGCAGCGTGTAAGAGTAGTCCCGGGGATGGGGCCCGAAAGCCACGCCGCCACCCACACGGGTGGGGCTACCGGCCGAACCGGCCCGGGCACGCCCGGTGCCCTTCTGGCGGTACAGCTTGGCGGTCGAGTAAGAGACCTCGGCCCTCGTCTGGGTGTCATGGGTTCCCTGGCGCTGATTGGCCAGGTAGTTCCGCACAGCGTCGTACAGGGCTTGCCTGCGCACGGGCTGGTCGAAGAGACTGGCGGGAAGATCCACCGTGCCCTTCTCTTGCCCGTTTTCGCTGAAAAGTTTTGCCGTTGCCATTTCCGTTACCTCGTTCCTTTCAGGGTCGGCCAGACCCGATCAATCCAATCCGGTCTACCGGCTGGCCCGAATGAAAACGATTCCGTTCTTGTGTCCCGGGACGCTACCCTTGACCAGGATGATGTTCTTCTCCTGATCCACGGCAATGACGGCCAGGTTCTTCTTGGTTTCCTTCTTGGCGCCGTAGTGGCCAGGCATGGCCTTGCCGGGAACGACGCGCCCAGGAAAAGTGTGCATACCGATGGAGCCGCTGGCCCGCACGTTCTTGGAACCGTGCCCATCGGGACCGCGATGATGACCATGCCGCTTGATGTTGCCGGCAAAACCGCGTCCCTTGGTGGTTCCGGTCACGTCGACCAGTTCAGCTTCTGCAAGGACGGACAGATCCACGGTGTCGCCGAGCGTGTAACCGCTGACATCATCAAGACGCCATTCGACGACGGTCCGCAGAGGGTCTGTGCCGGCCTTGCGGAAATGCCCCTGCTGGGGCATAGGGGTATTCTTGGGCTTCTTGGCGCCATAACCAATTTGCACGGCGCTGTAGCCATCAGTCTTCTCGTTCTTGACCTGGGTGACGACGCAGGGTCCCGCCTGTATAACAGTCACGGGGATGCTGCGGCCGTCCTCATTGAACTTCCGGGTCATGCCGAGTTTCTTGCCGATCAGTCCGATCATTTCCTTGCTCCCTTGTCCTTGCGCCCGTCTTGCGACGGTTTGGGTCCGGGTGCCCGCTTCAAGCAGCGGGTCAGACCTTGATCTCGACATCCACGCTGGCCGGAAGGCTCAGCTTCTTCAGGAATTCCGTCGTCTGCGGAGTCGAGTTTTCGATCTCGATCAACCGCTTGTGAATGCGCATCTCGAACTGCTCGCGCGACTTCTTGTCGACGAAGGTCGAGCGCAGGACGGTATAAATGCTCTTCTTGGTAGGCAAAGGAATCGGACCCTTCACCAGGGCACCGGTCTTCAAAGCGGTCGAGACAATGACCTCGGCCGACCGGTCCAGGACGGCGGGCTCGTAAGCCCTCAGCCTGATTTTGATTTTCTGACGCGCCACGTTTTCTCCTTGGCGATGGCTACTCCAGCGTCACTGTTTCCAGTGCCTGCTCGCCTGTCGCTTTTGAACCTTCTCTTATCCGAAAACAGGGGGCGGAATTTCCGCCCCCCAGCTCAACTACTCCATGATCTTGGCCACAACACCCGCGCCCACGGTACGTCCACCCTCACGGATGGCGAAACGCAGACCCTCTTCCATGGCGATCGGGGTGATCAGCTCCACCGACATCTTGAT
>JAZBOO010000109.1:0-6929 GCA_036351155.1 Candidatus Krumholzibacteriia bacterium | reverse complement strand
TCGCCCACGATGGCGCGCTTGAAGGCCGCCTCGGCCTTGTAGTACTCCCCCTTGTGCATGTGGACCTTCCCGACGTTCAGCCAGGACTCCACTTCACCGGCATACTTTTCCAGGCTCTGGCGGCAACCATCCTCCACCACGTCGTACAGCCCCTCCTTGAAGAAGGCTCCGGCCAGACGCTGGTGGGTCAGGGAATGGATGGCTTCATCATCCGTCTCCTGATCTCCGAATACATGGAAGCCCCCGTGTACGATATCCCGGTTGAATCCGCGGGCTTCAAATCCGGCGGGGTGCGCCTGGGCACCACCCGGCCGCATCCGCTGAAGCACCACCTGCTTGTCCAGGGTAGGCGAATCGAACCGCACATTGACCCCCTGGCTCAGGATCATCCGCCCCGAGGGCATGAGTCCGAAGGCCACGTCCGGGTCTCCCACCGGCATTCCGCGCAACTCCATGATCGAGGCCACTTCCTCCGGATCCAGGCCACCGCCATCGGGCAGGAGCATTTGTCCCAGCGAGGTGTCCACCGGCAGCCACTCCTGGCCCGGCAACATGATCTCGTTCAAATCGTGCAAGCCTCCATCGTGCCAGACCAGGCTGAGATTTCGCGCGGGAATGCCCAGGCTACGGCAAAGGGCGTTGTACAGGTTGCTGAACTGGCCACAATCGCCACGGCGGGAAGCCAGGGTGCTCACGGCGTCGCGCCCGCCTTCGCCTCCGGGCACGAAGGTCAACTGCGTCAGAATCCAGTCGTAGAGAAGCTTGGCCTGCAATCGGGGGCTGGCCTCTTGCCCCACGATTTCCAGGGCCATGTCCCGAACCGGGCCATCGGTCTGGATCCAGGTGGCAGGCCCCGTGTGGGTGGTGTAGTCAGAAGAGGTGCGGTCGTATTCGGACCGGGGGTCCGGATCCCCGGCGGCGGGAAGGGCTTTCTCGATCAGGCTGAACTCGTAATGGAAGAAATAGTGACGCGGCGCCATCTCGGGCAAGCGTTCCCAGGGTTCAGGCTCCCACAACCATTCCACCACCCTGTTGCCGGATTCGATGTCCTCGAGGATCGCCACCGGTTCGGGTGAAATGGTGGTGACTTCCACTTCCTGGCCGTGCCAGTCCGGGGGAACCGTGGCCCAGATGAGAAATCGGGCCCCTTCGTCAATGGTCGTGATGTTGTCGATGACGTACCAGTAGCGGCCCGTCACATTCTCCGCTTGCGCCCGTTCGGCACCACCCATCAGCATCCCTACCACCGCGACCAGAACCAGGTGCGCAATCAACCTCCTGCATGGCATAATGTCCTCCCCGGAAATCCGACAGAAAACCCCCGGGGCAGCCCATGGCCACCCCGGGATCCTCTTGACTTATCTATATCCGAACAGCACGGCCCAGATGATCAGCACGATCATCGAAAGCCCGATCGCCAGCGCCGTGAAGCCGAAGACCTTCAATGCCTTGACGAAGCCCTCGGGCAGGGGGTCCACCATGAATTCGTCCAGGCGTCCCTCCTCCACCAGCTGAGCATACTCGCGCGGGCGATCTTCCTTGAACTCTTCCAGGGTCATGCGCCCGGTGAAAATGACCGGGTCCATGGGGAAGCGATCAGGCCGGAAGTGCGTGTTGAAGAAGTGGATGGTGAAGATGAAGCCCACCGCCAGCAGGGCCTCGTCCGAGTGGATGATCCCGGCCACGTTGATGAACCAGCCCGGCAGGACGTAGGTGAAGAGTTCAGGGAACCACAAGATCAGGCCGCTGAAACCGATCATGGCCACGCCCCAGAACACCGCGAAGTAGTCGAACTTCTCCCAGTAGGTCCAGCGCCCGTATTCGGGACGAGGTCCGCGGTGCAGGAACCATTTCACCGTCTGGAAAAACTCTTCCCCGTCGCGCTTGTTGAACATCATGCCCTCGGGGCCGAAGATGAACTCCTTCCACGACTTTCCGGATGCCTTGCGGCGGCTGGACATGTCGGCAATGTGCCGGGCGAAGTAGAAGAACGTCAGGATAGCTCCCATGCGGTGCAAGGTTCCGGCCGATTGGAACCCGCCCAGAGCCGCGGCCAGCCACTGGGCCCAGCCCAGGTAGCTGAACTTCAGGACCATGCCCGTGACGGCCAGGGTCAGGAAGCTGATGATCACCATGATGTGGAGCATCCTGGACAGCCGGTTGAAGCGGCGGAACTGCTTTTGACCGGCCGCCTGCTTGCGCAGCTGACGCGAATGCCTCAGGGCCTGGAAGCTGCGGGGCAGCCACAGCAGGGTGTGGATGCCGAAGAAGGTGAACGTGCCCACCAGCAGTGCGGTCATGAACAGCCAGGTGTAGTGAATGACCGGGTACTTGTCCTTGTCGTGATGGGTCGCGTGGGTCAGGTAGCCCGCGAACTGGCGATGAGCCCCGGGGTGACACTGAGCGCAGGTGCCCACGATGTTTTCCCGCGACAGGGTCGACTTCGGATCGTCCGTGGGCAGCACGTTGTGCTGGCCATGGCAGTCGTGGCAGGAGGCCGTCTCGGTGTACCCCAGTTCGAACACCTTGCCGTGGTAGGTTTCGAAGTAGCTCTCGGTCACATCGTGGTGGCACTCGCCGCACGAGTTGACGATCTGCAGCTTGAAGCCCTCGGCATCGGTCCGCGCAATTTCGTGGGAGCTGTGGCAATCGTTGCACATGGGCAACTGATGGCCATCCTTGGACTCTCCCGTGAAGTGGATACTTTCCCGGAAGGTCATGTCGATGCCTTCATGACAGGCCGCGCAGGTGTCGGTGATGTTGGTCCGGTGGACGGAGCTCCCGATTTCACCCGAAGGCATGATGTCATGGGTGGAATGGCAATCCACACAGGTGGCGGTCACCACCAGCCCGCTCCGGGTCAAGGCCAGGCCATGAACGCTGGCCTTGTAGTTGGCCACCATGCTGTGCTCGGCCCCTTCATGACGCTTGTCCGCCACCCCACCTTCGTCGTGGCAGCGGCCGCACAGATCGGGCACGTTGCGCACGTGGGTGGGTGACTGAGGGTTGGTATGGGCCAGGATATTGTGATTGCCCATTTCGCCCTGGTGGCAGGATTTGCACCGGGGCGCGTCCACATCGCCCTGGTCGGTCAGGCGCCCGTGAATACTGGTTTCGAAAAGGGCCACCTCTTCGGCGTGGCAAATGGAACAATCCACCCGACTGGGGATGGTGTCACAAGGGCGCGGGTGGCTGGGTGTCGCCCCGGTGTGGCACTGGATGCAGGCCACTTTACTGTGTGTGGAGTCCAGCAGGATATCGTGGTCGACATAGAGTTCCTGATTCTCCGAACCCGGCAGCTCGCCCTTGATGTCCTGGTTCTTGTGACAGGACAGGCATTCCTCGTTGCTCATCCCCTCGTCGTAGTACACCCGCCGCACCTCATGGGGCTGGTGGCACTCGATGCACACCGGGACCTTCTCGGGTTCAGACTCCCAAAGATGTCCCTGGACAACCTTCTCGTGGACCTTCGCAATCAAGCCGTGACATTGCTGGCACATGTTGGCCACGTTGTCCCGGTGGATGGTGCTTTCCGGGTCGTTGTGGTTGCGCACGTTGTGGGCGGTGTGACAGTCGCTGCAAACCGCGGTGCTGGTCAGGCCGCGCTTGAACAGACCCTCGCCGTGGATGGACTGGGAATAATGCAACAGGATGCTGTCCTGGGACACATTGGCAAAATCGCTGACCACCGTCCCTTCCTTGTGACACTGACCACACATCAGGGGAATGTTGAACTTGTTCACCCGGGATTCGGGATTCTCCGGAGGCGTGATGTCGTGGGCTCCGTGACAGTCCCAGCACTGGGGAGCCAGGTCGTTCCCCGCCGCCACCGCCTGGCCATGCATGCTGCCGGCGTAGATCTCCGCCACATCGTCGTGGCACATCTCGCATTCCACGGGCTCCAGTTCGTCCTCGTGGGGAAAGTCTTCGAAGCCGTCCAGATCCTGGTGACAGTCCACACAGGACATGTCTTCATTGCCGTGGATGGATTTCTGATACTTCTCGATATCGATATACAGGGACACGACCCGGGTCCCGACATTCTTCGTCAACTCGTCATCTTCGTGGCAATCCAGGCAATCCTGGTTCGACTGGGCAAAAGCCAGAACCGGCAACAGAAAAGCCAGGACAATCACCAGGAAAAAGGCCAGAAAAGGAACAAGAGGAAACTTGTGGTCCGAATGCATGGAAGGACTCCCGGGGGATATGGTTGCCAATTCATTGACACATCCATACTACCCGGTCCATCACGCGATGGTCAAATTACTTATCTCCCTATGGATTAATGATTTGCATTCCCATAAGTTTACTGTGAAATTCAAAAAAGCCGGACTTTTTTGGTTCTATTTTAAATATCGAATATTATTAAAGTTGTAACTGCATGGCAATTATTGATGATTTATTTGATAATGATTATGAATTTATTTATCAGTTGATTTTTTTCCAACAGCCTATCTCGAAAACGGTCCCGGAGGGTTGCTGGGGCCAGGTGCCCAGATCCCCAGGTCCAGCTCATCCAGCCGTCCCGGCCAACCATGCCGCGACACGAAATGGAACAGGTACCCCGCCATGGTCCGCAAAAGACTTTTGGCCACCCGGATATCGCCCGCCAGCAGCTCCTGAAAATCGTCCTGGTCGATGCGGAGCAGCAGGGCGTCGTTCTCCACCACCGCCGATACCGGGCGCGGCTCGTCGTGGAACAGAGCCCACAGCCCGACTTCTTCTCCCGCCAGATTGGTCACGAAAGGCTGGCCATTCCGCAAATTGGACACCGCTCCTTCCACGATGATGTACATGGCGTCCGGGTGATCGTCCTGACGGAACAGGATGTCGCCCTTCTGGCGGTGAGTTTCACGCGCCTGGGTGGCCAGTGCCGCCAGAAGATCGGTGGGCAGATCGCGCAGAACATCCACCTCCTGCATCAACAGCACCTTCTCCACGGGGGTCAGCATTTCGTCGCCTTTCTTTTCCAGGTAAGGGTCCGCGGCCGGATTGTGATGAGTGGCCCCGGCGTGTTGCGCACAGGCAGCCAGCCAGGGATCGCAGCCGCGGCTCAGGTAATCCAGCGCCTCTTGCGAGCCGCCGGGCAAGCTGACCTCATGCAAGCCCAGACGGTGACTCACCGCGGACATCCCTTTCCGGTCCAGCAGGGCGTCCAGGAGCTCGCGGTGGTCAGGGTTGAGGATATTGTCCAGAAACTCCCGGGCATTGGCCTGCTGCAAGCGATGGCCGCTATTGAGCCGAGCCTGGGCACCCACCACATCGGCCGCCCGGTAGAGCAGGCCCATCAGCCGGAAAACGCTTTCCAGTCGGATCTTTTGCGTCTCGTCCAGAGCCTGGCAGAGCAATCCGGTGGCCTGGCATTGCCCGTCCAGCCGATTCCGGATCATATCCAGCTGCAGATACCGCCCGGCCTCCAGATTGATCTCCACGTTCACCTGCCGGGCATCGAAAACCAGCTGGCTGCCGCGGACCCGCAACCGGTTCAAGGCCTTGAGCACCTGGTAGCGCATCTCGGGAATGTGACTGGCCAGGTGGCGCATGAGAATGTCCACGCTCTCCTGCCGGATCACGCGTTTCAGCACCCGGGGAACCTCGAGTCGCAGGTGCAGGGGCTGGCTCGAATCATGCATCAGAACTTCCAGCACATTGAGCAACTCGGGCTCACGCCGGGCCAGCTCGATCAGCGCCGCCCGCGCGGAGGAACGCAGACCGGGACGAGCAAGCCGCTCCAGAAGTCGATCAGCACGGGACAGATCTCCACGCAAGCCAATGCCGGCACAGGCCGCACACACCACCTTTGGGTCCGGATCATCAAGCAGGCGATCCCAGAGGTTTTCATCACACCCCGCGGGCAGCCAGGTCAGCCGAGCCAGGACCGTGCGTCCCTCGGTCCCCCACGGGGAATCATCTTCCAGCACCGTGTTCACCAGGGCCGGGTCGATCAGCTCCCGCAGAACCAGGCCCTCTTCCCCCAGATCCGCCCGCGCGAAAAAAGCCAGCGCGGCGTTGCGTGAGGCGGGGCTGTCAAACAGCATACTCCCCAGACAGTTTTCGGAACCCTCCAGGTCCCGCCAGTGCCGGCCCATGAAGCCGATGGCTTCCACCCGCACCATCAATTCGGGATCTTCCAGCCGTTCCTGCACCAGGGGGATGTCCTCGGCCGACCCGTTGCGGGCCAGAAAAGCCAGGGCCAGGCGCCGGATATCCGGAGAGGAACTTTTCACGTGGGGCCGGATGGCCGGAATCAGCTTGGGCTCATTTTGCCCCTCCAGCAAGCGCAGGGCAAAGATCACCTCGCGATCCTTGCCCTCCTTCAGGGCCTGGCCCAGGGTTTTCAGGGAGGAGGAATCATTGACCCGGATGGTCAGATCGGAAATCCCGAAATGTCGACGGGCCACCGCCTGACGGAACGAGTCGATGTACGCATGCCGCATGAAATAGGCCGCCACCAGCCACAGGATGACCACGACCAGCAGGATCACCCCCACATGGGTCAAGTTCGCCCCCCACAGGGCCGAGCACAGCAGGAGCAACCCGCCCGCCAACCCCCGCGCCAGACGATCGACCATGGTGTCCATGAACAGCTTCGTTTTCCTCTTCAAGGCCATGGGCACGGGCAGGAACAGCAGCTCACGGCTGGTCTTGTCGAGGGAGTACTTCAGCGAAAGGTGGCTGCCGTTCAAGACCATGCCCGCCAGCAGGCCCGGCACGGCCAGCATGAACCCCGCGCCCAGCAACAGGACACTCGGAAGCAGAAGAAGGACGCCGCCGGCACCCAGTTTTTTCAACAGACGGGTGGTCAGTACCAGCTGCAAAAGCAGCGAAATCAGACTCACCCGTCCGTAGAAGCGGCCCAGGAACGAGGTGAGCTCGGCCTGCTCGCCAAAGGTTTGCCAGGAGATGGTCATGAACTGGAAGTCCACCAG
>JAZBOO010000108.1:0-2031 GCA_036351155.1 Candidatus Krumholzibacteriia bacterium | reverse complement strand
TGGCGTCTGCCCACCAGGGGATCGTCGCGGTCCCTCCGAGAGGAGGCTCAGCCATCCAGCGATGCAAGGAATGGATGGTGAGGCGAGGGCCTGAGGTGGTGGCATCGGGCACAAATTCCGCCACCACCTCGGCCTGGTTTTCCAGAAAAGAGTACCAGGCAACTTGCCGGAAAAACCGCTGGCCGTCGGCTTGATATCTTTCCTGCACGCCACCGCTGGTGATGAAGTGGTCCAGACCCGAAAGCAGACGGGGATGATACAGCACGCCCCCGAAGTCTGCGGGGTGCAGGAACAGCGGAACCGCCTCCTCTTCGGGGGACACCCGGAAAGTCATGTCCCCGCTGACGGCGATGGGCAAGGTGCTGGAACGGAACTCTCGCTGCGTGTGGAACCAGGTGGCCAGGGCGGGACTGACCTGGGCGAAGCAGGAATCCCGGGTCACGGCCTGCTTGCCGGCGGGGGTCAGGAGCTTGGGACCGTATTCCTCCTGGATGAGGACAGACTCTGGCGCCAGGTTCTTTTCCAGCCACAGGCGGGCCTGGATCTGGGTGGACTCGGCACCCCTGCGAGCGGCGGTCAGGCCTCCGTACAGGGGCCAGAGGAGGACCAGGGTGACAACCATGACGGGCACCCAGTTCCGGCTGACCCGCGCGATCCGGGTGGTGCGCAGAATCCTGTCCACACCAAAGGCCACACCCAGGGCGATCAGGGGGATCAAGGGTACGGCGTAACGCACCGCATGCATCCGAAAACCGGCCACGGAAATCAGCAGGGGCACCAGCAGGGAGAAAGTCAGGATTTCCGCACTTCGTGCCTGAAGCCTGTCCTTCACCAGGAAGAAGACCCAGAGCAGGGCGAAGCTCAGGCCGAGCGCACCGAAGCCCGAGGAGATCACACGCCAGAGAAAGCCCACACCGCTTTGACCCAGGGTCCCGAGATGGCCGGTGGCCATGTGTCGGCTCTCGAAGAGAAAAGCGGACCAGAAGGCCGGAAAGTCGATCAACACATAAGGCGAGGTCGCCAGGAAGACGACCGCCGCTCCGACCAGGCACAGAGGGGTCCGGAGCAAGGTTTGCCAGCGGGCGGTGCGCCACCAGAAAACCAGGAAGGGAAACACGATCAAGCCGGCGTTGTACTTGGCTCCGGCGGCCAGTCCGCCCAGGAAGATCGCCAGGATCAGGTCCCGCCGCTTTTGCGTGCGCCCATGAGCGATCAACCGATCCAGAAACCACAGCAGCAAGGCGGTCATGATGGGTTCGACCACGATCAACCGCGACTGGCTGATCATGGTGGGTGAGAAGGTCACCAGCAAGGCGGCCATGGTGGCGGTGCGCAGGTTGTGGGCCCGACCGATCCGCCAGACCGCCCACACGCTCGCCAGGTCGGCCAGGATATTCAGGGCGCGGCTGGCCAGGACGATGGCCGACGGATCGGTTTTCATCATCAACCAGACATCGGCAGGGCTGCCGGCTGCACCCAGGCCCAGGGAAATCTTGGCGTGGAGCCAGATGATCAGAAAGTTCAGGTAGATGGTCAGGGAGGGATAGTGGAAGAATTCAGGGGAAAGGCCCTGGCCGCGCTCCCACATCTTCAGGGCCTGCCGCAGGGGCATGGCCTCTTCCAGGAAGTCGGGCAGACCGTGGCTCAATCTCCACAAGCGCAGCCCCATGGTCAGGGCCAAAAGCGCGGCCAAGACCCAGCGGTTCTTGTTCACCTGCGGGGAGGCGGGAACAGGGTTGACTGAATTCTCAGGGGACGACATGGACCCACCTTAGGATCTCCCTGCCTCAGGACACAAGAGGATTGATCTTTTTTCGGAAATCCCACTTGATTTATGGTATGATACCCACCAGGAAAGCCCTCGGAATTCTCCCCTAGCTGGAGCTGGCGAGCATGCGAGTTTTTATTTCAAGGTTGCTTGTTTCGTGCGCCTTTATGGCTGGCTTTGGTTTTTGCCCCGGAAATGTTTTTTCCGCCACTCCCGTTTCGGTGACCTACTCGAACCGGGTCATTCCCAATGACGCTCTTCCT
>JAZBOO010000107.1:0-4709 GCA_036351155.1 Candidatus Krumholzibacteriia bacterium | reverse complement strand
GGCCGGGCCCGCGGCGTATTGACGATTGAGGGTGGCTGCGACCGCTGCCGGATCAGCCGGGGCAAAGCCCGACTCCTGCCTCCGGTCGGGAACGAAAAGACAGGACTCCTCCGGACTCGGCGATAGCCAGCGATTCAATGAGGCGGAAAGAAGCGCGGCCGGCACTCCGTGCCCGCAAACGTCGAGGATGTACACACCCACATGGTCGCTGTCGAGGCGGACGATGTTGAGTCCATCTCCAGCCAGCTCGTCACAGGGCCGAAAGTTCCAGGCAATGCTGTACCCCGGCACCTCGGGTAGTGAGTGGGGCAGCCAGGCTTTCTGGATGGCTGCGGCCTCTTCCAGGTTCCGTTTCATCTGGGCGTTGGCTTGGCGCAAACCATCTTCGGCAGCCCGCCTCGCCGTCACATCGGACTGGATGCCGATGAAGTGGGTCAACACCCCCTCCTGATCACGAACCGGCGTGATGGAAAGCCGATTCCAGAACCGCGTCCCATCCTTGCGGCGGTTCAGGATTTCCACGGTGCAGTCCCTCACCTCGATCAGGGCCCGCCTGATTTCCTCGACTGTTTCCGGGGCCGCATCTGTTCCTTGCAGAAACTTGCAGTTTCTCCCCATGGCCTCGTCTGCCGAGTAACCGGTCAGTCTTTCGAATCCTTCATTGACATAAACCAGGGGCCGGCCAGGAAGCCGAGCATCTGCAATGGTGATCCCCTCGGCGGCCACAGCAAGAGCGCGAGTCTTGAGCGCGAGCCATTCGTGGTGGGTGTATCCGTCGATTTCGTAGGGCATGAACCGGTCCTTAAATGATGAATGGAAGGCCCTGTAATAATTTACTGCCGACCCTCGATGACCGTGAACGTGGCCGGCACCTCGAACTGATTGATGGTCGTGTAGAACGGCGATTCTATCCTCAGCTGGGCCCTGACCTCCCAGCGATAAACCGAGGAACCGGGTTCCAGGCTGAACATGGTCGGTATCGCGTAGACGGTGTCCGGAGTGGTGGCTGTGAAGTAGTAGTCACTGCCGGAGACGATCTCGATGGCGTACCGCTCAGCGCCGGGAACCGAAGTCCAGGTCAGGGTGCGCATGGGGTAAGTCTCCTCGGCACCACGCTGGGGAAAAACGGGAAGCACGGCCGGCACGATCTGCATGTCGCCCAGAGCCACCGTTTGTCCGGCCAGCACTTCCACCATGGGACTTCCCCCGGGCCGCCAACCATCGTCGGGCAACAGGCCAGGCCGTACCGCATACCAGCCGGGTTCCACAATCAGATCAAAAGAGCCGTCGGCCCGCGACCACATGGAGCCCCCAGGCACCACGGTCTTGACCGGATCGGGGACCGTGTCCTGTTCGGCCAAGATGGTGAGAGTGGCCATGACCATGACCTCGGCCTGGGGTACGCCGCCACTGATCACCCGGCCGCTCAAGGTGCCGGTGGCGCTCACAGGAAGCCCGCCTTCCGGAATCGGCTCCAGCGCAATGTCCAGCACCAGCACCGAATCGGCGGGGGCCGGGAGCCAGCCGGTTTGCAGCCAGGGGACATCAGGCGAGGAGGGCACCGTTCCCACAAAAGTGCGCGGTCGGTACCCCGCTGCCGATGAGGACACGGGCCCCAGCCCGACCACCGGCCCGGCAGGATACCCGACTTGAATGGGCCAGACCGGCAGGGAGTAGCTGCCATCGGGCCCACTGACTCCCGCCACCAGCCCCGAGTTGTTGGTCAAGTAGCGGACCGAGTTGCCCGCTTCGCCGTAACCCACGGGCATCACCCAGGCACCTGTCACGGGATCACCAGTGGCGGCATTCGTCACCCGGCCCTCGATGCGATAGGTCAGAGGGATCGCATGATCCGAGGGGACCATGGACAGATCGACGTTGGTGGTTTCTCCCCGGGTGATCCGCACCCGAGCCTGATGCCAGTCCACCAGAAGGTGGTTCTCATCCAGAGCGTAGATCAGGTAGGGTCCAGGCGGCATTTCCCGGAAACGAAACTCCCCGCCTGCGTCACTGCGGGTCGCCTGAACGATGGCAAATTCATCGGTAACCAGGAGCACCACCGTCCCTTCCACCGGGAGGCTGGTATCCGCCTCCAGGACTGTTCCCCTCAGGTCACCGAAAGTCGCCTCCGGAGTTGTGGTGCTGTCGTCTCCACAAGAGGCCACCAGGAGCAGGGCCAGGCCCAGCAGCGTGATCGCAACACCGTAGAGTTTTCGGAGTTGATTGAGTCGCAAGGAGCTCACTCCCGGGATGAGTTCGGAAAAGAGAGCCAGGCGGGCTCCTGTGCCCCACAGGGTACCCCCAAAAAGACACACCCCGCCACTCAGTGAGCAGCGGGGCATGATTTTCCGTTGCCTTGGCTACTTGAACAGGGCCTTGATTTCGCCCATGTTGAAATGCTCTGTCCCGGTACCCGCGTGGCAATAACCACAGTAGGCCAGGTCGCCCGGACCCTCCAGGGGGCTGTGGGCCGTGAGCAAGTTAGCAGCGGGGTGGCAAGTCGCACACGAGCTGACGGCCACCGGCAGTTCTTCGACATGGCATGATGCGCAGCCGAAGCCAGTATGAATGGTGTGTGTAGCACCGGGCCAATCGCTGTGACACTGGCTACACTGTCCAGATTCTGGTGGGGTGGCCTGGAAAAGGCCGTAAGCCCCAACCTGCAGGCTCAAGAACGAACTCACCAGAATGACCAGCAAGGCCACCATGAGCTTGGGTTTGTTTCGCATTCCCTCCTCCTTCATTCAAGGACAGAAGGCGCTTTTTCCATGAGGATGCCATTCCGGAGTGCATTCGCGCCCATGATGAGGACCATAACATATAAAAAATACTAAATCAACGACGGGGAAAGGTTCACCCCCTCGATACAGGCTTCCCTATCGTTTACTTAAGGATCTCGCACGTGTGCCGATCATGGGGTGGGGGAAGACCCTGTCTTGTTGTGGGATATTTCAAAAGAACTGATCCGGGGGAGTGTTGAACAATGAATCTTCGAACCAAAGTCATAGCCCTCGTTGCAGGGTGCCTGGTGCTGGTCCTGGCGGCTTCGGCGGCAATATCAACGGTGGCCACCCAAAAAATGGCGAACAGCCAGTCCGATGAAGCTGCCAAGCTGGTGGTGGAGAGTATCACCCTGGCCATGAGCGCTTTTGGGGAAATCGGGGACATGGATGGCCTGGAAGTTTTTGTGGACGATGTGGCCAAGATTCCGGAGTTGAATCATGTCCGCGCCGTCCGGGCCCCTTCGGTGGCCGAGGAAATGGGTGTGCGTGAGGGCGCCGAGCCACAGGACGATATGGAGCGCGAGGTTCTGGCCAGCGCCCAACCCGCCCGCTTTGCCAACAAGGACGAACACACCCTCCGGTTTGTTTATCCCGTGGTGGCCCAGGAAAGTTGCCTGGAATGTCATGCGATCAACAAGACCGGTGACGTCATGGGACTGGCCACCGTGGAACTTTCCACCGCGGAAGCCGACCGTGCTCTGGCGGGAGTCGCCCGGACGACCATCGTATCAGCCCTGCTGGCCATCTTGATTGCTTCGGTGGCCCTTGGCTTCATCATCAATTTCCAGGTCATCAAGCCGGTGGCCTCGGCATCGGGAAACCTGCTCGATCAGGTGTCCCACCTGACCTCTGCGGCGGGTGAGTTATCGCAATCCAGCCGCACCATGGTGGAGGGCGCCACCAACACGGCTGCCAGCTTGCAACAGACCTCGGCGAGCCTGGAGACCATGACCAGTCAGACCCGCTCCAACGCATCCCATGCCGAACGAGCACGACGCAGTGCCGGACATGTTCTGGATCAGACCGGGGAGGGACACAAGGCCATGCAAGCCATGGAATCGGCCATCGGCGACATCAAGAATTCCAGCGATCAGACGGTGAAAATCCTGAAGACCATCGACGAGATCGCCTTCCAGACCAACTTGCTGGCCCTGAATGCGGCGGTTGAAGCCGCACGGGCGGGCGATGCGGGGAAGGGGTTTGCCGTCGTTGCCGAGGAAGTGCGGAACCTGGCTCAGCGCAGCGCCAAGGCGGCCCAGGAAACTTCAAGCCTCATTGCCACGTCTCAGCAAAGCGCCGACCAGGGTGTGGTCGTCAGTCGGCAGGTCACCGAGATCATCGAGGCCATCACCATCAAGATCGACGAGACCGTCCAGCTCATGCAGGAAGTGACCAGCTCCAGCGAACAGCAGGCCGAGGATATCGACCAGGTGAAAGACGCGGTGGCCCAGATCGATCAGGTCAGCCAGAAAAACGCCGGCCTGGCCAACCACACCGAAGAGGCCAGCGACAACCTGACCTCCATGGGTCAGGCGCTGCGGGATGTATCCGAGAGGCTGTCCCGCATGGTGGGATCCTGAGCGCGACCTTCCCTGCCTGGAGTCGACTCACTCGTTCCGCCGCTTGCGCACCGGCGACCGCTGATAGTCCGTGCGCTGCAGGAAGGTGTTGGGATCGACATCTTCCTGGTTGGTGTAGTACACATCGCCGCCGTCGGTCTTCCAGCGGTACCGGTAGGCATCCGTATCCACCTCGGTTTCGCCGGTGTGGGGATTCACGAACTCCTCCTGGCCGGTCAGGACCAGGAAGTTGTCATTCATGATCTCCTCACGATTGACCCGCGACTTCGCCAGCATTTCCTGATCGATGCGGTTGGACTCCTGGAACACCTTCATGATGAAATCGGCTTGTTCGCGCTGATTGTTG
>JAZBOO010000106.1:0-4257 GCA_036351155.1 Candidatus Krumholzibacteriia bacterium | reverse complement strand
TACCCGGCAGCTGTAAAAACCGTGTTAATAGACGGTGAGGAGATCACCAAATCCGCGGGCCATCCGAAAAATATGGGCCGGCCATTCCTCAAGGGAAAGACCGGCCCGATAAGTTTCGAGATGTCCGCTTAAAAAACCAATCTACTTGACCAGCTGCATCTTCTCGGTGGCCTCGAAGCCGTTACCGGTCAGACGGTAGAAGTAGGTGCCGCTGGGCAGGCCTTCGCCACTGAAGGACAGGCTGTGGTCGCCGGCCGTCAGTTCCCCGTTGTGCAGCACGGCCACTTCCTGGCCGCGGACGTTGAACACCTTCAAGGTGGCGTTGCCGGCACGGGGCACGCTGAACTTGATGGTGGTCATGGGGTTGAAGGGGTTGGGGTAGTTACCCAGTCCCACCTTGGCCACGGGCAGCTCATCGCCCACGGCGGACACGTTGTAGACATAGTTCTGAGGATCGAACTCGGTCCACACGGCGGTCCACTGCTGGTCCATGGCCAGGCTGGGATCGAAGGCGCCTCGGTAGGTCACGGGAGTGAAGAACTCGTCGGCCAGGTAGCTGTCGCTGAAGTCGGCGGAGCCGATCAGCTCGCTGCCGGGAGCCGGGACGGGATTGGGGTTGGTCAGGACGCTCATGTCGGTCAGGCCGATGCTGCTGGGCATCCGGAAGTCCACACCGTTGTTGTTGTAGGCAGGAGTGTCATACCAGGCGCTGACCCCATCCCAGCGGGAGCAATCCATGACGCTGCTGGGGTAACCCTCGGCGGTGTTGCAGTCCACGTCCTGGGGAATGGAGGTGGCCACGGACACGTTCACGAAGCGCAGGTCGTTGGCGGCGGCGGCATCACGGGAACCGTCACGCACACTCAGGCCGCTGGGGTAACCCAGGAAGGCCGAGTTGAAGCAGCTCAGACGGCTGTTCCGCCGGGGGCGGGCGCTGTCGGTGAAGGTGTTGCCGGGCACCAGAGTGCCGACCAGGGCGTCCGTGCGCTCGGGCCCCACAAGGGTGATGTTGCTGTAGACGGGCCAGGTGTAGGGGGTCAAGTCGGAGCCGTCACCGTCGTTGTCGCTTTCCAGACCGTTGGTCGACTCGACGTCGAAGTAGTCCGGATCGCGCAGGGCGAACAGGAACTGCAGGTTGCCGTTGTAACCGAAGTCGGTGTCGAACTCATCGTCGGTGCCACCGATGGCCACCAGGTGGCTGCAGTTGACGTTGCCGCCGAACCACTCGAAGCTGTCGTCGTAGCTGTAACTGACCTGGACGTGGTGGAACTCCGTGCCGGCGCCCACGCCGCCCATGGTCACCCCGTTGATCTCGTTACCTTCGGCGTAGCGGTAGCCGGGGTATTCCAGGCGCACATACTTGAACACGCCGCTGCTGTCCATGGGATCCGTGCCGCCAAACTCGTTGTTGATGATACCACCTTCGATGACGGCGGTGCCCTGATTCACCAGGCCCTTGCCCAGAATGACGATTCCGCCCCAGTCGCCGGGGAACCGGTTGCCGGGTTCGTAGCTCGAGGTGAAGATGATGGGCCGATGCTTGGTCCCGGTGGCGAAGATCTTGGCGCCACGGGTGATGACCAGCACGGCAGCAGGGTTGCCCTTGATGATGGTGCCGGAGGGGATGTGCAGCTCGGCGCCGTCTTCGACGTAGATCCGGCCGTACATGTTGTAAAGAGTATCGGAACTCAGAGTCCGGATACCGGTGATGAAAGTTTCGGCCAACGGATCGCCGGGATCGTTGGTTCCCAGATCGGCTTCACCAATCCACGCGAACGCGGGAGTGGAGAGAAGGGCCAGCATGAGCCCAAACAGAATCATTTTTTTCATTTCCAGATTCCTCCTGGAGCTGTTTTCAGGGGGTGCGGGGGGTGACCCGGTCATCGGATCACCCCGAATTCTACTCCTGCGCCATTCGAACGCCGCGCATCCACGTGTCAAGTGAGGACCCGGAATGGGAAGAAATCTTTGCGCAATTGTCCGGCTGGTTTAAGGGCGACAATTCCCCGCCTCCACCGACCCCGGAGGATCCATGGCGGCAAGCCTACAGCCTCTCTATGAAATGTCCGAGCCGGGAACAAGGTCGCTCACGCTGGGGAGCCTTCGACGATTCAACGCAGGGCGCCCAGCCAATGCGGGGACCAGACTCCCAGCAGGGACAGGGCAGAGAATAGTGGGGCACTGTTATGGCTTGATGATCAGGGCATGAGGAAATGGTAAAATACTGGGCCGGGAATCACGGGCTAGAATTTCGCCGACAAGGACACGCTGTACTCCGGATCGTTGGACACCCGGGAGTACTCGTACCGCGAATCGCCTCCACTGGTGCGGATCTCCTCGGCCCCCAGAATGTTCTTGGCCGCGAACTTGGCCTTGTAACGCGTCCAGAAGTTCCGGGTCACCACGAAATCCAGACGGTCATAGGGCTCCAGATACACGTCGGTGGTTTCCCCGAAAGGCCCCACCTTGTCCAGGCGGCGGCCTATTTTATTGAACAGGAGGTTGACCGTTGTTCCCCAGTTAGGGTTGTCATACATCAAGTTGAGGTTGATGAGCCAGGGGGCCTGGCCCTGCAGCGGACGCAGCTGGACTTCCTTGGTCAAATTCTCCAGAACTTCCACCTCCGACCAGATGCGCGTGTAGTTCACCGTCAGGGTGAAATCCTCGGTAAGGGTGGTGAAATCGAGCTTCTTTCGGGCCTCCAGTTCGATGCCGTAGTTCTTGCCCGTGGGCGCATTGGTCCAGGTCAGCAGAGCGCCTTCGGGAGTGGCAGTCAAGCTGTCCTCGATGGCATTGGTCATGTCCTTGTAAAAGAAACTGGCGGCCAGAACCTCACCGTAGCCGGGAAAATACTCGGCGCGCAGGTCGAAGTTGTCGATCTCGGCTCGCTTCAGATTGGGATTTCCCCGCTCGTTCTGGTAGTTGGTATAGTTCCGCCGCAGCACCGGGGCCAGTTCACGGAATTCCGGCCGGTTCACCGACTTGAAGTAGGCCATCCGGATGTTGAAGTCCTCGTCGTAACTCCAGGTCAGGTTCAACGAGGGCAGGTAGTCCTTCTCATTGACCATGGCAGTGTCGGCCTGGTCTGTGGCCGCGTCGGGAAAAGCCTGAACGAACTGCTCCGAATCTTCCACCCGCACCCCGCCCACCAGGCGCAGATCTTCCTGGAACAGGGTGAAGGGAAGATCGGCCATGAGGTAAGTGGCATCCAGCTGGTGGTCACCATTGTAGACCCCACTGAACCGCGTTTCGGGCACGAAGTTGAACAGGGCCCCACGCCGTTCGTCGTACTCTTCGTTGTAGTTCTCGGGCGAAAAAATTTCGTCCGGGGGCAACAAAGCCAGGGCGCGGCTGCTGGTCATGAAGGTGGGGCTGCTGTACCAGGCCTCCATGTCGAACTGGCGAGTGCGCTCTTCATGACCCACCCCGGCCTTGAGCTTCAGCGCATGGGGTTCGTCTTCAGGATGATCAGCAAAACTGTACTTGAGGTCCAGGTTCCAGCCGCGCCGGATTTCATCCAGCCAGGTCCAGGATCGCAGGTTCGAGTTCATGCGTTCGCGCACTTCCTCATTCACCGTATCGACGATGTACTCGACGTAGCGGGCGTCGGGCTCCTTGGCTGAGGTTTCTCCGTAGTACACACCCCATTCCGCGTTCAACCCGTTGGCCAAGAGGTCCAGGTCATGCTTGCCGTCCAGCTTGGTCACATACTGGTAACGCTCTTCCCAGGTGGTCTGCTGCCACTTGAAGTCCGAGTCGGGATCCGATCCCGCCGCGCTCCTGGATTTGCTGTCTGCACTGCGGGTGTAGGTGTTGGTCAGGCCCAGCCGATGGTTTTCGTCGAAACGGTAATACACGTTCCCCAGACCACCCCACAACACTTCGTAATTGCTGGACAGCCCCTCGGAGAACAGTGACTGGCCGGCCCCGTTCTCATCGGGCTCACGCTTGGAATTGGTCTGGGCGACATCAAACTTGTTCCGGTAGCTGAAGGCTCCCAGGTAAGCCAGATCACCGCCCAGGACCTCCTTCTTGTTCCCGTGGGACAGACTGAACGACAGCTTGGGTGGGGCCTTGCGCGTGCTGTAGGTCCAGCGGTTGGGCAGGCTGCGCGCCACTTCGTTCCGGTTCTCCTCGGCCAGGCGATCATCGAAATCAGGCAGGTCTCGGCCTCCATCATCGATCCCCAGCCAGTCGGTGCCGCCTGTCATGGCGTCCTGCAGGAACTCCTCACCCGTGCTGCCTTCCACGTACCCC
>JAZBOO010000105.1:0-16079 GCA_036351155.1 Candidatus Krumholzibacteriia bacterium | reverse complement strand
CTGATCAGCCTGTCCCGTGGTGGCAACAACCGCGAGGTGGTGGCACTGGCCGCCCGCTGCCGCGAGTTCGACATGACCACCATCGCGATCACCGGTCGCACCGATTCGGATCTGGCCCAGGCCAGTGATATCATCCTGCACACGCCGGTGGCCCACGAAGCCTGTCCCCTGGACCTGACGCCGACCTCCAGCGCCGTGGCCGCCATGGCCATGGGCGATGCCCTGGCGGTGGCTCTGATCACCATGCGCGGGTTCAAGCGCGAGGACTTTGCCCTGTTCCATCCCAGCGGCACCCTGGGCCGCAGTTTGCTCATGCGCGTGTCCGAGCTGATGCACACCGGCGACGAGCTGCCCATCGTGGACCAGTCCCTGACCCTGCGCCAGAGCCTGCCCGAGATCGTGGGCAAGCGTCTGGGCGGTGTCTGCGTGGTCGACGGCGACGGCAAGCTGGTGGGGCTCTGCGTGGACGGCGACGTCAAGCGCATCTTGCTGGAAAAAGAAAACGCCCTGGACCTGCCCATCACCCAGGCCATGAACCCCAGGCCCAGCACCATCTCGCCGGACCTGCTGGCCATCTCGGCCCTGCGCATGATGGAAAAACGCAAGCGTGGTCCGGTGACCCTGCTGATTGTCACGGACGAGGGAAACCGTCCCGTGGGGTTGCTGCATATTCACGACGTGCTGAGGGCGGGGCTGCTGTAGGTTTGCGGCTCCGATTTTCATCCCCTGCTGGCGCCGATAATCCCTTGTCATTAAATTAATTGAATGGTTGGCACAACTTGTGCTTGACCGGCTTGCCCTGGTGGCGAAAATAGGGGCACAGGGAGGACGACCTTGACCCAGACATCGGCCCCTTTGCCTGCGTGGCGCCGGGTGCGACGAAGAGCCTACTGGCTGTTGCTGGCCGGATTGCTGGCGGTGGCCGATCGACTGCCTCTGGCAGTGGGGCGCTGGAAGTGTCGCGCTCTGGCTCAGCTGGCCCGGATGGTCCGACCGCGTGAAATGGCGCGTGCTCGAGGCAATCTCGCTCGGGCCTTCCCGGATTGCGGTCCCCGGGAGGTGGAAGATCTGGTCAAGGCCACCGCTGCGGCCGCGGGCGACAATCTGTTTCACGCCCTGGCCGCCGGGCGATTGCTGGACCGGGCGACCTTCACGGAGAAGGGCCCCTCTGGCCTGAGCCTGGCCCGGACCGTGGCTGATCTGCAAAAGCATGGCCAGGGGGTCTTTTTTCTGACCGGGCATATCGGCTCCTGGGAACTGCTGGGGGCCTACGCCGCGCGGCAATTCGACCGGGAGGGACTGGGGCGGCTGGGGGTGGTGACCGGCACCTTGCGGAATCCGCCGATCGACCGGCTGGTACAGGAACGTCGGCGGAAACTGGGGCTGGTGCCCTTGCCGCGGGATGAGGGTTTGCGCCCGGTGCTGAAACATCTGGACCAGGAAGGGCTGGTGGCCTTTCTGCTGGACCAGAACACTCGGACCCGCAACCTGGATGTGCCGTTTTTCGGGCGCCCGGCGCCCACGCCGGTGGCCATGGCCCAGCTGGCCCTCAAGCGTGGTCTCCCGGTGCTGCCTCTGGCCATGATTCCGGAGGGTGGAGGGTTCACCATCCACTGGCTCGCCCCGCTGGTTCCCCGCGAGGACGAGCTGGAGGAATTCCTGGCCCGGTGCAATGCGGCCCTGGAAGAACTGATCCGACGGAACCCGGCCCAGTGGGTGTGGTTTCATGAAAGATGGCATGCTTGAAACCTGCGGCTTCAAGCCGGATTTACCTGGCAGACAAGGATAGCGACGATGCCTCTTCGTATCTTCTTCCCAGCAACCGTGCTCGTGGCCCTTCTGACCCTTGCGTTGCCTGGTTGTTCTTCCACCGAAGAGACCTCCGAACCGGTGGCCGGCCACGCCCGTGTGCCCAAGGAACAGTTCTTCGACTACCAGTTGACCGAGACCAGCGCCGGCATCAAGCAATGGGTTCTGATCAGTGACGAGATGCGCAAGTACTCGGATCAGGAAGACGTGGAGCTGACGACGGTGATGATGGACTTTTTCCGTGACGGCACCCACTTCTCGGTCCTGACCGCCGACAGCGGCAAGGCCCACCTGTTGACCAAGGATGTCTACACCTGGGGGAACGTGGTGGTGATCACCGATGACGGACGGCGTCTGGAGTGCGAGGAACTGTACTTTTCCAACGAGACCCAGCTGATCCACAACGAGGTTTTCAATACCTTCACCCGGGGAAACGACGTGATGACGGGAATCGGGCTGGAGGCCACGCCCGATCTGGATTACATTGAAATCAAGCGGCAGGTCGAGGCCGAGGTGGCCGACGAGGCCAGCGACCAGAGGGCCGCACCGAGAGCGGGCTCACGCACAGAAAGCGATCTTCATTGACCAGCAGCAACGCGAATGTCCACCAGCTCGAAGCCAAGGGGTTGCGCAAGGTTTACCGCGGGCGCGCGGTGGTCCAGGATGTGGACCTTGAAGTGCAGCAAGGCGAGGTGGTGGGGCTGCTGGGGCCCAACGGAGCGGGCAAGACCACGTCCTTCTACATGATCGTGGGTTTCATCACTCCGGACGAGGGCAGCGTCAAGCTGGACGGCCAGGAAATTTCCCGCAAGCCCATGTACAAGAGGGCCCGGCTGGGCATCGGCTATCTGCCTCAGGAATCGTCCATCTTCCGCCAGCTGACGGTGGAGGAAAACGTGATGGCCATCCTGCAAAGCCTCAAGTTGAACAAGCAGCAGCGCCAGGAACGCCTGGAGGAGTTGCTGGAAATGATGGGTGTGACCCACATCCGCAAGAGCCGGGGGTATCAGCTGTCCGGTGGGGAGCGCCGCCGGGTAGAAATAGCGCGCGCCCTGGTGACCGAACCCAAGTTCATCCTGCTGGACGAGCCCTTTGCTGGTATCGACCCCATCGCCGTGGCCGACCTGCAGAAGGTCGTCTCCCAGCTGCGGGACCAGGGACTGGGTGTCCTGATCACCGACCACAACGTGCGGGAAACCCTGAACATCACCGACCGTGCTTATATTCTGTATGAAGGCCAGATCGTCCTGTCCGGTGCGCCGGCAGAGATCGTGGCTTCGGACCGCGCCCGGGCCATATACCTGGGCGAATCGTTCAAACTTTGACGGACCGCCCCGCGGGGCGCCCGTGATCGGCCGGGGAAGGATCCCCGCCCTGTAGCTCAGGAAGGAAGACCGCCTCATGGCTCCCAACATCGGATTGCGCCAGAGCATGCAGCTGCGCCAGCAGCTGGTCATGACCCAGAGGCTGCAACAGGCCCTCAAGCTTTTACAGGTGCCCACCCTGGAACTCGAGCAGATCCTGCGCAAGGAACTGGTGGAAAACCCCCTGCTGGAAGAGGTGGACCACGACGAGGAAGTCGAGGAGGCCACCCAGCAGGAGACCGAGATCGCCGCCCTCGAGGAAGGCGAGCGGGTGAAGGAGCAGGATCCTCAGGACGAGAATCGCGACTGGGGCGACAGCTTCGACGACGGTTTCCGCGGCGTCAACAACGAGCGGGGTTACGACGAGGAAGACGAGATGGAACGGCCGCAGAAGTACGTTCCCAGCGGCCAGGAAGCGCTCAGCGAACAGCTGCAGCTGGCCATCCCCGAGGGTCCGGAGCGCAACATCGGCGAGTACATCATCGGCTGCCTGGGCGCCGACGGATTGCTGGCCTGTCCCCTGGAGGAAATCGCCGCCTTTTTCGAGGTCGATGTCGAGGTGGTGGAGGCCGTGCTGACGGTGGTCCAGACCTTCGATCCGCCTGGAGTGGCGGCCCGCGATATTTCCGAATGCTTGCTGCTTCAGCTGGAAGCCAAGGGGCAGGGCGAGAGCCCGGAAGCACACATCATCCGCCAGCATTTCGAGTCACTGAAGAACCGCAAGTTCAGCGACATCGCCCGGGAGATGAAGATCACCCCGCGCGAGGTGCAGGATATTGCCCAGCGCATCGGCGAACTGGATCCGCGGCCCGGGCTCTCGACCAGTGGGGATGGTGCGCGTGCCATCGTTCCGGATCTCGAGGTGATCAAGGTGGACGAGGATGGTGACGGCTTTGCTGTGGCCCTGATGGACGGCAACTTGCCCCGCTTGCGGGTCAGCCAGGCCTACGAGAGTCAGGGGCAGCTGAACACCGAGGACGACGTCAAGTTCATCGACGAGAAGAAGAAGCACGCCGAGTGGGTCATCAAGACCATCGAGCAGCGGCGGCGCACCATGATCAAGGTCATGGAGGCCATCGTGGCCGAGCAGACCGAATTTTTCGAGAAGGGCGCCATCGCCCTCAAACCTCTGACCCTCAACCAGGTGGCGTCCACCATCGGGATGCACGAGTCCACGGTTTCCCGCGTCACGCGGCAGAAGTTTGTCCAGACGCCGCGTGGAGTGTTCCCGCTGAAGTTCTTCTTCAGTGCGGGCCTCGATTCCAGCGGGGGAGGCGAGGTGGCGGCCAAGGCCGTCAAGATCATGATCCAGGAAATCGTGTCCGGTGAGAATCCGGCGCGGCCCCTGTCCGACAAGAAGATCGTCGACCTGCTGCATGAGCGCGGGCTGAAAATCGCGCGTCGCACCGTGGCCAAGTACCGCGAGCAGCTGGGTATTTTGAGTGCGCGCATGCGCAAGCAGTTCTAGAATCAAGTGTCCCGTTAGTCACTATCCGCCAGAGGAGGGCGCCATGCAGACTGAAATCACCACCCGCCATTTCAACCTGGGTGAAGATCAGACCGAGACCATCGAGGCCGACCTGGCCAAGCTGGAACGGTTCAGTCCCCGACCTGTCCAGTCGGTCAAGGTGACCATCACCCACGAGGCCGGCATCTTCAACGCCGACTCGGTGGTGCATCTGAAGAATCAGGAATTCCGCGCCAAGGGCGAGGGCCGCGAGCCGGAGTTCGCGGTGGCCGAGCTGGTCGAAAGCCTGCGGAAGCAGCTGGCCAAGTGGAAGGGCAAGATCTCGGGCAAGCAGAAGGGTGAAGAGGGCGGACTGGGACGCGCCATGCTGGCCGACGCGGGCCTGTTCGAAGATGCTGTTGAAAAACCCGAGGGCTTTGTCCTGCGTGATCTGGACCTCACCGGGGCCAAGGCGGCCTTCGCCTCGACCGATGCCCCGTTCCTGGTGTTCCGGAACGTGGAGAGTAATCGGCTGGGTGTGATCTACCGCCGGGACAACGGCGAACTTGGCCACATGGAAGCCTCCGAATAGAGGCTTCCTGTCGGCCCGAAAGGACCCCATGGCTCCGGTAACGGTACAAGACCTGTTCCAGGACCTGAAGGACCGCCTGGTTCTGGAGAGCCTGACCGACTGGCCCGCCGACCCCGTGGAGGTCATGGCCCAGGACGTTCATCGTCCGGGCATGGCTTTGATGGGGTTTGCGGAGAACTTCCAGCCCCAGCGGATCCAGATCCTGGGCGAGTCGGAAATGGCCTTCCTGGAAACTCTGGATGCTGAAGCACAGCGCACTGCCGTGGGGCGCGTGCTGGACCTGGAGCCGCCGGTGGTGTTCATCGCCAAGGATCTCTCCGTGCCGGGGCCCATCCTCCAGCTCCTGCGTGAGCGCGGGATTCCACTGATCCGTTCGGCCCTGCCCGCCGTCGAGTTCATGGCCGAGATGAATCACCACCTCGAGCGGGTTTTTTCTCCCACCACCGATGTGCACGGCACTCTGGTCGACGTGTACGGGGTGGGTTTGCTGTTCACGGGACGCAGCGGGATTGGCAAGAGCGAGTGTGCCCTCGATCTGATCGAGCGAGGGCACCGTCTGGTGGCCGACGACATCGTCGAGATCACCCGCACCCCCGAGGACGTGCTGATCGGCAAGTATCGCGACGTTCTGCGCCATCACCTGGAGATCCGGGGGGTGGGAGTCATTGACGTGCAGGCCATCTTCGGGATCCGGGCCATCCGCATGCAAAAGCGGATCGAGGTTGAAGTTCAGCTCCAGGAATGGGACGATACGGTCGATTACGAGCGGGTGGGCATGGAGACCCGGTTCACCGGGATCCTCGGGGTGGATATTCCCCAGGTCATCGTGCCCCTCTTTCCGGGCAAGAACATCACGGTCATCAGTGAAGTCATCGCCCTGAATTTCATGCTCAAGATCTACGGCTACGATGCAGCCGAGCAGCTGAACGAGCGCATCATCGAATCGATGCGTTCCAGCAACCGGTTGCACGATTATCTGCGTCAGGACCGCGAATAGAGCGGCCCCAACCGGAGGCACATTGATGGTCCGAGCCCTGATCCTGACCCACGGCTCCATCGGCGCCGAGCTGGTCAAGGTGGTGGAGATGATCCTGGGCCCCGTCGAGGGGCTGAAGGCCGGCAGCAACCACGGAAAATCGGCCCCGGACCTGGCCAAGGAAGTCCAGGACTGGCTGAACTCCGATGACTCCCCGGCCCTGATCATGGTCGATGACTATGCCGGCAGCTGCGCCACCAGCAGCCAGCTGGGCTGCGCCGATCACCCCGGGACGGTCGTCATCTGCGGAGTGAACCTGGCCATGCTGCTGGGATTTATGACCTGGCGCGAGAGTGCGGAATACGATCAACTGGTGCGCAAGGTCATCCAGAAGGGCCGCGAGGCCATTGTCCAGGTCGGGTGCTCCTGATGCCCATCATCCTGGCCCGGGTGGACGATCGAATGATCCACGGACAGGTGACCGTGGGCTGGAGCCAGCAGCTGCAACCCGATCGTATCGTGCTGGCCAACAACGAGATAGCTGCCGACCCTTGGCAGTCTCGAGTCTATGCTTCCAGCGTGCCGCCCGAAATCCGGGTGTCCATTTTTTCCATCGCCGAAACCGTTTCCCAGCTCAGCAAGGAAGCCATGTACAATCAGCGGGTCATCCTGCTGACGGCTTCGCCCGGAGAAATGGCCGAGCTGGCTCGCCTGGGTGCCGCCCTGGCCGAGGTCAACATCGGCGGGCTTCATTTCTCGGTGGGCAAGAAAGAAATGCTGCCCTTCGTTTACGTGGATCGGCAGGATCTGACGGCCATGGGCCGCCTGCTCGACCAGGGCATTGAACTGTTTGCTCAGCAAGTTCCAGGCGGCAAATCCATGGGGCTGGACAAGTCCGGACTTGAGGCCATGGCCGAAAAATTGTGATGCTATTGTTCCCGGCAGCCCTGATCGGCGACACCTCCCTGCTCTCCCTCGGAGTGCTGGGGTTGGTGGCGGCGTTTGCCGCCATTGACGATGTGTCCGTGGGACAGACCTGGTTTGGCCAGCCCCTGGTCATTGCCTTGATCACCGGGTTTTTCTGTGGCGACCCCATGACCGGGCTGGCCATTGGCCTGCCCTTGCAACTGGTTCTGGCGGGCAATCTTCCCGTGGGGCAAACATTCACCGGCGATTCCGGGGTGGCCCTCACCGCGGCGGTGGCGGCGGCCTGCCTGTCCGGCCGGGTCTTTGTGCCCGATCTGGAGCAGGTGGGGTTTGCCGACCTGGGACTCCTGGGCTGGATCATCCTGGCCGGGGGCCTGCTGAGTGCGCTGGGGCACCCCATTATCCAGGCCGAGCGTAAGGCCAACGGGCTGCTCATGCTTCAGGGGCACAAGACCTTGCGTGATGGCTCTCTGGTGCGCATGGAGGCCATCCACCTGCGGTGTCTGGCCACCACTTTCGGGCGCGGTTTCGTGCTGGTGATGCTGTATCTGCTGCTGCTCATGAAACTCTGGTTGCCCGCCTATGTCTATCTACCCGGCAAGATCCACCAGGCTCTGGGTATGCTGCCCCTGCTGTTGCCGGGACTGGGGGTGGGCACCATGATCGACCGATACGGTCTGCGTAAAGGCTGGGCCTGGCTTCTGGCGGGACTTCTGATCATGCTGGCTCTGGCCGCTCTGGGGGTGTGACTTGAGCAACGGATCGACACTACCGGAGACCGATGTTCCCCGCCTTTCGCGGTGGCTTCAGTGGCGCATCTTCGTGCGTTCCCTGGCCCTGCAAGGATCATGGAACGGTCAGCGGATGCAGAATCTCGGGCTGCTGGTCACCTTCTTTCCCTGGTTGAGGCGGCAGCATTGGGACATCAACCGCGACCGGTTGTTCTGCCGGCGTTACTTCGAGTATTTCAACACCAACCCTTACCTGGCCAACCTTCTGATTGGCGGGCTGATCCGGCTGGAAACCGAGCATGCCGCGCGCGGTGAGGATCCCACCCTGATGGCGCGTCGTTTTCGCGACTCCCTGTGCCGCGCTTTCGCCTCCCTGGGCGACCAGCTGTTCTGGCTGGGATTACGTCCGGCGCTGACCATGGCCCTGTGTTTGCTGGGGATGTACGGCCTGATCAAGCCCATTTTCCTGATCGTGGCCGTTTTTGCGGCATTGCAACTTTTCCTGCGCTTCTGGGCCCTGGGCCGCAGCTATGAACTGGGTCTGGACATCGTGGATCTGATCAATCACCCGCACTGGCACCGGGCCATAAGCTGGACCAAGAGGGCGGCCATGGTGCTGACCGGGGCGGTGGCCGGGCGTTACCTGTCCAGCGTGGGCAACTGGGATTTCATGGCCGGGAAGGGCCTGCTCTGGGTGGGAATGGCCCTGGGGATCGGTTTACCCCTGATTTTGCGGCGCCGCCTTCCCGGCGAGGCCCTGCTGGGGCTGGCCCTGGGACTGGCCCTGCTCCTGTCCTTTGCCATTTGAGAGTTGACAGGTTAGATTGGTCCCAATTCTCAAGTTCATTTCACCCATCGGGGACCAGCGAAGGAAACCGGAATTGAAAACTGCTCAGGCCAAAGTTTCTGATCCTGTGGGATTCCACCTGCGTGCGGCGGGTCGCATCGTCAAGCTGACGAAGACCTTTACCTCCGAGGTGACCATCAGGTACAATGGCCGCTCGGCCAACGCCAAAAGTATCATGGGGTTGGCCAGCTTGGCGGCTGAATTTGGCACCAGTGTCGACATCGAGGTCGAGGGGACCGATGAAGACCAGGCTCTGCAACAGTTGATCCACCTGATCGAGGTGGAACTGGCCCATCCGGAAAATCTCGAATAACCATCTGAAAAGCCACGAGATAGCCATGAAAACATTCACAGGAATCGCCGCTTCCGCGGGGTATGCTGTTGGTCCCATCCATGTCATCAGCAAGCGGACCATTGTGCCAGTGCGTCGCACCGTGCCGACGAAGGATATTCCCCGGCAGATCGAGCGTTTCCGGAAGGCCATTGACAAGGCCAAGGTCGAGGTCAGCGGACTCATCGAGCGACTGAGCACCGAGCTCGGGCCCGAGGAAGCCGAGATCCTGTCGGCCCAGCTGCTGATTCTCGAGGATGAGATGGTCTGGGACGCCACCCTGGCCTTGATTCGCCTGGAGCGGATCAATGCCGAGGCTGCCTTTGCCCGTGCGGTGGGCGACATCGCCTCGCGCTTCCTGGAAATTGAGGACGAGGTCTTCCGCGAGCGGGTCAATGACATTCACGACATCGAGCAGCGAGTGTTGCGGGCTTTCAACGGCGACAACACCGGTGAGCTGGAATTACCACAGGTCCCTTCGGTGGTGGCGGCGCGCAATCTGACCCCCAGCGACACGGCCGTGCTGGGGCGGGATAACGTCCTGGGCTTCATCATGGATGAGGGGGGCAGCACAAGCCATGTGGCCATTCTGGCCCGCTCCATCGGAGTGCCGGCCATCGTGGGGTTGAAATCCGTGGTGGGAGGGCTGTCCACGGGGCAGGAGGTGGCGGTCGACGGTGAGGAGGGTCACCTGCACCTGGACCCGGATCAGGAATTGATTCAGGAATTCCGGCGACACCAGAAGCTGGCCGGGGTGACCAATGAAAAGCTGGCGGGATTGCGGGACCTGGATGCCGTGACACCCGATGGTCACCGGGTGCACATGATGGCCAACATCGAGTTTCCGGTGGAAGTGGATGAGGCTCTGGCCCGCGGCGCCGAAGGCATAGGCCTGCTGCGGACCGAGTATCTGTTCTTCATGCTCCACGACATTCCCAGCGAAGACCAGCAGGTGGAACTATACAGTGACATGGTCAAGGGCATGGGAGGCCGCTCGGTGGTGTTTCGCACCCTGGATGTGGGTGGGGACAAGATCTCCGATTACCTGGGGGCCACCCGAGAGTACAACCCCTTTCTGGGCTGGCGGGGGATCCGATTCCTGCTGGCCAACCGCCCCCTGTTCAAGACCCAGCTGCGCGCCATTTGCCGGGCTGCGGTGCACGGTCCGGTCAAGATCATGTTCCCCATGATCACCGGCGTGGGTGAATTGCGGGAGGCCAAGGCCGTTCTGTCCGAAGCTCTGGCCGAGCTGGAGTCTGAGGGCCTGGAACACGTGGCCGACCTGCCCGTGGGCCTGATGATCGAAACTCCCTCCGCCGTTCTGACGTCGGACAAGCTGGCCCGCGAATGCGATTTCTTCAGCATCGGCAGCAACGACTTGATCCAGTACACCCTGGCCATGGACCGGGGCAATGCCCGGGTTTCCTACCTGTATCAGCCCCTGCATCCGGCCATCTTGCGGAGCATCAGGCAAACCGTGCGGGCGGCCCACGAGGCGGGGATCTGGGTGGGCCTTTGTGGCGAAATGGGTTCGGAAACCCGGCTGGCCGAGGTCCTGCTGGGCCTGGGACTGGACGAGATCAGCCTGCATGGCGCGGCCTTGCCCAAGATCAAGCAGGTGATCCGCTGGACCACCTACGAGGACGCTGTCCAGCTGGTGGACCATCTGTGCAACCTGGCCACCGCCGAGGAGGCCAACACCTACCTGGCCGAATTCATTGCCCGGCGGAAGGCGGCCCGCTTCGCAGCCCAGGCTGCCACGTCAAAAAAAACCGCTTCACCCGAGAAGGACCACTCATGACACAGGAACACGCACAGGGCTGGCCCACCGGCGGTTCGGGGGAAATGTTCCGGCTCATCGCCGCCTTGCCCGACCAGCTGGAAGCCAGTGCCGACCTCGAGGGGCTGCCGGCCATCGCCCCGCCGGAGGCGCCATTCTCCCGGATTTTGCTCTGCGGCATGGGGGGATCGGCCATCGCGGGCGACCTGGTGCAGCCCCTGCTGGAGCACCAGCCTGTTTCCCTGGATGTCTGGCGTGATTATGGCCTGCCCCACTGGGCCAACCGCCAGACCTTGATCCTGGTGGCCAGCTATTCGGGCAACACCGAGGAAAGTCTGAGTGCCCTGGTGGAGGCTCGCCGCCGCGGGTGCCCTGTCCTGGGGATCTCCTCCGGTGGGCGTCTGCAAAAGGCCGCCGAGGGGGAGGGAGGGGCTCCCTTTGCCCTGGTGACCTTGCCGGGGGGCTTGCCGCCTCGTGCCTCGCTGGGCTACGGTCTGGGTGCTCTGGTGCGTGTCCTGGGGCGGCTGGGTCTGGTGAGCGATGTGGAACAGGAAATGGCCGAGGCCGTGGCGGTTCTCCGCCGGCTGAATCCCGTGCGGCTCTGGCCGGTGGGCACGGAGTTCCTTGATCAGGCCACCGCGGTTTGCCCCGCGGATCCCGCCGGCATGGTGGGGGCCGCCGAGCTGGCGGCCCAGCTGGTCAATGCGGTGCCCGTTCTGTACACCGCCGGTCTGGAAGCCCGGGGAGCGGGCGTGCGCCTCAAGGGGCAGATCAACGAGAACAGCAAGGCCCCGGTGTGCCTGGGTGTGTTTCCTGAACTGAACCACAACGACCTGGTGGGATGGGAACTCTCCGCTGCCGATCGCGGCCGGTTTGTCCTTCTCATTCTGGCCGGGAAGCTGGATAATGAGCGCATCGAGGCCAGGGTCCGGATCACCCGGGAGTTGCTCAGGGGCGAATTCCCGGTTATTCATGGGATCCTGGCCAGCGGCGAGCGCCCCCTGGCGCGCGTGTTGTCTCTGGTCCAGTATGGCGATTACCTGAGTTGTCATCTGGCCCGGCTGAAGAATGTCGATCCGGTCCCCGTGGAACGGATCGGACGGCTCAAGGACCAGCTCGAAAATCTTTAACCGTCGTCTTGTCGACTCCTCCATTTTCTGGGAAGGACTGACCGTCAATGAGCAAAAATTTCCTTTTCACCAGTGAATCCGTCACCGAGGGCCATCCGGACAAGGTGGCCGACCAGATTTCCGATGCCGTGGTCGACGCGATCTTGAACGAAGACCCCACCGGCCGGATTGCCTGTGAAACCATGGTGACCACGGGAGTGGCTTTCCTGGGCGGGGAAATCACCACCCAGACCTATGTGGACATTCCGGTGATTGTCCGGCGGACCATCCGCGAAATCGGTTACACCTCGGCCGACTACGGATTCGACGCCGAAACCTGCGCCGTGCTGACCTCCATCGACGAGCAGTCCGGGGACATCGCCATGGGAGTCAACCCTGGTGGAGCCGGCGATCAGGGGTTGATGTTCGGTTACGCCTGCCGCGAAACCGACGTGCTCATGCCCCTGCCCATCACCATGGCCCACCGCATGGCTCAGCGCCTGGCTGCGGTGCGCAAGGACGGCACGCTGCCCTGGGTGCGCCCGGACGGCAAGACCCAGATCACCGCCCGCTACGAGGACAACCGCCCCGTGGCCGTGGACACGGTGGTCGTGTCGACCCAGCACGATGACGGTGTCAGCAATGACGACATCCACCAGGGCATCAGGACCCACGTGATCGAACCGGTGCTGGCCGATTTCGCCATCGACCACGCGGGCTACAAGGCCCACATCAACCCCACGGGACGTTTCGTGGTGGGGGGTCCCCTGGGAGATTGTGGTCTGACGGGGCGGAAGATCATCGTGGACACCTACGGCGGGAGCGCGGCCCACGGAGGGGGGGCCTTCAGCGGCAAGGACACCACCAAGGTCGATCGTTCCGGAGCCTACGCGGCTCGCCATCTGGCGAAGAACATCGTGGCTGCGGGCCTGGCGGAGCGCTGCCAGGTGCAGGTGGCCTATGCCATTGGCGTGGCCGAGCCCGTGTCCATCACCGTGGACACCTACGGCACCGGTCAGGTGGCCGACGAGGCCATCACCGCGGCGGTGCGCAAGGTGGCGGACATGACGCCCCAGGGCATCATCGAACGTCTGGATCTGCGCAAGCCCGTGTTCCGTCAAACTGCGGCCTACGGGCACTTTGGCCGCAGCGATGTGGAGTTCACCTGGGAAAAGGAAGATCTGGTAGAGGCGTTGAAGAACGCGCTTTGATGCCGGAGTCCTGAAACTAATGAGCCGTCCTTTCCATCGGGAAGGGGCGGCTTTTTTTCAGGGATGGGGGAGTTTCAGTCCTTTTCGGGAGGAGCAGGAAACTTGAGGGGTTTGCACACGTGTTTCTTGGCGTGGGACACGCGCCCGCAGGATTTACAGGCATACTGGGGGTTGGTGACCACCTTGATCAATTCCGGCAGGTTCTTTTCGAAGCTGCCCTTGTCCCACTTGCAGATTTCCTTGAGCTTCTTGGCCATGTGCGCGCTGGACCATCCTGGGTCGGAGTGAATGTTGGTGGTTTGGCCACTTTTCTCGGTGTTAATATCTTGTAAAAGCGTTCCCGCCGCATGGAAAAAATAGTGAAGACAGGTTAGCGTTCGCTCACAATATGTCTGTATCATCCGGAAAGGTAACCATGGACCATACTGCCGCTTCCCAAGCGGGCCGGGCTGCTGACCTTTTCGTCAATCGGGAAATCGGCCTGCTCAACTTCCAGTATCGGGTGCTCCATGAAGCCCGAGACGAGCGTAACCCATTGCTGGAAAGAATCAAATTCCTTTCCATCCTGGGCAGCAATCTGGATGAGTTCTTCATGGTCCGGGTGGGCGGGCTGGTGATGCAGCAGCGGGCACGCACGATCGAGCTGTCCATTGATGGAAAAACTCCTGCGGAGCAACTGGCTGACCTCCGGACAGTGGCCGAGGATCTGATGACCCAGGCCTCGGATCTCTGGTACGGTCAGCTGAAGCCTGAGCTGGCGCGAAACGGAATCTTTGTCCTGGGGTATTCCGAGCTGAGCGACAAGCAGCGCGGCCAGCTGGCGTCCTATTTCCAGCGTTCTATTTTTCCTGTGCTCACCCCGCAGGCTTTCGATCCGGGGCATCCGTTTCCCCACATCTCCAACCTCAGCTTGAACCTGGCCGTCCAGATCAGGGACGACGATGGCGAAGATCATTTCGCGAGGGTCAAGGTGCCGGCGCTCTTGCCCCGACTGGTCCCGCTGAAGAAGAGCAGCGGTGGCCAGCGTCGTGACGGGACAGTTCCCCACAATCATTATTTCGTCATGCTCGAGGAAGTGGTCACCGCTCATCTGGATCAGCTTTTTCCTGGGAATGAGGTGGTCGAGGCTCACCCCTTCCGTGTGACCCGGAACGCGGATATCGCTCTGCAGGAGCTGGAGGCTGCCGACCTCCTGGAGACCATGGCCGAGAACCTGCATACCCGACGCTTCAGTCCCGTGATCCGGCTGTCGGTGGACAAGAAAATGCCCAAGTCCAGCCGGCGGATTCTGACCGAGAACCTGCAGGTCAATCATAACGATGTCTACGATTTGCCGGGCCCGCTGGCCCTGAGCAACCTCGGTCAGCTTTTCGAGGTCGAGCGCTATGACCTGAAAGACAAGCCCATCAAGCCGCGGGTGATCGAAACGATGAAGTCGGACAAGCGTGACCGCGATATTTTCGCGGCTATCAGGTTCGGCGACATCCTGCTCCACCACCCGTATGAATCCTTTGATCCGGTCATCGACTTCTTGGCCGCGGCGGTTCACGATCCTGATGTGCTGGCCATCAAACAGACCTTGTACCGGGTGGGACCCAAGTCCCCGGTGGTCGATCTTTTGCTCGAAGCTCGTCGGGAACACCGCAAGCAGGTCACCGTTCTGGTGGAGTTGAAGGCCCGGTTTGACGAGGCCAGCAACATCGGCTGGGCCCGCAAGCTGGAGCGCGAAGGCGTCCATGTCATCTACGGCATGGTCGGCTTGAAAACCCACGCCAAGACCCTCATGGTGATCCGGCGAGAGGGTCAGGATCTCCGCCAGTATGTTCACCTGGGGACCGGCAACTACAACCATACGACCAGCCGGATCTATGAGGACTTTGGCTTTTTTACCTGTCGTGAGGAGTTCGGAGCCGACCTGACCGACCTGTTCAATTATCTGACGGGTCGCTCCAATATCTCGGAGTTCCGCAAACTGCTGGTGGCGCCCTTGAGTTTGCGGTCCGGACTGGAAGCCCGGATCCGGCGGGAAATGGACCATGCCCGGAACGGGGGGCAGGCCCAGCTCATCTTCAAGTGCAACTCCCTGGTGGACAGTCGCCTGATCGAACTCCTGTACGAGGCGTCCTCGGTGGGCGTGAAGATCGATTTGATCGTGCGGGGATTGTGCTGCTTGCGTCCGGGCGTGCCCGGCCTGAGCGAAAATATCACCGTGCGCAGCGTGGTGGGCCGATTCCTTGAGCACAGTCGTATCTACTATTTCCACAACGCAGGGCAAAGTGAGATCTATCTGGGCAGTGCCGACCTGATGACCCGCAACATCGACCACCGGGTGGAAACCCTGTTTCCTGTGGAGTCGCCCGAGCTGGTGCAGCGCCTGCGCAATCGTGTGCTGGGCCTCTACCTGGATGAAGGGGCACGGCGCTGGATGATGCAGCCGGAAGGGAACTATCTTCTGGAGGGCACCGACCGTGCGGCCGGTGACATTGACATCCATGAACAGTTTCTGGGCCGGGTGGATCACGAAAACCGGGGGAAATGATGACGCGCCAGCTGTATTTTCTGAGGCATGGCCTGGCAGATCGCTCGGCCTTCCTGGGTGGCGATGATCGGCTGCGTCCCCTCACCGCAGAAGGCTGTCGGCGGCTTGAACTCCAGGCCCAGCACCTGTCGCGCATGAACTGGCAACCCGATCTCATTCTGACCAGCCCCTTGACCCGCGCCGAGCAGACGGCTCGGATCATTGCCCACGGACTGGAGTGGGCGGTACCCTGCCAGGTGGAAAAGGTCCTGGAGTGTGGTTTCGGGATGGTCGACCTGGAGGACCTGCTGGTGCGACATCCGGTGGCTAGCAAGCTGGTGCTGGTGGGGCATGAACCCGACTTCAGCACGCTGATTTCTCGGCTGACGGGCGGGGCGGATATGGCGGTCAAGAAGGGGAGCCTGGTCCGGGTGGAT
>JAZBOO010000104.1:0-41259 GCA_036351155.1 Candidatus Krumholzibacteriia bacterium | reverse complement strand
CGCAACGTGATCCTGATTTCCGAAATATCCAAGGTTCTCCCTCTTTCCATGGCGAGCACGAGATGTCTGCGCCTTGATCGTCAGATCCCGTGATCATCCCTGATCACGGGGCCCGCAGCATGCGGGCCGACGACACTCACGAACAGACCGGCTTTTCGGAACTCCCCCACTATCTCTTCAAGATCCTGACGTTCAGGAAAAACGGCCACCACAGCAGAACCGCTTCCCGACATCATGGCCACGGGTGCCAACTCCCGTAACTCGAGGACCAAACGTTGCAGAGCAGGCTGCTGGGGCAGCACCACCTCTTCAAGCCGATTGAAACCTGGCCACGTTTTCTGCGGAAAACGGGCTAAAATAGATTTCATGACCTGGATGTTAGCCTTGGCGCTGTTGACTGTCAATCCCATTTTGAGATGAGAATAAACCTCGGAAGTCCTTAACTCCATGCCAGGTTTGACAATAAGAAACTGCCCGGTCCGGATGGCCGGCAGGGGCGTCAACTGGGTTCCCGTCCCCCGCCCCATGGCCGTGGCGCCGCGGATGAAGAAGGGGACATCGGCCCCCAGGGGCGCGGCCAGCTTCTCCAGTTCGCCCAGGTCGAGACCGGTCTTGAAAAGCCGATTGCAGGCCAACAACACGGCAGCCGCATCGCTGCTGCCCCCACCCAGCCCGGCGGCCGAGGGGATTTTCTTCTCCAGATGGATCAGAATCCGCCCCGAGAGCTTCATTTCCCGGCAGAAATGGCGGGCAGCTTGCCAGCACAGGTTGGTTTCGTCGGCCGGAGCGGCCTTCTTTGGTTCCACGGTCACCAGGATGTCGGGCTCTCCGCCCGGGTACTGGTCGGCCAGGGTCACGCGCACCTCGTCGAACAGGGCCACGGCCTGGAACACGGTTTCAATCTCGTGATAGCCGTCGTGACGCTGACGGAGAATCTCCAGATGGAGGTTCACCTTGGCCGGTGCCTGGGCCACGACCGTCCGGTTGACCGCTTTCCTGCCCTGCACATAGCCGTCCATGCTCATGGTGTCACTTTCTCGGAATAGGAATCCAGGAGTCGTCCCCAGGCAGATCCGGCCAGGGCCTCGTTCTGCCTGCGGCGCCCCAGTCGGCCCAGGGCTCGTCCGGGCCAGGACAGGATAGTCCCGGCTGACCGAACGGGGGTAAAGGTGCCCTCCGGTAGCTGGAAGTCAAGATCCAGCAGGTCTTTTCGTCCCCGGACCTGGATTTTCTGCGGGTCGATCCACCCCAGCCTGCGGTCCTGGCACAGCTGCAGCCAGGGGATCCTCCGGGGATCCAGCCCGGCCAGCCGAGCAGCCGTGGCATCCACCGCCACGGGATCATCCCCGGTCAAGATCACGTTGCGCAGCAGGGCATGGGGATGACCATCCTGGCGCCGGATGCCCCAGGCCACCCCATCCATGGCCACACACAAGGGCCCTGCCTGTTCCCAGACCAGGGCAAAAGCTTCGGCCACCATTTC
Source organism: Candidatus Krumholzibacteriia bacterium (assembly GCA_036351155.1). Taxonomy (GTDB): domain Bacteria; phylum Krumholzibacteriota; class Krumholzibacteriia; order LZORAL124-64-63; family LZORAL124-64-63; genus LZORAL124-64-63. The sequence continues at coordinate 39,776 of JAZBOO010000104.1, read as the reverse complement.
CGCGAAGGGAATCCGTTTCGGACGACGCAGCTGCCCCGCCATCAGGCTCACCACCTGAGCCACGGCTCCCTCGATCATCCATTCCGCATTCAGCCGGGGCACCGGCAGCAAAACCAGCGGGCATTGCAGAAGATCGGCGGGCAGGTGAAAGCCCCCGGTCACACAGGCACCCAGGGCGGGCAAGGTCAATCCCGAGCGGACAGGAACCAGTGCCTGCGCGTCCGTTTGCCCTGTATCCAGATGGGAAAACGCGGCCGGCTCGTCGCCGCCGGTCTTCCAGAAATCCGCCACAGCGTCCAGTTGCCAGGGCGCGGTGCCAAACCCCGGCCGAAAATTCCGGCTGCGGCCGCTCGTACACAGCAAGGGGGTGGATTCCGGATCGAGAACTCCTCCGGCCAGCTCCAGAGCCCGCGCGTAATCTTCCCTCACCGTTTCCGGCCGCGTTTCGACAATGGCGACAATGGAAGACATGACAACTTTCCTTCTTCAAATCCCGATGATGTAGATGGCCGATCCGATCCAACCGATCACGATCACCTGCAGGGCAAAATCATTCAGCAGGATCTCATGGGGCTTCCCCCCCCGCGCTTCCCTGTACACCAGATACGTGTACCGGCCCATGCCGGCCAGCACGAAGGGGATGGTGAACATCAGATCACGGGTGCCGAAATGAGCCACGGTTGCCGGCCAGATGGTGTACATGGCGTACATCATCGTGGTCATGGCCAGACTGATCCCGATCAGGGCGTTGACCATGGGTTCGGTGTATCCTCGTAATACGGGCCGCGTCTCTCCCTGTTCCGGCTGGATTTTCAAAAGTTCATCCCGGCGCTTGGCAAAGCCCAGGAACATGCTGAGGAAGAACGTACAGAACAGCAACCAGGGCGAAATGGTGACCCCCGGACAAACCGGCAACAGGACCAGCACGCCGCTGGTGGCGCGGATCACGAAGCTCATGCCGATTCCCGTCACATCCAGGATGGGGACTTTCTTCAGCTGGCGCGTGTACAGCCAGTTCCACAGAAAAAACACGCTCACTCCGGCCAGAAACAGCGGACCCAGCAGGTAGCTCGCGCCCAGGACCAGCAGGAACAGGATCAGCCCCCACCGCACCGCCGTGGGCACCGGCAACCGACCCGAAGCGATGGGTCTGTTGCGCTTGTACGGGTGACGTCGATCCAGCTCCACATCGGCGATGTCGTTGAATACGTAGACCACACCCGAAGCCAGACAGAAAACCCCCACTCCCAGCGCCGCATGCAGAACACAGGCGCTGTCCCCCAGCTTGCGGGCAAAAATGACCCCGGCGAACAGAAGCAAATTCTTCGTCCATTGCCGAGGCCGGAGGTTCAGGAAAAAAGCGGTTGCGGTGCTCATCAGTAGGCGTTCTCTCCCCGCAGGACATGGTGGACGGTCATCAGCAGGATCTTGACGTCCAGGACCAGTGACCAGTTCTCGACATAGTGCAGATCATAGAGCGTGCGCTCGGTGATGCTGGTGTTTCCTCGCAGACCATGCACCTGGGCCCAGCCGGTCAATCCACTCTGCACGCGATGGCGCTCGAAGTACCGGGGCATCTCCTGCGAAAACTTTTCCACGAAGACCTTGCGTTCGGGTCGGGGGCCCACCAGGCTCATGTCTCCGCGCAGAACATTCCACAGCTGAGGAAACTCGTCCAGGCTGAATCTGCGCAAGATGCGCCCGATGCCCGTCACCCGCGGATCGTCCTCCGTGGTCCAGGTGGGCCCGCTTTTCACCTCGGCGTCGGTCCGCATGGTCCGGAACTTGACCATGGAGAACTCCCGACCGTCGCGCCCCACCCTTTCCTGCCGGTAAAAAACAGGACCAGGACTGGACAGCTTGACCAGCACGAGAATGATCAGCAGAAAGGGCAACAGTAAAAGCAGACCCAGGCCGCTGGCCACCAGGTCGAACGTCCGCTTCACGATCCGATCCACCCCGCTGAGAGCCTCTTCACGGACCGAGATGAACGGCAACCCACCGATCTCCTTGAGCCGCATGCGACTGGTATGCAGCGCCAGGAGGTCGGGAACGAAGTGGAGATCGACGTTCAGGTTGGACAGCTTGGCCGCCACCTTCTTGACCAGGGGCAACTGATCGAAGCTGACCGTCAGCAACACCAGATCCACTCCGTGCTCAAGCACGATGTCCCGGATATCCGCCACCTGCCCCAGACAGGGCAGGTCCTCGGCCAGGCGGGTATCCCGGTGCTGGCCGTCAGCGTCGAGCACCGAGCCTTCCTCCTGGCCATCTGCGAGGTCCGCACGGGGCGGGGAATCGCCGGGGACCTCCACCCAGCCCACCGGTTCCAGCAGCAGGCCGGGCAGATCCCGGATCAACCGAAGGATGCGCCCCCTCATGGGACTGACCCCCACCAGCAACGTCTGGGTGCGCCGCAAACCCTGCTTCACGATGGTCCGGAAAATAAAACGGGCCAGAATGCGTCCCAGGGTGAGGAACCCGAAAGTGCTGAGGAAGAACAATCCGAAGAAGGACCGGCTGAAGGTCAGATTACGCAAAAAGAAGGCCAGGGCCAGGACCAGCAAACTGCCCAGCACCACGCCCTTGAAAAGCCCCAGCAGGTCATCCTCCAGCCCGCGGCCGCCACGGTTGGTGTACATCCCCCCCATGTAGAAAATGGCGAAGAAGACCAGCAGGATCACCAGGCCCGCCCCGAGGTAGACGCTCAGAGGTGGAATGCCGAGAGGCACCAGCCAGATGCCGCTGTAAAAGCGCACCCAGTAGGTCAGCAGGAAGGCGGTCTGCAGCATCATCATGTCGATGACGATCAGCAGAATGGCCTCGATGGTTTTGGTCCGTCCCTGGCCCGAAGCGGTCAAGGTCTCCCTCCTTTGTCCTCGTCGGCCCGCGACACGTGTCGGTCCCATAACTGGCGCAGCGTATTCTCGATCTCGGCGCGAAACCGTTCCGTACGGAAGGACCGGGCATGAGCGCGCATGGCGTCGCGGTCCCAGGGTCCGTCCAGGCGGGGATCTTCCAGTGCCCTGGCCAGGGCTTCCACCGTTTGCTCGAAAAACAGGATGCCGTTCAGATTTTCCTGCACCGTATCCAGCACCCCGCCCTGGCCGAAGGCCACCACGGGACGTCCCGCGGCGGTGGCTTCCAGGGGTGTGATGCCGAAATCTTCGAGTCCGGGAAACACGAAGCTGCGGCAATGGGCATAGTACCGGGGCAGGTCGGCATCCGAGACCGCGCCGGCAAAATGGACGCGGCCACGGCCAGCGGTGGCGGCCGCCAGCTTTTCCAGCCGATCTTTTTCCGGTCCCTTGCCCACCACCACCAGGGTGCGCCCCGCTCGGCGCGCGGCGGCCACGGCCAGATCCACCTTTTTGTAGGGAACCAGGGCCGACACCACCAGGTCATAACTCCCGGTGGCCAGCCCGTCGGGGACCGGCAGCTGCCCGGCGTCCTGAAAGCGGTCCACCTCCACGGGGGGATGAATGATACTCACCTTGTCCTCGGGGGTGCCATAAAAATCGAGGATTCTTTGCCGGACCACCCGGGAGTTGGCCAGATAGTGATCCACGCGGGCAGACGTGCGGCGGTCCCAGTGGCGCAAGCGGGCCGCCTGCCAGCCAATCACTTTCCGGACCAGCGCAGGCTTGTGACCGAAGTAGGCCGGGAACATGTCCCAGACGTAACGCATGGGCGTGTGACAGTAGCAAACCGACAGAGCCCCGGGGCTTTTTATCGCGCCCTTGGCCACACAGTGGCTGCTCGAAAAAACCAGATCATACCCGGAGAGATCCAGTCCCTCGATGGCACGCGGAAAAAGAGGGAGAGCCCAGCGGTAGACCCGGGGAGCCGCGGGTATTTTCTGGACGAAGGACGTGGTGATGCGCCGGCTTTCGAGGGTGGCGGAGAGAGACCCGGGAACGTGCAACAGGGTGAAGATGTCGGCCTGGGGAAAGATCTCCGCGAACACCTCGAGGCACTTCTCGCCGCCCCGCATGCCGGTCAGCCAGTCATGAACCAGGGCCACCTTGAGGTCACCAGGCCAGGGCCGCATCCCTTGGCTTTCAGTCATTGTTGCAGCCCATGGCCTCTTCCAGGACCTGGCACAGGAGGTGTCCCATGGTGATGTGGATTTCCTGGATCCGCGGCGTGGCCGCACTGGGAGCCACCATGGCCCCGTCCAGGAGAGGCAAGAGCTGACCTCCATCACCCCCCAGGAAACCGAACACAGCCATGTCCTGCCGTCGCGCCTCTTCCACGGCCAGAATGCAGTTCTTCGAGTTGCCCGAGGTGGAAATCACCAGCAACACATCACCCGGCCGCCCCTTGGCCTGGACCTGGCGGCTGAAAATGTGATCGAACCCGTAGTCGTTCCCCACCGCGGTCAGCGTGGAGGTGTTGACGGTCAGCGCCTCGGCGCGGTAGCCGGGCCGCTCGGCCAGGAATCTGCCCACCAGCTCGGCCGCGATGTGCTGGCTATCGGCAGCACTGCCTCCGTTGCCACAGATCAGGAACTGTCCGCCCTGCCCCCAGGCCTGCTTGATGGCGAGGGCCAGCTTTTCCACGGCCTCGAGCTGGGACGTGTCCAGCCGGGCCAGAGCAGCCTGCAGGTCGGCGATGGTCTGCCGGTACAGATCCGCGGTGAAGGACGGTCCTCCATGGTCGGCATGTGTGGACATGGTGAATAATTCCTTTCGGTCGCCGGTCAGGCGAAGCGGCCCTGCCCCGCAGACAGGGAGGCCAGATAGCGTGCCAGGGCATCGGTCCAGTGGGGGCGATCGGGACAGCCGAGGGCCTCGAGCCGAGTGCTGTGCAACACCGAGCAGCGGGGCCGCACCGCGGCGGTGGGGTACTCGCTGCTGGCACAGGGATGCACACGCCCGGGGTCGGTGGCCTCCAGACGGGCCACCTCCCGTGCGAGATCCCACCAGGTGCAAACCCCACCATTGGTTGCATGGAAGATACCACGGTGCCGGCCGGACACAAGGAAAGCCAGAACCTGGGCCAGGTCGACGGTGTAGGTCGGGCACCCCGTCTGGTCGTTGACCACACGCAGAGTTTTTCGTTCTGCAAGAAGTCGTCGCATGGTGCGGGGAAAATTCACCGGACCATCCCCGAACAACCAGCTGATTCGGACGATCTGCCAGGGTGCCGTCATGGCCTCCACAGCCTCTTCCCCCGCCGCCTTGGTCAGACCGTAATAGTTCACGGGGTCCCGAGCGTCGTCTTCGCCGTACCCCTCGGGGCCGCCTTGTCCATTGAAGACGTAATCGGTGGAAAGGTAGGTCAGCCCACATCCGACCTGATCGCAGGCCCGGGCCATCAAACCCGTGGCCGTGCCATTGACCGCCAGGGCCAGTTCGCGTGACGTCTCGGCCCCATCCACATCGGTCCAGGCTGCACAGTGGATCACCCACTCGGGTCGATACTCTTCCAGCAGAGCCTCGGCTGTTCCCGGCACCGTCAAATCGCCATGGGCCAGGTCAATCCCCGACATGTCGTGCAAGGGCTGCAGCTGCTGTACCACGGTGTGCCCCAGCATGCCTTCAGCTCCGGTCACCAGGATGCGCATCAATACTCCTCGTCCGGTTCCGGTTTTTCACCGCGGGCCGCGTTCATGGCCACTCCGGTGGGAAAGCCTCGTCCCAGAAGATAGCGCGTGACCCGGGCTTCGGCTTTCCTCAGATCCTGTCCTCGCGGAGAACGTCTCTCCCTTTTCCAGCGGGCCTGGGCGGCCTGGACAGCCAGCTCCCTTTCGGTCTCCTGATCCAGGATCTCGGCGGGAACCGATTGAGCCACTTCAGGTGCGACCTTCTTTTCTCTCAATTTCTGTTGAAGATAGCGACGGCCCACCGCCTTGCCGCGCAGGCAGTCCCGGCAGTAAGCCTCGGCAAAATGTCGATCGGAGAACAGGCCCTGCTGCTGCATCTGATCGATCACCCCCTCGACCGCCTCTTCCGAATATCCCTTCGCCACCATTTTTTCCCGCAATCGGGCCACCGGATACAGCCGACGATCCAGGAGGGAGAAAAGAGCACGAGCCGCCAGCTTCCGCTCGGCGGCCAACCTGATCACAGCCAGAAGGGGAGAGCTGATGCTCTCCCCTATGCCGGGCAATTCCGCGGGCACCGAGGCCGGTGCCAGCTCGAAGACTTCACCGCTGTCCAGGGTCAGGAAAACCGTTCCCTGTTCCCGGCGCACATCGGCCAGGACGCGGAGGTCTGGGCTCATGAGCCCTCGCTTTCAAATATCAGGTCGTCTCGCCCGGACGCGCCGCCGCCGGCTTGGCCCCACCGGCCTGGGCAGCGGCCGCCTTGGCCGGAGTGGCGTCCTCCTTCTTCTCTTCCTCGGTGGCCTTGGCCTTGGGACCGATGCCGTAGTGGGCAAACACCAGACCCTTGAGGGTGTCGTAAAGGTCGGTGTTCTCCTTCAGGAATACCCGGACATTTTCACGGCCTTGACCCAGGCGCTCGTCCCCGTAGCTGTACCAGGCGCCGGACTTCTGAACGATCCCGGCGGTCACGCCCAGATCGATCAGATCGCCTTCCTTGCTGATGCCCTCTCCGTAGAGAATATCGAACTCGGCCTTCTTGAAGGGAGCAGCCACCTTGTTCTTGACCACCTTCACGCGCACCTGGTTGCCGACCACCTCTTCACCCTGGGTGATGGCGCCGATCCGGCGGATGTCCATCCGCACCGAGCTGTAGAACTTCAGGGCATTGCCGCCGCTGGTGGTCTCGGGGTTGCCGAACATGACACCAATCTTCATGCGGATCTGGTTGGTGAACATGACCAGGGTGTTGGTCTTGGAGATGGTGCCGGTCAGCTTGCGCAAGGCCTGGCTCATGAGACGGGCTTGAAGTCCAACATGGCTATCACCCATCTCGCCCTCGATCTCGGCGCGCGGCACCAGCGCGGCCACCGAGTCGACCACGATGATGTCCACAGCGCCTGAACGGACCAGCATCTCGGTGATTTCCAGGGCCTGTTCTCCGGTATCCGGCTGGCTCACCAGAAGGTTGTCGATGTCCACTCCGATCTTGCGGGCATAGAGGGGATCCATGGCGTGCTCAGCATCGATGAAGGCCGCCGTGCCCCCGTTTTTCTGACAGTTGGCGATGACCGACAGGCAAACGGTGGTCTTTCCGCTCCCTTCCGGGCCGTAGATCTCGACCACACGTCCCTTGGGCAGACCACCCAGGCCCAACGCGATATCCAGGTTCAGACTCCCGGTGCTGATGGCCTCGATTTCGTCGTAGATCTTGTTCTCGCCGAGCACCATGATGGAGCCCTTGCCAAACTGCTTTTCGATCTGGCTGCGCGTCAACTCCAGCGCCTTGGCCCGGTCGTCCATCTTGGCATTTGCGTCCTTTTTGCTGTTCGCCATTCCTGTCCTCTTTCTTGTGGATCCGTCCCGGGAACCAGAGGGTCCCGCAGACCAGTTGGGTGTTGTGTCTTGCTGACGGGCCCGCTTCCGCCATGATGGGCTTGACGCCCGGTAACTTGTTCAGGCCAAGATAGCATGGCCGTCAAGGGGCTGGCAAGACAATTTTCGCCTTATTTTCGCAAGCCGTCAAATCGTCATTTGCAGGGCCTATCAGGCCCCTGCTCGGCGGAGGGGCCGGTCGCCAGCGGCCAGCTTTCCAGCACCGTGTGCCGGGCACCCGACGCACTCAGCCGGCTGCCCACCAGGCAAAACTCCGAGACTGGCAGGGAGGGCAATCCGGTCAGGTCCAGGGCGCCCAGCCGGTCCCGCTCCCCTGCACTCAGCTCTCCCTTGACCCGTGCCAGAGTCAGGTGAGGCCGGAACGTCCCGATGTCCTGGGGACCGCCGGGCCAGATTTCCTGCACCACCTCGCGTACCCATCCCGCCAGATTGACGATTGTCTGACCCTCGTCCAGTTGCAGGAAAAGGACCCGAGGGCGCTTCAGGTCGGGAAAGGCCCCCATCCCTCGAGGCTGCAGGGTGAATGCCGGAGTCGAATTTCGAGCTCCCAGCGCCTCCCTGAGCTTCTTCAGCCGGACTTCCGGCCAGTTCCCCAGAAATTGCAGGGTCAGATGCCAGTGGTGCGATGGAGCCCAGCGAAGAGCGGAACACCCCTTCAGCGCCAGAACCAACGGGTCAACGCGCAGGGACAGTTCCCGATGCCATTCGTCCGCTGGATGGACAGCCAGGAAAGCCCGGATCTGGTTGTCGGGCGGCATCAGGAATCCCCTGGCCGACCCCAGGTGTCGGTGGAATGCCAGGGGATCTGCCCCAGGCCGAACTGCAGCACCCGGCGCAGGGTGTCCGTGGCCGCAGACACCGTCAGCAAGCGATTGCGGGCACGGTCCGCAGGGAATCGATACCGGCCTGCGTACACCCGACCCGGCCCGGCCACCGCCACCCAGGTGGTCCCCACGGGTTTTCCCTCGCTCCCGCCTCCGGGACCGGAGATCCCGCTGACCGCCAGAGCATAGTCGGTCCCCAGCCGGTCACGGCATCCGGTGGCCATGGCCCGGACCACCTGCTCGCTGACGGCACCGTGGGTTTCCAGATCCTGCCGGGAAACATCCAGCAACTGATGCTTCACCTCATCGGCGTACACCAGAAAGCCCCCCCGGAAAAAACCCGAGGAGCCCGCAGCATCGGTGAATCGCGCGCCCAGCATTCCCGCGGTGCACGATTCCGCCACGCCCAGAGTGAGCCCCCGATCCAGCATGAGAGACTGGACCACTTCGGGCAAAGTTTCCGATCCCCGGGTATAGACCAGGTGCCCCAGCAGCTCATCGACCTGGCGTCCCACTTCAGGCAGATCCCCATCGGTCATCCCCTGCCCGGCGGCGCCGGCCACCCGCACGTCCACGCCCCAGTCGGTCAGCCACCAGGACCAGGTCAAATGGGGGAAGACCTCACGGATGGGCTGCATCAACTTGACCAGAGTGAGCTCGGCGATCTGGGCCGTGCGCCAGACCAGAACCGGCCGGGCGGTCGGGAGAATACCCTGCCCCTCCAGCCAGTCCACGGCCAGGGGCAAAAGGCCGGTCAACTCCTGGGGAACACCCGGCAGCAGAACCAGCACCCGGTCCCGCAAGGTGCCCACCAGTCCCGGTGCCGAACCCACCGGATTCTCCAGTGGCGTCAACCCCCGCGGAACCTGACTCTGCCGGTTGACGCCGGGGCGAGCCTTGATGCCCCGCTTGAGCCAGCGTTCTTCCAGCTTCTTTTGCAGCTCTGCGTCGTCGTCCAGGGGCACCCCGGCCCATTCGGCCAGGACATCGCGGGTCAGATCGTCAGGAGTCGATCCCAGGCCGCCGGTCAGAAAGACCAGGTCGCCGGGATCGGTGCGGTCCAGGGCCAGACCGATGGCGGCCCCGTTGTCGGGCACCACCTGGATTCCCGCGGTCTGGACGGCATGCCGCCCCAGGGCCCTCTGAATGCGTCCGCTGTTGGTGTCGCTGGTGCGCCCTTCCAGGAGCTCATCACCCACCGCGATGATCCGCACCGTGCAGTGCTTTTTGGCCTCGCTTACCAAAGGTTCCACCCCAGGAAGTAAGCCGTGGCCTGGGTGGCGATGGCCGCCAGCAGGCCGGCGCCCAGATCATCGGCCATGATGCCCAGTCCCCCACCTCCGCCCAGCTTCTCCAGCTTGCGCACGCCCAGGGGCTTGGCGATGTCGAAGAACCGGAACCAGAAGAAGCCGGCAATCCAGCCATACAGCCCCGCGTTCAGACCCAGGAAAGTGACCAGCATACCGGCCACCTCATCGATGACCACCAGGGAGGGGTCTTCCCCGTGGATCTTCTCCAGGCGGTCGGCCACCGGGATTCCGATGGCGGTCACCGCCACCAGCAAGGTGCCCTGCAACCACAGGGGGATGGGACCCAGGAAGGTCCAGGCCGCCCACCAGAGGGCCAGCACGCCGGCGCTGGCCACGGTGGCCGGGGCGATGGGGAAAAAACCGGTCCAGAAAAATGTGCCGACGGCGTAAAGCAAGGGACGGGGCATGGGCTTCCTTTCCTCGGGTTCAAGGTCGGCCCATAATATAGTGCTTCACCGCCCAGCGGGATGAAAAAAGCCCCCCGGAGGAGCAATTCCGGGGGGCTCGAGAAGAGTGCGCGGGCTGTGGGGGTCAGGCACCCACCGTCTGCAGCTGCCGGAGCACCTGCTTAGCCACGCACTTGAGAGTATCAAACACACCGTCACCGTTGACGGCCACGGCCGGGAAGAAGTCGTAGCCTTCGGGGTTCAGCTCGTCGTTGAGCTCTTCCACCGGAATGGCGTCGGGCATGTCCCTCTTGTTCCACTGCATCACGAAGGGGATCTCCTTCAGGTCGAGATCGTATTCCTTCAGGTTGTCGTGCAGGTTGTACAGGGCCTCGATGTTCGCATCGAAGCGCGATTCGCTGCTGTCGGCCACGAACACGATGCCGTCGACGCCCCGGAGGATGAGCTTGCGGCTGGCGTTGTAATACACCTGGCCGGGCACCGTGTAGAGGTGGAAGCGCGTCTTGAACCCCTTGACCTCGCCCAGTTCCAGGGGCAGAAAGTCGAAGAAAAGGGTACGATCCATCTCGGTGGCCAGAGTCACCAGCTTGCCCTTGGTCTCGGGCGCCAGCTTCTCGTAGACATACTGGATGTTCGTGGTTTTGCCTCCGAGACCCGGACCGTAGTACACGATCTTGCAGTTGATCTCTCGAGACGAGTAGTTGATCAGCGACACGGCTTGCTCCTTTGCCTGATAGGCGTTGATCCGTCCACGGATCAGTCGACGAACAGGTTGTCGATCTCCGCTTCAACCTGCTCGGTAAATCCCTCGTCGAACGCGTCGTATTCCTCGTTGCGGTATTCCAGCTTGTCGTAAAGACCTTCGATGATCCCGTTGAGTTCTTCCACGGCCCGCTTGACCCTCAGCCGCACCAGACCCAGCGTGGTCCGCTTGTCGAACAGCACCACGATGACCACGCCCTTGGCGATCTTGCCCAGGTACATGCTGTCCTTGGCCCCCTGGTGGAAAAGGGTGCTGAAATCCTTTTCCCCGATGAGCTTGGCCAGCTGGTAGTTGGCCTCGAAATCCGCGGCACACAGCGAGGCAAAACTGGTCAGATCAAATTCCACATCCGGGCCGCACTGGCTGATCAGCTGACCGGTGCGGTCAATCAGCACCACGTTCCCGGCGCGACTGCTTTTCAGAAGGTCCTCCAGGACGTTGTTGATCGCCCAGTAGTCCTCTTCAAATATGGCCCATTCGGCTCTGACCATGAATAGCTCCCTGCCGGCCTGGCCGGCGAGGCGTGAGATTCCTGATTGCTCGTTCCCTCCACATATCGTCATGGGACGATCCCACTTGAACGAATTTGTGAGGGTATCTTCAGGATAAGCAAAACCCCCGGCGAAGGACACCACCGGGGGCTGATAAAACGATGGAAACGGTCAGATCTGGCGGCGAAACTGGAAGGCGCGTTGAAGAGTCACCTCGTCAATGTACGCCAGGGCCCCACCCACCGGAATGCCGGTGGCCAGGCGGGTCAGAGTCAAGGAGCGGCCCTCGAGCATCCGCTGGATGTACAGGGACGTTGTTTCCCCTTCCACACTGGCGTCCAGGGCGATGATGATCTCGGTGACCCCCTCGCCGTCCACTCTGCGGGCCAGCTTGTCGAAGGGCAGATCGCCGGCCCCCACTCCGTCGAGGGGAGACAGCAGGCCGCCCAGGACGAAATAGCGCCCGCGATAGAAGCCGGCCTTTTCGAAGGGCAGAACGTCCACCGGACTGGCCACGATGCACAGCTTGTCCTTCTCCCGGCGCTCGCTGGTGCAGATCCGGCAAGGATCGGCCTCGGTGATGGCCCCGCAGGATGAGCAATTGGTCACCTGGTCCCGGGCCTGGTTCACCGAGGCCACCAGTTCCTCGGCCGGGGCTTCTTGCGCGACCAGATGCAAGGCCAGCCGGGTGGCCGACTTGCGCCCCAGTCCCGGCAAGCGGCTCAGGCTGCGGACCAGACGTTCCAGCGCGGGCGACTGAAATTCACCGCCGTCGTTTTTTTCCTGATCAGGACGCAAGGTTAGCCCAGTCCCGGCAGGTTCATGCCACCGGTGACCCCGCCCATTTCCTTCTCGACCATCTCATCGACCTTCGTGGCTCCCTCGTTGACCGCCGCGATGATCAGGTCCTGCAGGAACTCGATATCATCGGGGTCCAGGGACTCCGGAGCGATGACGAGGCTCTTGAGCTGATGCTTCCCTGTCATGACCACCTTGACCTGGCCGCCGCCCACCTCGGCGGTGACTTCCTTGGTGGCCAGTTCTTCCTGGGCCTTGGCCATCTTGGCCTGCATCTGCTGGGCCTGCTTCATGAGCATACGCATATCCATGTCGTGTTGATCCTTTCTGCTTGTTGTTCACCAGGGACAGACTACCGGTCGGGCTTGTCCCATTTTTCACGTTCGGTTTCGGGAAGGGGCTGTCCCCCCATGGTTTCCACCAGGTTGCCCAGCGCCGGATCCTCGGCGCAGGCCTTGTCCAGCTCCTCGCGATGGGTAGGCGCCACCTCCTGGCGGATCTCCTCCTTCACCACATCCTTCTGGCCACTGGACCCCAGGACCAGCTCCACCTTCACGGGGCGGCCGTACTGATGCTGGGCCACATCTTCGATGGTCTGGCACTCGGACCGGATGCTGGTGACCTGGAAGGTCTTCTCCTCGGCGAAGGCCACCGTCAGGCGGCCCGCATCCAGGTCCAGTTCGGGCAAGCCGTCCATCAAGCAGGAGCCCACCCGCGGGGCCTTGCGCATCAGGGTGTCGATGATCTGGGTCCACCCGGGAACGGTGCTCCCCGAGGCCTGGTGGGACGCCGGGGTCGCGGGCCGGGGAGGCGCTGGAGGTGCGGCAGGAGGGGTCGCGGACTGGGCGGAATAGCCGCCGCCGCCACCGGAGGGACGAGAAGTGGGCGCGACAGGAGCCGGCCGCGGGCCGCCGCCTCCACCACCGCCGGATCCCAGATTCGCACCCAGGCCCTCCAGCCGCCGCGCCAGCTCGGACAGGAGCACGCGAGACTCGAATCGGCAATACTCCACCACGGCCGCCTCCAGCAGAATGCGCGGCTGGGTGCTGCGGTGGATGCGCTCGAAATGGCGTCCCGAGCGATCGATCAAGGCCAGCAGATCCTGCTCGCTGAAGTGGTTGGCCTGAACCTGCAGTTTCTCCACCTGATCGGGGGAAAGGTCCACCATGGGAGCCAGTTCAGGGTCGACCTTCAGCAGCATGAGGTTCCGGAAGTTCGACACCACGCCGCCGGCAAAGGCATCCAGGCTCTGCCCGGTGCGGCTCAGATCCTCGACCAGGCGCAGGGCCCGGGCGGCATCCTGGGCCATGACCGCCTCGTTCAGCTCCAGGTACAGCTCGGACCGCACCAGCCCGAAGGCATCGACCACCGTCTGCTCGCTGATGGTGCCGTCGCAGCTGGCGATCACCTGGTCCATCAGACTCAGTCCGTCGCGCATGCTGCCCTCGGCCAGGCTGACCAGCAGGCTCACCCCCGTATCTTCCAGGGTGATCCCCTCGTTGCCGGCGATTTCCTTCAGCCGCCCCCCCAGTTCGTCCCGGCTCAGCAGGCGGAAATCGAACCGCTGGCAGCGCGACAGGATGGTCCGGGGAATCTTGTTGGGCTCGGTGGTGGCAAAGAAGAAGAACACGCGGGCCGGCGGCTCCTCCAGGATCTTCAGCAGGGCGTTGAAGGCGCCCTTGGACAGCATGTGCACCTCGTCGATGATGAATACCCGGCTGCTGCCCTCGCTGGGCGCATACTGGGCCATCTCCCTGAGCTCGCGGATATTGTCCACACCGGTGTTGCTGGCCGCGTCGATTTCGAGCACGTCCATGTAGTTGCCCTTGGCGATGGCCACGCAGGTTTCACAGGTCCCGCAGGGATCGCCTTCCCGGTTTTCCAGGCAGTTGATGGCCTTGGCCAGCAGCCGAGCCACCGTGGTCTTGCCACAGCCCCGTGGCCCCGAGAAGAGGTAGGCGTGGCTGAGTTTCCCCTTGCGCAGGGCGGCGCGCAGGGTGCCGGTGACGTGGGACTGGCCCACCACCTCGGCAAAGGTTTCGGGGCGGTATTTCCGGGCAATGGCTTGATAGGACATGATGCTCCGAGGGGGAAAAGTCCGTGCTGATTTCAGGAGTGCCAATTTAACATGAGATGGGCCCCAGGAACAGGGGCAGTTGGCCAGAGGGCCAGGGACGGGGCTCGCGACGTCGTGTCGCTCACCCCTCGGCATTCCGGTCGCTCCGCCATCCCTGGCTCCGCTCCCTCCATGACGCCCCGGCCCCTGACCAACTGCCCCTGACCAACTGCCCCTGTTTCTGGGGCCCATCTCTCGTGGGCCACCTCGAACGCCGGCCTGGCTCGCTTTTCTGCCCCTGAGGGCAGATGACCGTGGCACCCCCTGAACCGGGGGTGTCGTGAAGGGAGCGAAGCCAGGGAGGGCGTAGCGACCGGAGCGCCAAGACACCCGGCGACACGAAGTCGACGGGCGTCGCCCCCCGGTTCAGGGGGTGCGGGGGTCATCTGCGATCAAGGGGAGAAAAAGCGGGCCAGGCTGGCGGCGCACACGTCGAAGGGAACGTACCGCTGCTTCTTTCCAGACCTGACGGGGTTAGTGCTCCGGCGTCACACCGGGCCTGGCCCACCATGCGTAGCGGGGCTCCGCCGCCGCGGAGCCCCTCAGGAAGTGGTGGAGATGAGCGGGATCGAACCGCTGACCTCTTCGTTGCGAACGAAGCGCTCTCCCAACTGAGCTACACCCCCACAACCTGAATTCCCTGGACTGGCGGAGAGGCAGGGATTCGAACCCTGGGAACTCCGAAGAGCTCAACGGTTTTCGAGACCGCCCCGTTCAACCGCTCCGGCACCTCTCCGCCGGATGCCCATAGGAAAGTCGAGTCTAATGGCGGAGAGGCAGGGATTCGAACCCTGGGTACATTGCTGCACACCCGCTTTCCAGGCGAGCCGATTAAGCCACTCTCGCACCTCTCCACGCGATATTGAGTTTTGAAGGCGAGCAATATAGTACCGGCCATCGGGAAAATCAACAACCGGAGGCCTTTACTCGGCAGATCGCCTTTTTCGGAAAAAATCCGTCAAAATGGCCCCGCATTCCTCGGCCATGATGCCACCGGTCACCTCTACCCGCAGGCGGTAGGGATTGCCGTCCAGGGTCCGGGCGGTGGTCACCACCGCGCCTGCCCGGGGATCGGTGGCCCCGAACACGATGTGGCCCACCCGGGCCAGCAGAATCGCGCCGCTGCACATGGTACAAGGTTCCAGCGTCACATACAAGGTGGTCTCATCCAGACGCCAGCTTTCGCCCTGCCCTCCGGCCGCCCCGATGGCCAGGATCTCGGCGTGAGCCGTGGGGTCCTTCAGGCTTTCCGTCTGGTTGTGGCCCCGCCCGATGATCTGCCCATTGCGGACAATCACGGCCCCCACCGGGACCTCCCCCTTGTCGGCGGCCAGCTGGGCCTCTTTCAGGGCCTGCCCCATGAAGCGTTCATGATTGCGGAAAGAGGCAAAGAGATTGTCCCGCTCCACGGTATCCTACCTTTGCTCAGGGTCGAGATCACCCTCGGCCACCGCCAAATTGCCACTCAGGTCCCGAATCTCCACCCGCACGCGCCAGCGTCCTTCACCGGCCGGCAGATCCGCCCGCGGCCAGACCACCTTCGTCTGGAAAGTCTCCGCCCGGCTGTCGCAGATCAGGTCCAGCGGATCCAGCCGTTCTGACGAGCCGTCGGGAAGAATCAACCGGGCCTCGGCCAGCGGACTGGCCGCGTCCACACAGTGAACCCGGATCATGAATCCGTTGCCCGTACGCTCCAGAACGAAATCGTCCATCACCGGCGGCGTGTTGTCCACCTGCAGAGGGCCCATCCGGATTTCGGACTCGTCACTCTGGCCCAGGGGATTGTCCAGTTCATCGCTGGCGCGCAGGCGCACCGTGTAGGAGCCGTCCGGCACGGCCGAGGTATCCCAGGCACCGATGGTTTCCTGGGTACCCTTGAGGATCGGGCGCCAGGAGGTGGCATCTTGCCGCCGGTATTCCAGGCGATACAGCAAGCGGTCTCCGTTGGGGTCGGACCCCTGCCAGGTGAACACCCGGACCGGCCGTGTGACCGCCGCCCGCTTCTGGTCCACCCGCCGATCAGCCCGTGAATTCCGGCCGAATTCGACCTTCAGACCGCTCTGGAAGGACTGGGTCACGTTGTCCGACCCGTTCATCATCCCGCCCAGACTGATGTCCGACACCTGTTCGATTTCCAGCCGCGCCAGCAGCGGGGGCAGATTGGGTTGCCAGCCACTGAGACTGACGCCATCGATGCGGAATTCCGGCTCCTTGTCACGCGGGTGCTGGGCTCGCCACTGGATATAACGACTGGGTGGCAGGTCCAGGGCATGGTCCTGATCGGTCCAGGTCTCCGTCCAGGAGCTCCAGCCTTCGCCCGGTTCGGCGCTGTTGCCCGTTCGTACGGACCAGCGCAACCGCCCGCCGCGGTCCGTTCCCGACCAGCTCAGCCGCCCCCATCGCGTCGGAAGCCCACCGTCCAGCGCCGGGCTGGTCACCGAGGCGTAGCCATCCTGGAAGCGCCCCACCTCGGTCAAGCTGCCGGGATGGGCCTGGGCCACCAGTATGCGGTCGTCTCCTTTTTTCTGCGGGAGCACCTGGATGTCCAGGATATCTCCGCCCGACCAGCGCGTCAGCTCGATGGACTGCTTCTGTTCCAGCAACCCGTAAAGAACCGCCTGCCCCTCGTCCTGATCCAGAGGCCCACCGGCCAGCCAGCCGAAAGTGGCGCTGTAGGCCGCAATCATCAGATCGAGGTCTCCGGCCCATTGCTGGTCCACGGTGCCGGCGGCATGCACCCGGTACAGGGCCGAGCGGTCCACCGTCGAGGCAGGCCCCAGGTCCATCATTTCCAGAAGTCCCGGCGGCATCTGGCCGCTGGAAACGTTACTGTCACCATTCTGGCCGCCCGCTTCCTGGGCGCTGTTCAGAGCCAGAAAACAGGTTTGCCCCTGCGGGCCCGTCATGAACTGCCGAATCTCATCCTGGGCTGCCTGAAAAAGGATGGTCGCCTCCTCGGGGCGATCCGTGTCCATCCGGTACACCAGACCGGGCCCCTGGGTCCCCAGCAGCAGCTGGCCGTCGACCTGAAAAGCCACCGCCAGACAATTCTGGGCGCCAAGTTCGCGCACCCGCGTCAGATCTTCTCCGCTCTTCCAGCGGTACACCGCGGCGGGACTGCCGGCCGCCAGCCACACGTCACCGGTTTCCGGATGGCGCGCCATATCCCAGACATAGCCGCCTTCCACCGAGCCCAGCAACTCCGAGCCACCGTCCGGCGTCACCTTGAACAGCTGCCCGCCCGGCCCACATCCCACCAGGATTTCCCCCGAGGGCAGCGCCAGCGTGCTGAATATTTCTTCGCCCTCCAGCTGAGCCAGCAGAAAGGCATTTCCCTTGGCATCCAGGCGGTAAAGCTCGCCACCATGGCCGGAACCGATCAGGACACCGCCCTGGCCGTCGTCCGTCAGATCCCACAGAACCTCCGGCCCCGCAATGTCCAGCGGGCGATGATCCAGACCCCGCACCAGCTGCCCTTGCCAGGTCAGGGCAAAGCCCTCGCGTTCCGAGTCGGTCAAGCTCCGGCCCTGGGGCCAGTCCCAGTACACCGGACCGGCGGCCAGGCTCGCAGTGGCCCAGACCAGCAGTCCAACCGTCATCGGGAAAAATCCGTTCTTCCAGCTGCTCATGGTCGCCTTTCCTGGGGAGCGGTTTCCGGCCCGGAGGCCACCTTGATATTGCGCACGGCATGGCCCTGAAGCAACCAGGCCGTCGGATGCGAGGATCGGGTGGCCAGATCGGCCATGACCGGCTTGACTTCCATGTTGCCGCTGGCGATGAGGCGTGAAACCCGGTCGGGCAACCCCGTCATCTCCCGGCCACCGATCATCATTCCGGACCCACGGGCAAACAGGGCCACCACCAGGGTCGAAGCGTCACGGTCGGTCCCCAGCACCTCGAGCATACGATTCAACGATTCCACCTGAAGACTGCCCGGAGCCCGCTGTGCCTCCAGGGCGAACATCTCGGCGGCGCTGGCCACGGCCAGGCGGTAGCTGCCGGGCTCCAGATCAGGCGGCAAATCCAGATTCACCTCGATGGACTCACGGCCCCCGTGCCAGGGTGACATTTCTACACGGCAGACCAGCTGCTGCGCTCCGACGGAAATCATCCGCGGGGCGGTCACACTTTCGATCCGCGCCAGAGCCTGGGGGCGCGAGGTGGCCATGCGCGCCTGCACCCCGGTCAATCGGCCGTGTGCAAAGGGGTTGTTCAGCAGGACGTTGATCGGAGCCATCCATTCGGTGGCCAGCCGGCCCGCCCCACCCGGCCCTGCGGTCAATCCCGACAGTTTCACGGGAGGCAAAGCCTCGCCGCTCTGGCGATCTTCCCATTCCAGGACCAGGTCGTAGCGCAGATTCTGGCGGCTGGCGTCGTCACCCTCGACCAGCAGCGAGTTGTAGAGGGTCCAGAAGACCAGGGGCCCGGTCAGCTGGGGATCATCCACCACCTGAAAGCTGTACTCGCGAGTGACCAGCTGCCCCTGGCTGTCCTCCAGCTGCCAGGACACCTGCACCGGCACCATGGCCGGGGCCGGCCCCAGACGACCGGACAGTCCAGCGCGCTGGTCATGAAAAACCGTCCCCACGATATCGCCCACCGAACCCAGCTTGAAGGAAAGCTGCCGACTGGGAAAGATGGTGTGGATGTGAGCGGTCGCCAGAGGCAGATTCACGGGTCCGCGCTGCATGAAGGGGTGACCCATCATGTAGACGTTTTCTCCATCCACCCAGGTCACCGTGCCGATGGCTCCCAGCTGGGCATCGCCGGTGATCAGCGGCACAGCACAGGCGCTGCCCGGAGCCAGGTCCAGAGGAGGGGCACTGGTCTGGCCCGACACGCCGGCCGTGGCCATCCCCAGAGGCCGCAGGAACCAGGGACTGGACGCCTCCCCCATGGCCGGGGCGTCCTTTCCCATGGCCTGGGCCAGTAGGTCGGCAATCAGCAATTCAGCCTCCGGCCAATCCTGGCCAGGGGTCCAGGGCGCGGGTTCCAGGACCTCGGCTTCCCCCCACAATGCGGCACCCAGCGATGGCTCCTCCGCCGAGGTCACCAACGATTCGAGCGAGAAACCAGGTATTTCTGTCCCGAGGTCGAAGGCCGCCCGTGTCCCATGGCTGTGGGTGGGCAAACCAAGAATTTCGTGGGCAGGAGTCACCCCGGCCAGAGGACGCAAGGCCCCGCCCCAGCCGAACGCCAGAGCTCCGGCAAACCGACCTTCCAGAAACACCGGGCTGCCGCTCATGCCCTGGGCAATGCTTGAGGTTTCCAGCCCATGTCCTGAAACCTCGATCAGGATCAGGCTCCCGTTGGCCCGCACCCCCGACTGGACCCCCACCACCTCGACGGCAAAGGTGTCGATGCGGCTGTCGGCGAACACGGTCAGCCCATAACCCCGCATGCCCCGGGAGATTTCCTCGAGAGGGATGGCCGCAGGCAAGGAATCCTGAGCAAACGCTGATTGATCGGCAACCGGGTGCATCCCGAGGCCGATCAGTAGCAGAACAACTGGCATGAATCTGGTCAAATGTGATCCTTCCCTGCGGGTGGCCAGGCCAGAGGCATGGGGTCCTCGAATAGGGCAACAACCCCTAAAATAGGGCATAACAGCACCCTTGGCCTCCTCAATAACACGGCCCATGGAGGGCGGTTCCCCGTGCGGTGCTTTTCTCCATGCAAAAGTCGGGACAAAAGCCCCCGCCACCGGACAGCACAAAAAAACCCCGCGCCGAAGCACAGGGTTTTTTTCGCAAAAGTGGTACGCCCAGGAGGATTCGAACCCCCAACCTCCTGGTCCGTAGCCAGACGCTCTATCCAGTTGAGCTATGGGCGCACCTTATTCGCATTTTTTCTGGCGGAGAGGGAGGGATTCGAACCCTCGGTGAGTTTCCCCACACACGCTTAGCAGGCGTGCGCCTTCAGCCACTCGGCCACCTCTCCGGCTATTCTGGCGGAGGGCGGGGGACTCGAACCCCCAAGGGCGTGAACCCGGCGGTTTTCAAGACCGCTGCCTTACCAATTAGGACTAGCCCTCCACGCTACCAAACTCTCGGGGGCTCATCCGCTGGTAAAATGCCAGTTTTCCGCCTCACATGCAAGCCCCGACCCAAAAACAGGTTCGGCCCAGGACCGCAACCGACCGCCCCGAGGGCAAGCCCAAGGCGGTCAGCGGAAAGGCACGGTACTATCTGGTTTCCCGTTTGTCAAGAAGACCGCCCAATTTTCGCAAGGCGGCTTGATCCAGCTCGGGACCAGGACTGCGAGTTTTACCGAAAATCCACCCCGACCCGGGGTTTGGCTGTTTTTCCCGACAGCTTGAGCCCCAGATTGACCCGGCCATCCTCGTCGCGCAGAGTTTCGGCCAGAAAGGACCAGTTCCCCAGATCTGGGGTGAAGCCCGCCGGCAGCTTGACCTTCAAGCCGGCGTCCAGGGTTCCATCCAGACCAATCCAGCCGCTTCCGGTCCAGTGAGTATCCAGCCCATCGATCACCAGATGCTCCAGATGGTACTTCCCCTCGTCCACCCGAAAATCATGCTCCAGGCCGCGGAACGAAATATTGACCAGATCCCGGCGCGACCCCAGGTAGGGCAGCACTTCCTCCAGCCAGTCGGCGGCCCTTAGCTCACCTTCGCCGCAGCCCAGGCTTCCATTCAGGCTCAGCGAGGCCAGCACGGTCTCCGCGTCCTTCAGGTTGCAGGTTCCGGAGATTTCCCCCTGCAGATCGCCGGTCAACCGCTGGCCCAGATCCGGGGCCCAGGGCTGCAGCAGCGAAACCGCCGGCACGCCCTCCACCTGGGCCTGAAAATCGAGTTCCCCGTGAGGGTCCCGTTCAAAATCGATCTCACCCTCGGCGGCAAGATGACCTCCGGCCCGTCGGCAAGTCAGTGCAGTCACGGTCAGCAGCCGGGCGTCCAGATCTCCGGAAAACTCCACCTCGTCGTAGTCCACCTTTTGCAGGTTCAGGAGGGCCACCTGGCCGGCAAAATCCAGTCGCAGATCCTCGGGAATCAGATCCCCGGGCGCAGATTCTCCCCCGCCAGACGGGGAAACACCGGCCTGAGTCGCTTCCATGGACAGGGCCAGTCCGGACAGCGTCAGCTGGTAGTCCCTCGCTGACAGGCTTCCTCCATCCCAGGCAAACTCCAGCAAAGGCCCGGTGATGGAGACCTCGCTCACCTCGACCTGCTTGCTCAGCAGGGGGCGCAGAGCCATCTCGACATCCAGGTCACCCAGTTCGACGCGATAGTCTTCCAGTGTGTTCTCACTGCCGGTGGCCCTTTCCAGTGCCGGGCCCGTGCCCGCAATGGTTCCGCCTTCAAGGCGCAGTCCCAGGTGAGGCCACAGACGCACCGAAGCCTTGCCCAGCTCCACCTCGGCACCCGTGGCTCGAGCCAGCTCTTCGGCCAGCTGGTCGCGCAACTTGTCCTTCGGCAACAGAAGGATGCCCACCGGGCCCAGCAACAGGGGAACCAGCAGCAGAACGGCCAGCAGAATCCCGGACCTCTTGATCAGTTTCTTGGACATTATTCTTGGCCCTCCAGACCGTGGGTGGTCATGATGCGTCCGCCGCCCAGGACCGTGGGACCGTCATAGAGGACCACGGCCTGTCCCGGAGCCACGCCTTCGATGGGCTCGGCCAGCATCACTTCAAGTCGGTCCTCCTGGCGGTGCCAGGCGGCCACCGGAGTGCCGGCGTGACGATGACGGACCCTGGCCAGAAAAGCGCGCCCCTCGGGCATCCGCTCGGGAAAACCTGCGCAGGCGGCCTGGAAGCGGTCGGCCACGATCCGGGTGACCGCCAGTTCCTCGCGGTACCCGAGAACCACCTGGTTGTTTTCTGGATCCAGAGACAGTACGTACAGGGGACGATCGGCCGCCACCCCCAGTCCCTTGCGCTGTCCCACCGTGTAGTGGATCAATCCCCGGTGCCTTCCCAGGACCTGCCCCTGCCGATTGACGATATCCCCCGGGCGATCCGCATCGTCGAACAGGAAGCTGCGGTCATCGTCAGGCACGAAGCAGATCTCCTGACTGTCCTGCTTCTCGGCCACGCTCAGGCCAAGTTCCCGGGCCGCGTGGCGCACATCGTCCTTGACCCACCAGCCCAGGGGGAAAACCAGGTGCCCGAAAAGCTCGGCTGGCACCCGATGCAGGAAGTACGACTGGTCCTTGGTGGGATCCACCCCGGCGAGCAGTCGAGCCTCACCTTCCTGTTCCATGATCCGGGCATAGTGGCCCGTGGCGGCAAGCTGACACCCCTGGCGCATGGCCAGCCGCACCAGCTCCGGAAAGCGCACGTCGGAGTTGCAGGACAGGCAGGGGTTGGGTGTCCGTGCGGCTTGATACTCGCTGATGAAAGGGTCGATGACCGCCTGCTGGAAGGCCGGAGCCACATCGCCCACCCAGTGGGGAGCGTCGAACCGTCGGGCCAGACGCCGGGCATCCTCGATGGCGTCGAGGCTGCAGCAGCTTTTCTCGGTCAGATCGACCTGGTCCTCGGAGAAACAGAAATTCTTGAAGGTCACGCACTGGACATCACATTCCAGGGCACGCAAAAGGGCCAGGGTCAGGGCGCTGTCCACTCCGCCACTGAGCCCAAGCAAAACCCCTGTGCCGGGGGGCAAGGCCCGGCGCAGGGGATCGGGAATCGTCAGCGGAAAGGTCATTTCACCTGGTCGGGAGCCGGGGCGTTCATCAGGTCCTTGACGATCTTGATGTTGTCGCGGGACCGCTCGCCGATATCTCCCTCGGGATCGAACTTGACGGCCATTTCCCATTCGCGGATGGCTTCCCGGTAGATCTTCTGCTCGGCAAACATGATGGCCAGGTTGTAGTGCGCCAGGCTGCTGCGAGGATTGTTGTCCAGCACGGTCTGGAACTCCTGCAAGGCATCGGCGGTCCGCCGCTGGCGCAGGTAAAGAGCCCCCAGGTTGCAGCGGGCCTTTTCGTCCAGGGGATCCTGCTTCAGCGCCATGTTGTAGAAATATTCAGCCTTGTCGTTCCGGTTTTTCCGGTCCTCCCGACTGCCCATCTGATCCGACCGGTCATCCCAGAGGGAACCCAGGTTGACCATGGCCTCCAGGAAGGTGGAGTCCTGGGCCAGCGCGCGCGTGAAGTAAAACTCAGCACTGTCCAGGCTGGCATTGACTTCCACGCCGTTCCAGCCGCTTTCCATCGCCAGGGCGCCGGCTTCGGTGTAGAAATTGTTGCCGATCATGTAGTTGGCAAAGGGGGCCTCGGGATTACCCTCGCCCGCCAGTTTGCGCAGGGTCTCTTCTTGCTGGTCCGCCTCCAGGCTGGACACCTTCTCGATGAACAGGTCGAGGGCCGTCTGGGGAACGCCCTCCTTGCAACCCACCGCCGTCAGAGCCAGAGCCATCAGAACCACTGTCAACATCCACGAACCGAACCTGCGCATGGTGATATCTCCTGCCGTTGAAAACGAAACCACAAGGGTCAATCATATCAAATTCCGGGCCCCGGGGGAATCCCCTGTTCTTACCACCACTTTTCCAGACCGGTGATGGACATGGTGAAGCGCCAGACATCGCTTTCCACCCCGTTGTCGGCCAGGCTGCCGATCTTGCCGTAACTGAGGGCCACATCCACCTGTCCCAGATTCTGACGGAAAGGGAAACCGGTGCCCACGCTGTAGAAGGTCTCCTTCACCGGCTGGCCCCCCACTTCGTAGCCCCACTGCCGATGCTGCATGCCCAGCCTCAGGGGCAGATTACTCCAGCCGCCCCGCCGGACAAACCCCTGGGATCGCTCCAGCCCCGCGTTGAACGTGTACTCGTCGGTCAGGGCGTCCTGCCAGTCGTCCCGCCCATGACCGGTGTCGAAGTTCATCATCTGGTAGTCGGCGCCCAGCCGCCAGCGCGAGGCCAGACGCAGGTCAAAGCCCAGACGGTACTCATCGGGCAGACGGTAGGTCCAGGTGGAGCTGTACCGCTCGGCCACACCGGCCAGGGTGATCTTGCGATCCACGTCCAGATCGTGGGCGGCCCGCCAGCTGGCCCCGACTTTCAATCGATCATGGGGAGAAACCAGGACCGACCAGGTCCAGGCCGTTCCCTGGAACTCGTCCTCCTGCACCCGGCCGTTGGCCACGTACAGGGGAGCCGGGTTGCTGCTGGCCCCGTTGTTCGGAGTGATGAATTCCTGGACCACCGACTCGCGAATGGTTCCATTGACCATTCCCAGCGCGGCTCCGACAGCGATCCCGGGCCTCACTTCCCACGACAGGCCCAGGGGGACTTGCCACATGGTTCCCTCACGCAGGAACTGCTCGTTGCCCGTCAGGGTGTCGTCCCAGGCGTACCAGATGTTCTCGGCGAAGGTTTTGAACTGGTTCGACCGGTACACTTCCATCCCGGTGGAAAAAGCCAGCTTGCCCTTGATGATGGGCAAGCCCACCCGGATGTCCGGCGAAATGGTGCGGTTGGTGGTGCGCTCGGCCTGGTCGTCCTTGGACCCGACGTGGTCACCGTAGCCGGTGAACTTGATGGCCACCTGCTGCAGGGCGGTCAGGCCCGCCAGGTTCTTGAAGCCGGGATTCAGGGAATCGGAGACGGCCATGCCCCATCCTCCCCGGCCCACCATCCGGGCATCCTCGGGATCGATTCTCTGCCCCAGGTTGGTCACGGCAAAAGGCGTCTGGGCCATGGCCATCTGGGCCATCGGGGCCATCACCAGCAGCAGCACGATCCAGATCGGAAGCGCCCTGTTCATCAGGTGCTGATTCATCGCCCACCTCCAGAAATTTCATCCAGTCCGCTGTAGGTGATGCGCAACTGTGGTCGGAGAGAATCGGGCGCCGCGAGCCCGAAGAAGTTGAACTGCGTGAAGTAGAAATCCGGGTCCACGCTGGACAGGTCGTAGTTGGGAAAGAAGTCCTCACCCGCCGTCAGGATCAGGCCGCGTTCGTTGTCGTACACGTTGTTGATCATCCTCTGCACGGCCTGGGTCACGTTGAACTGCATGACGTGGTTGTAGGTGGGATCCAGACTGGTCATGCCGCTGATCCGGTACACCGAATCCTCCAGGTCATCCAGAGGCAAGCCATCCGGACCCGGGTTCAGGTTATCCAGATCGAATTCCGAGATCACCACCGACTCCAGGTTCCCGAAGCTGCTGGTGGTATCATTGACCACATAGAGCACAGCCCGGTTGATGTAGATGTCTTCGGGCAAGCTGCCCAGATCGAAATCGAACACCGGATACGAACGCAGGCAGGTGCGCAGGAAAAAGCCGTCATCAGCCGTGGCCGGCGCGGTGGCGATTTCATGGAAGGTTGAGGTGTCGGCCATCGGTTTTATTGAAAGCACGCTGTCCGGCTGGGCAAACTGGATCACCAGAGCGGGGCCCTGAGTGGTTCCCTCGCCCAGGTCCAGGAACTGGCTGCCCATGTGCGAGTTGTCACGCGAGGCAAAGCCCGAGAATCCCTGGGCCGAGCCCGACCCCTCCTGGACCAGCAAGCCTTGCACTCCCTGGCTGGCCACCCAGCTGAGGAAGAAAGGCTCCTGGATATCGATCCGCACCTCACCCGCCTCGTCAGGGATGGGATCGACATTGAGATTGACCGGGTCGTAGGCCGGCACCGGGCCGGGGTAGGCCGTGGTGTCGAAGGGCGCCTCCAGCGAGTAGACCTCGTACACCTTGGACAGCGCCTTCTGGCCCTGGGTTCCCTCGTCGAAAAGCGGGATGTAATAATCCGCCATGATCATCTGGAGCTTCACCGTCCGGATGTTCTCGGCGGTGAAGGCCTCCGGCGGAAACGAGTCCGAATAGACCTCGCTGAAATCGAAGTTGACCAGGATGGACGAGGACGTGCCTCCCTGACTTCCGAGGTACAGCATTTCCTGCTGGGTCACCGGAACATCCTCATCGTCGATGGTCAGTCCCTCGTACTGGGTCACCGACGTGGCCTGCAGGGTCTGCAGCGAGGTGTCGATGGTCGTATCCACCAGGCGGGATCCGACCAGGCTCGAATCGTCGCTGCTGCATCCCCAGAGGAACAGGCCCAGCCACAGAACCGTCAGAAGCCCCAGGGCCCCGGGACGCCAGGCGCCATCCCTCGTTTTCCTATCAACGCTGTTGCGCAAGTCATCGCTCCTTGAGGTCACGGGTTGCCCGCCTTTCGGGCGGAAATACTGACGCGCGTGAAACCGCTCTGCTTGATGGTGTCGATCAAATGAACCACATCGCCGTGGTCGGCATCCTGGTCGGCACTCATGACCATGCGGTCGTCGCCGGTCGAGGTGTGCAGCCGTTCCAGTTCCCGGGCCAGGGCCTCGGGCTCCATCAGGGTATCGTTCAGGTACACCTGGCCGGCGTTGGTCAGGTAGAGAATGACCGGCGTTTCCACCGTTTCGGTGGCGGTGCTCGACCGGGGCAGCACCAGGTTGATGGCCGGCTGGTTCTTGAAGGTGGAGGTCACCATGAAAAAGATCAACAGCAGGAACATCACGTCGATCAGCGAGGTGACGTTGATGATCAGGCCGCGGCTCTTCTTTTCGGGGCGAAACTTCATTCGGCCGCCCCGGGGCTTGCCGCCTGACGCCGACGCAACGTATCGAGCACCTTCGAAGAATAGTATTCCAGGTCAAAGATGATACGGTCGGCCCGACCGTTCAACCAGTTGTAGGCCACCAGGGCCGGAATGCCGATGATCAGCCCGGCCGCCGTGGTCACCATGGCCTCGCTGATTCCTGCGGACAGCACTTCAGGATTATTGAGGCCCGTCTGGGAAACCGAGCCGAACACCCGGATCATGCCGATCACCGTGCCCAGCAATCCCAGGAGGGGCGACACGGCGGCCACGGTTTCCAGCACCCCCAGCCGACGGGTCAGGCGGGTGGCTTCCTGCCGCCCGGCTTCTTCCAGAACATCGCGAATGATGGTCCAGTCGTTGTCGGCGTGATCCAGTCCCGCCGTCACCACATTGGCGAAGGGACCGGGCCGACGCTCGCAGATGGCGTACGCCACCGACAGGCTGGGGCTGGCCGGCAGGGTTTCCACCGCCTCGGCAATTTCCGGATAGATGATGCTGCCCTTGCGCAGGACCATCCATCTTTCAATGATCACTGCCAACCCGACAAAGGAGGCAATGGCGATCGGGATCATCATGTAACGGCCGGCCAGGATCATTTCCCACATGGACTCTCGATACCTCCGTAAAACAAGACAACGGGACAGCAGTCCCGTGGGTCGAGCAGCAGCTCAACGCCACGCAGGATAGTGCAGACCCAGGGTGATCACAAGATTCTCTTCAGGGAAATGGGCCGGCAAGGGCGCATAGGGCGCAAAGGCCTTCAAGGCTGCCAGCGAGGCATCGTGCAGTGATTGATGCCCATCCGTTTCCACGATTTCCATGACGCTGGGCCGGCCGTCCTTCTCGATGACGATCTTGATCAGGGTCTTGCCGCTGATCACACCCAGGCGATAGGCATAGGGGGCCACCCAGTGCCGGTGCAGTTCGTTCTCGAAACGCCGCATCCACGGCGCATAGTTCCATTCGTAGGTGTTGAGGCTGAAATCGCCGTCAATGGCCACTCCGGACCCCACGCTGCCCCGGGCCTTCTGGTTGAAATCGAAGCCCCGGTCGCCCACCGCTCCCTGATCCCCTTCCTTGAGGATGGAGGGCGATTCTCCGCCCCACCAGTCCTCGAGATTGGGCTGGTCGGCCTTTTCCTGGTCCTGCTGATCCTTCTCCGTGTCCTGGCCACGAGCCGTGGCCGGGCCGGGCAAGGCCCACTGTCCGGCCCCTTCCTGGACGGGCGATTCCACCTTCTTGTCGTCCTGACCACCCTGCCCTGTTTCCTGGGCACTGCGGCCGCTGCGGGTTTCCGGCAAGGGCTGGGGAGCATACTGGACTCCTTCGGCCCCACTCAGCTCCTCCTTCTGGATGGCCACCTGAGGCGCAATCCAGGTTTCCTCGGCCGTGGGGCTGTTGCCGTCGCCACCTTCGGTGTTGTCCGCCGCCTGGCTGTGGTGCAAGCTCAGGAACTCCGGGTCATCAGGAGGCGTTTCGGTGGCCTGCCGATCGGGGATGGATGTGTACCGGGTAGGCATCTCGGAGCTGGGATCTTCGGGAAACTCCTCGTCGGGCAAAAGCGTGACCAGGATTTCCGGTTCCTCGGCCCGAGCCCGCCCCTGCTCGGCAGGCATGGGGACCCACATGACCACACCGATGAGCACCAGGTGCAACACCAGGGAAGCCAGGTAGGCCAGTCCGAGAAACCGCTTCTCTTTCAAGTCACGCTACTTTCCGGGGGAAAAACCGGGACAAAGATATGGCACCAATCTACCCGGTTGGGCTCTTGATTGCCAACCCGGCTTGACGGAATCTCGCCAAGCCTCTTTTATGGTCACTTTCCCGGGAGGTCCGCTTGTTCGATCCCAAAGAATTCCTGAGGCGGTGCCCCACGGCACTCCAGGGCCTGGTCACGGCTGCTCACCCCCTCGCTCAGCTGACAACTCTCAATGTCGGGGGGCCCGCAGGTGTGGTCTGTCGAATTGGTACCATCGAGCAGGCCCGCCGGTTCCAGGATATTTGTCACGAAATCGCGGCCCCCTGTTACATTCTGGGCGCCGGGAGCAATGTGCTGGCCCCTGACGGCGGCTACCCGGGGGTCATCCTCCGGATCGCCACCGAGGATTTCGCCATCAAGGGTGACACCATCACCGCCGGGGCCGGCTGGGATTTTGACCGCCTCATCGCGAAGTGTCTGGATCAGGAATTGACGGGTCTTGAGTTCGCCTCGGGCATTCCCGGCACCCTGGGGGGAGCCCTGGTGGGCAATGCCGGCTGTTACGGGCACGAGATCGGCGAGTTCCTGGAAGAGGCGGTCATCTTGCGCCGGGATGGCACCCTGGACACGGTGGGCCCCGATGCCTTCGGTTTTGCCTACCGCACCACCAATCTCCGGGAAACCGGCGATTTTCTGCTGGCGGCCACCCTCCGACTGCAGCGGGGAAACCTGGAACAGGCCAGGGCCCAGCGGCAGGAAAAGCTTCAGGACCGACTGACCAAGCATCCGGTGAATATTCCCAGTGCCGGCAGCTGGTTCCGCAACTTGCCTGCGGAAACGCCGGGCGGTCGCCGACGGGCGGCCGGCCAGTTGCTGGAACTCGCCGGAGCCAAGGACATGAGGGAGGGCGATGCCCAGGTCTTTTCCCGGCACGCGAACATGATCATCAACGCCGGACAGGCCACCAGTGCCCAGATCCGCACCCTGGCCGACCGCATGGCCCAGGCCGTCGCCGACAAGTTCCATGTCCAGTTGATCGAAGAAGTGAGGGAGCTGACGCCCCCGGCCCCGTGAGCCGGGGGACTATTTGAGCAAGATGATTTTCTTCGACAAGGCCGTCCCACCAGCCCGGATATTGAGGAAATAGACGCCTCCCGCCACCGGCCTTCCCCTGGACTTCCCATCCCAGGCCAGCAGATGAGAGCCCGCGGTTTTTTCCTCGTCGAGCAGGATCGCCACCCGGCGCCCTGCCAGGTCAAAGACCCCGGCGGTCACCCGTCCTGGCTGATCCAGGAAAATCCGCGACTGCACCCGTGGATTGAAGGGATTGGGCCACGGCTCGGCATCCCAGCGCAGGGGCGAGGGAATACCCTCGGACACGGAGTCCAGACAATCGGTCCCCAGATTCCATTCCAGAGACTCCGCAGATTCCGGAGCACCCAGGGTCAACTTCAGTCGGGCAGCCGCAGTCCGGGTTTCCCCCCAGGCTGCGCGAATCTCGGACCAGCTGACCCGAAGCACCCATTGCCCTCCCGCAAAGTCCAGCCGGCCCTGTTCGGCCACTCCCGAGGAAACCAGCGAACGCCAGGCCTCATTCCACCACAGGGAAAGATCCCAGGGCCCGGGACGGTCCGGGTGCACCACCACCGTCAAGCCCTCGGCAGTGCAGGTGGCTCCGAGGGCCTGGGGATCGACGGCCACGCTGGAAGGATCCACATTCAGCAGGGTCAAGCCCAACCGCAGGTTGCTGTCGAAATTCAGGACGTCCGGAAAACCATCCAGGTTGAAATCACCCTGGCGGAAACTGCTGATGGTGGTGCCTCCGCTGAACCGGATCGCCGACCCGTAGGTCCAGTTCCCCAGGCCGAGGACCAGCCCCACTTGCCCTTCCTCTCCCAGGTTCACCACCACGTCGGTGTCCCCACTCTTGTTCATGTCGGCACAGAACAGCCCCAGAGGCCTGGCCCCGAGGACATGATTGCCGATTCTCCGGGTCAATCCACCCTGCCCATTGTTCTCAAGGAAGGTCAAACTTTCATCGGTTTCGTTGCCCACCACCACATCAAGGTCCAGGTCTCCATCCAGATCCCCGGCCGCCAGTTGCCGGGCCCCGGACCCGGCCAGGACCCAGGAGGCCGGCCCGAACGTCCGGCCGTCGAGATTCAGCCGGACATAGACCCGGCTGCTGCCATCGGCTGCCACCAGATCGGGCCTCTGGTCGGCATTGAGGTCCAGAGCCAGGACTTTTCGAGCCCCGGTGGGCATGGCCAGCTCCACATCACCCGTGAAATTCCCCTCTCCATCACCGAAGGTCACCAGCAAATCCTGGGCGCTGTTGCGAGCCATGAACAGGTCCGCGTGTCCATCACCATCGAGATCGGTGGTCTGCAATTCCTGAGGGAAAGGCAAAAGAATGCGGCTTTGCCACGGGGAGAAACCCTCGTCCGGGTCGTAGTCCAGAATCCGCAATTGCCCGGTGAAGAGATCCAGCAGGGCCAGTTCAGGTCCGGGGCTGGCGCCGGCGTCGATGGCCACCACGGCTCCGGACAGGAATCCCAGATTCTGGTCCAGGGACGAGCGGGCCAGTCCTCCATCAGGTTGCCCCGCGAAGAAGCTGAGTACAGGCTGGTCGGATCCGGCCACCACCAGATCGTCAATGCCGTCCCCGTTGAAATCCGCCAGAGTGGATGACCCCGGAACCCGGTTCATCGCCAGGGCGGGAAAACCTTGATAGGTGCCATCGCTCAGGGCGAACATGACCGAGGTGGGCAGTTGATCATCTCCCAGGCTGACCAGGTCGGGCCGGCCATCACCATTGAAATCGCCGGTGGTCAGCTGCCGGGGCCGGCACCCCGGGTAGTAATTCTTGACCGCCTGCCACTGGCCGTTGTCCCGGATCTGGAACTCCACCAGCCCGCGGGTCCCCGCAGCAGAAAACAGGGCGGTGCGGCCATCGGCCAGGGGGGTCAGATGCAGGGACTGCCCCGGCAAAGTCAGCGACAGTCGACTTTCCTCCACCAGTGCCCCATCGACGGCCTCCAGCAAGATCACCTCGGCGGAATCGGCCAGGCTGACAGCCAGTTCGGGGCGGCCATCCCCATCCAGATCGACGGTGTCCAGAACCAGAGGACGCCCCGGTATGGTCCATTGCCCTTCCCGGAAGAAAAGACCGTCCTGATCCTGCTTGAAATGTCCCAGGGCTCCCGAGAGGATTCCCTGATCGGCAGAAATGATTTCCCGCACTCCGTCATTGTCCAGATCCAGCCCCACCAGTGAGGTGGGACGATCGCCGGCGTCCAGGACCTGGCTGATCTCCCACTCCCCCTCCACGGGGGTCAAGACCGCGACCTGGTCAATACCAGGCAAGGAAACGGCCAGGGCCGTTCCGCCCGGTTCAGATGGGCCCACAAAAGCCAGCGAGCCGGGATCTTCGGGCAAGACCACCGTCTGGGTCACCACCAGGTAGGGTGTCGCATCCCGGATTTCCACGAAGACCACCCGGTCCGGATCCGAGCTGACCACGACCAATCCCCGGATACCGGCCCCGGGATTCTCCCAGCGGACCATCCCCGTCAGCTTCCCGGCAAGGTACTGGCGGTCCAGGACGTTGAAATTGGATTCGCCGGAAATGAGGCGCACCACACTGAGAAATCCGTTCTCTCCCCCGACAATCAAATACTCGTTGTCGGTGTCGGGCCAGAGGACAGACAAGGCACAGCTGGCCGTCCCCAGGTTGCCGATGGGATCGGGACCGGGGAAAGCGACATCAAAGGCCATGGCTTGCCCGGTGGCGGGCCCCAGTGCGGGCCCCATGGCGGTCAGGGTGCAG
The DNA here is from genome assembly GCA_036351155.1 of Candidatus Krumholzibacteriia bacterium. Classification (GTDB taxonomy): domain Bacteria; phylum Krumholzibacteriota; class Krumholzibacteriia; order LZORAL124-64-63; family LZORAL124-64-63; genus LZORAL124-64-63. The sequence continues at coordinate 7,540 of JAZBOO010000104.1, read as the reverse complement.
ACCACAGCGACCAGCGCGACCAGCGCCCGGCGGCGGACACCGAGACCAGGGAGGGATGCACGGATTTCAGTTTTCAAGATCTTCACTTTCGACAGCCGGGGTACCCCTTGATGATAAGGATATCACGCTTCCGGGACAAAAGGGTTGCCATTAATTATTGACACCCAAGGCGTCGCACCTGAAATTAATGGCGTTGCGTTTTCCCCATTTGGGCCGGGCGAAACTGGAGAATCCCCGCGAGAACAGGGCTTCGGCCCCGACAGGAGCCAATCAATGTCCCACAAATTCGTGTCTGCCTTGATGATCATGGCGTTCATCGCTGTTTGCACCCCCAGCTGGGCGCAGGACACCGAGGCCGAGCCTTCATTCCGGTTGCTCCGCGACAGCGCCACGGCTGCCGCCGAGCTGGAACTTGAAGAAGAGGCGGCCGCCCGCTGGGTTCCCGCCATCCACAAAGGCACGATGGAGTTCAGTTTTTTCCTGGGTTTCATCAATCTGAAAACGACTCTTCTGGCCCACGACCAGATCATCTACAAGTACACCGAGGAAAGCACCTACTGGGGCGATGTCGCCATTGAAGGGGCCAACTCCTTCAAGCCGGGCATCCGGCTGGGCTACAATTTCACCAAGTGGTTTGCCCTCGAAGGCATCGGCACCGTTTCCTTTGCAGAATATACGACCACGGTGGAAAACCGCGTCCAGCGGCCCAACGAAGCCGGCAGCCCCGTGCTCCCCTTCGAACCCGTGCTGGGCGAATTCGACGCCGAGGCGCGGTCCCTGATCACCGGCTCGGTTGGGCTCAACGCCCTGGTGTACCCCTTCAACATCAAGGGTGATGCCCAGGGTCGCTTGCACCCCTTCCTGACCGCCGGGTTCTCCAAGATGTGGTACGACATGAACTCCAACTACACCGATGGAGCCGCAGGAACCTCCGACGTGAACATCGGTGGCGGCATTCGGTTGCTGGCCGATGAAAACATCAGCATCCGTCTCGAGGCCCTGTTCCACAGCCACACGGTGGAGTTCACCCCGGCCGAGTACTTCCGCAAGCTGGATGAAGGCACCACGCTGATCCCCCTGAACGAGTACCCCATCGTGGGCGAAAGCTTTGATGAACGGCGCGTGGAGTCTTTCGAGTCCCAGTCGGTCAGTGCCATCAGCTTCTCCCTGGGGGTCCAGGGCAGCTTCTAGCACTCTGTCTCTCTCGCGTTTCTTCAGGGCAGCCCCAGGCTGCCCTTTTTTTACCCCGCCACGGCCGTCTCCCAGGTCCACTGCCGGAACTCCAGGGCCTCCAGCAGGTGCCCCTCGCCAATGCGGGTCTGTCCATCCAGGGCGGCCAGGGTCTGGGCCACCGCCACGCAGCGATGGACTCCGCGCAGCGACAATCCCAGCCGCCCGCGCATGGAGTCCAGATAGGCTGCAGGTCCTGCCCCCAGTTCAGGCAGATCATCCTCTTCCCGGCGTTGAATCCGGATCCGGTTGAGATCCTCGATGAGGGGCCGACTCCGCCAATCATGCTCGACCGCCGAGGTGCCCGGTCCGCTCCTGGCCACAGCCCCGGACAGAAAGGCTCCCTGCCAGGTGCCCAGCTCGACGAAGAGATCGAAGCGGTCCAGCAATGGACCTGCCAGGCGTCCCCGGTACCGTCTCAATTCACCGGCCGAGCATCGACAGGTGCGCACTCCGCTGCCCGCGAAACCGCACCGACAGGGGTTCATGGCCGCCACCAGTTGAAACCGCGCCGGGTAGGTGCGGGTGCCGCCGCCCCGCGCCATCCGCACGCTCCCCTCTTCCAGGGGCTCGCGCAGAACGTCCAGAACTCCGGCCGAGAATTCGGCCAGTTCATCCAGAAAGAGCAAACCGCGGTGAGCCAGGGTCACCTCCCCCGGGCGCAGGCTGGACCCGCCGCCCAGCAATCCGGCCCGGGTGACCGAATGGTGAGGCGCCCGGAAAGGACGATGGCGCATCAAGCCAGGCACAGCCAGGGTGCCGGCCGCGCTGTGGATGCGGGTCACCTCCAGCGCCTCGGTCACATCGAGTGGAGGCTGAAGTTTTGCCAGCCCTCGGGCCAGGCGCGTTTTCCCGGTGCCGGGTGGTCCACACATCAGCAGATTGTGCCCTCCGGCCAGGCTGACAATGGCCGCCTTGCGCAACAGAGGCATCCCCTGCAGATCCGCCACGAAACCATCCAGATCAGCCTGGGTCGAGCCTCGGGAAGGCCCCGGGATTCGCCCCTCCTCACCTCCTCCCGGAGCGGCACCCTGGAGCCACCAGGCCACCGCTTCCCTCAGGTTGGCCACCCCGATCACCTCGACCCCGGGAATCAAGCCCGCCTCCCAGGACTGCTCGGCGGGAACCACCACGCTGGTCAGACCGGCCTTCACCGCCGCATCGGTCATGGCCAGCAGTCCTCTCACGGGTCGGAGTTCACCGGACAGGGAAAGCTCCCCCACGAAGAGAGCCCTCTCCCGGACGGTGATCGCTGCGGTCCGGGTGACCCGGGTGCCCGCCGCCAGGACAGCCATGGCAATGGCCAGATCGTAGCTGGCTCCCTCTTTCCGCAGCCCCGCCGGGGCCAGATTGATGGTGATCTTGCCGGCCGGCGGGTGACAATCGCTGTTCCGCAGGGCTGCCAGAACCCTTTCCCGGCTCTCCCGGACCTCGGCGTTGGGCAGTCCCACGAGCTGCATGCCGGGCAGTCCACGGCAGACGTCGACCTCGACCCGGACCATCAGCCCGTCGATGCCCGAGAGGGCGGCAGTATGAATTTGATGGGGCATGGCCCTGTCCAACCGGGAGCGAAAAGCCGCCGGCTGCAATATCCAGGCCTATCAAAAATCGGGGAAAAAAAGGGGGCCCCGCCTCTCCGGGAGGGCGCGCGGGTAATCCCGGGAGACAGAAAAAGCCTCCCCGTCACCCCAGGGCGACACGGGAGGCTTTTAAAAACGGGAACCCCCGAGAGGGTCCCCGCTGAATCCAAAAACAGACCGTACCCAGGGAGGATGCAGTCCAGCCAGAGGACCGAGCCTACAGGTCGTAGGGGCGGACGGTCTTACGGCCGTTGTCCATGGCGCGCTTTTCGGCAGCAGCGATGAGCTCGCGAACCTTGGCGTCCAGGGCAGTGTAGAACTCACCGGAAACATTGCACTCGGTGACGGACTCTTTGGTTTTGCTCTTGCTAATGATCATGTCAGCCATGGGATCCTCCCCAGGGGTTTGGTCCTCTCTTGTCCCCGGCCGGACCGGCTTAGGCAACCAGCCGCCGAGAAGAGCGGACCGCTTCGTTTCAATGACCAGCCACCATCCGTTGGTAGCCAGCGAGTGGCGACACAATGGCCTCGACAGCCAGTAGTGTCAAGAGTAGATTTTGTTACGGGAAGCCCTGAACCCAGAAAGCTAAAACCCCCGCAAGCCCCGGGAATCTACTAGAAGGAGGCCAAAATGGCCAGCGAAAAAGTACTCGCCTATCTGGACGCCAACCGTCAGCACCATGTCGATCAGCTGTGCGAGTTCCTGAGGATCCCCAGCATCAGCTCCCAGAGTGACCATGACGAGGACACAAAACGCGCCTCGGTTTTCGTGGCCGACGAGCTCAGGGAGCTGGGGCTCGAGGTGGAAGTCATCGACATGGGCGGCCATCCGCTGGTCTTTGCGCAGACCGAACAACGGCCCGACCGCAAGACCCTCCTGTTCTATGGCCACTACGATGTGCAGCCCGTGGATCCGCTGGACCTGTGGGACAATCCGCCCTTCGATCCGGTGATCAAGGACGGCATCATTTACGCCCGCGGCGCCAGCGACGACAAGGGTCAGGTCTACACTCACATCAAGGCGCTGGAAGCCTACCTGCGGGAAGATGAAGAGTTGCCCGTGAACGTCAAGTTCATCATCGAAGGAGAAGAGGAAGCCGGCGGCACCAGCATTTACCGCTTCACCGAGCAGAACCCCGAGAAGCTGGCCTGCGACGCCATCATTGTATCGGACACCACCCTGTACAACGAGACCACCCCCGGCATCTGCTACAGCCTGAAGGGTCTGGCCTACATGGAAATCAGGGTCAAGGGCCCGGACATGGATCTGCACTCGGGCAGCTACGGCGGCACGGTGCAGAACCCCGGCAACGCCCTGGCCGAGATCGTGTCCAGGCTGAAGGATGCTGATGGGCGCTGCCTGGTTCCCGGCTTCTACGACGACGTCCTGGAACTGGACCAGGAAGAGCGCGACGGCTTTGCCGAGCTGGGCTACACCGACGAGATTCTGCGCCGGGAAACGGGAGCTCCCGCAGCTTTCGGCGAGAAGGGCTTCACCACCCTGGAGCGCATGTGGGCCCGCCCCACCTGCGACGTCAACGGACTGGTCTGCGGGTACGGCGGCGAGGGGGCCAAGACCATCATTCCCTCGCGTGCTCTGGCCAAGGTTTCCATGCGCCTGGTGCCCAACCAGGACCCGAAAAAGATTGCCAGGGCGTTCGAGGAGTATGTGCTGTCCATCGCCCCGGCAGGGGTCGAGGTCGAGGTGATCGACCACCACGGGGCAAATCCGGTGCTGGTCCCGCGCAAGTCGGACATGATGCAGGCCGGCATGCGCTCCCTCGAGCGGGGCTTCGGCGCCAAGCCCGTGTTCATCCGCGAGGGGGGCAGTATTCCCATCGTGGGAACCTTCCAGGCCTGCCTGAAATCCCCGGTGCTGTTGCTGGGTTACGGGCTGTCCACGGACAACATCCACTCCCCCAACGAGAAGTTCCACCTGGACAACTTCTGGCGGGGCATCCGCACTTCGGCCATTCTGATGGAGGAGGCGGCAAAATAGGGCCATGCCGGGCCCGTTCGAGGCTGCAGGAATTCTGCGGTCCGGGATTTGACAAGCGGGCGGCCAATGCCTAGTTTAGCGCCTCGGAATCAGGCGTCCCCGTCGTCTAGTGGTTAGGACACCGCCCTTTCACGGCGGCAACACGGGTTCGATCCCCGTCGGGGATGCCAAATTGTGAAAGCGGCCGCATCTCTCCAGATGCGGCCGCTTTTCTTTGCCTGTCAAATCCCGTCAGGCGGCCCTTTTTTCGGGCTGTTTTCGGATCCCTATCTCACTGGTCGGAAGCCAATCAAGTAGTATCGTTCAAGCGGGTTGCTGAAGTCCCGCATTGCAGATCGGCAGTTGTCCGGATAGCTACTCCAGCTGCCTCCTCGAACGATTTTGTTTTCACCCACTTCGGAACCAGCTGGATTTGTCACATCCCCGTTGTAGCTCCCGTACCAGTCTTGACACCATTCCGCAACATTGCCATGTAAATCATGGAGATTCCATTGATTGGCAGGATAGCTCCCCACTTCAACGACGTGGCCCAGGTGCCACCCGTGGGGACAATCAAAAAAATTCAGATACCTTGCGTCAAAGTTGGCCTCACCATCAACGTTCAAGCAATCGCCGGTATTGAAATGCGTGGTTGTCCCAGCACGGCAAGCAAACTCCCACTCTGCTTCCGTGGGCAAACGAAACCCTGAAGAGGAATAGGGATTGCCGCCATTGCAGCTCCAGTCGCTGTGATCGTATGCCCTGGGCAAATCAGCCTTTAAACTCAACCAATCGCAATACGACACCGCCGCATACCAGGAAACAGCGAGGATGGGAAGATCTGGAAACGATGTACCGAAAACCCCATTGCTGAAATCAATTTTCAAACTGGAATCTGCAACATCGAGGAGCTCCTGGGTCGATCCATCCAGGGCGTCAAAAATCGAGGCTCCTTCAGCCGTGACATGCCCCTGGTCATACGCCCATTGCAAGGCTTCGACAAATTGACCAACAGTCACCTCGGTGGAAGCCATGTAGAAACGATCGGTCAGAGTGACTTGATGCGGATCTGAATCAATGGGCATGTGACCCTCATGAAGAGAACTGCCCATGGTAAAAGTTGCGGGAACAGCCAGGTCCGCAGGGGGGATCAAGACGAAACCCGGAAGATAGTCCGGGGTCTCTGAATAGTAGGTGCCGCTGAAGGAAACGGTGGCACCCGCATCCAGAGTTTGAGTCGAAGAGCCAGGGTCAATCCAGCCCTCGACGGCCCCCCAGATCAGGGTGTAATCCCCCGGGGCAACTTCAGAAATTGTGAGATTTCCAGCTCCTCTCAAACTACTGGTGTCAGGACCGGTCAATTGCCACGGCGCTTCAAAATCATTCGGCGCCGCTTCAATGGAAATGCTTCCCGTAGGTACTGGAGGATTTGTAGGGCCATCATCTCCACCGCACCCCCAAAAGAGAAGTCCCAGAAAGGCGATAAACATTTGCAAAAAAATCATTTGGCGTCTCATGTCAGCCTCCCAGAAGCCTGCCAGAACATGCGGTGAGGAATTGGATGAACACAGACTATCACCCGGGCTTATTCTTTTCCAACAGGAATCCTGGTCCTTTCCCAGAAGGACACCGAGGTGCAAAAAAAAGGCCCCACCTGAAGGTGAGGCCCTGAACCAAGCGTGCGATCTTTTACCAGTCGACCGCCACCGTCCAGATGTTGGGCTCGCCGAAGGCGAACACGCAGTAGACGATCTCCGTACCATCGGGAGACCAGCTGGGCCACCAGCCGCCACTGGTGGTCACCTGGAACAGGTCGCCACCCGTGACCGCCACGGTGTAGATTTCCGAAGTGCCGTCCCGGGTGGATTCGAAGGCGATCTGGGTCCCATCGGGGGACCAGGAAGGATGGCCTTCGTAACCGGGATCCGGCGTGATGCTCGTGCCCGTTCCGCCGGTGGCGTCCACGATCTGCAGGGTGGAAAAACCGGTCACATTCGACTCGTAAACCAGCTGGGCGCTGTCCGGGGACCAGAAAGCCGTGCGGTTGTAAACATTATTGGGAGTGTTGGTCACCCGCAGGAGATCGCCACCGCCAGCCGGCAAAACGTACAGGTCAGATCCGGTCTTGTCCCGATTGGACTCGAAAACAATGCGGGTGCCGTCGGGTGACCAGGCCGGGCTGGCGTCCTGGCTGTCCAGCAGGGTCAGACGCACCGGTTCGGCGCCCGGGGTGACCAGATCCAGCGTCCAGATGTCCTTGTTGCCGCTGCGGTCCGATTCCCAGGCGATGCTCTGGCCGTCGGGCGACCAGCACGGCACCGAGTCGAATCCGGGATCGGTGGTCAGACGTTCCGGAGTTCCCCCGCTCACCGCCATGCGGTAGATATCATAATTCCCATTCATCTCGGCCTCGAACAGGATCCAGTTCCCGTCCGGGCTATACATGGGATTACCCTCGAATTCGTCATTGTCGGTCACCTGCTGGACCACGGGAATACGGGCCGGCGGGTTGGTGGTGCCCGGGTCATTGTCGCTCCCACAACCCCCCAGAAAAAGGGCCACCATGACCATGAGCAACAAGTTCATCCTTAACGAACGCATACAGAACCCTCCTGAAGGTATCTTTTGACGGTATTGGAAAACAATCCTGCCCAGGCAAGGAAGGAAGCCCGTGGGAGAGATCGGCAGGTCCTCCCAGTTTATGTACAGATTTTTGATTGTCAACAACTCCTCGGGGCCCAAACCCTGTTTT
>JAZBOO010000103.1:0-3208 GCA_036351155.1 Candidatus Krumholzibacteriia bacterium | reverse complement strand
TGATGTTGTGAACCAGGAAAAGGTTCAAGATGAAGTCGCTCATTTTGATATGACCAACAATTGGTGGGGAACAACCGATCCAGATAGCATCCAGGCATGGATCCGAGACCGGAATGATTTTCCGGAATATCCGTTTTTTCAGGAGATCGATTTTCTGCCCTATTTGGAAGGCCCCGTTCCCGTTAAGAAGTCATCCCTAGGTGGATTCAAATCCTTGTTCAGAACCAGGCAGAAATAAGCTGCATTGATCGAGGAAGAAGCTGAACACGGTACCTTACGGCCTTTCTAATCATTCAATATTGGACTTACCGCAATGCGGTATTTATTTGCGAATAGCCCTGAAAAATTTTCCAACCAGTTGGAAAACCCTGGCCTGCCGATCCCCTTGCCCTGACATTCCCTTGAGCCTGACCTCCCATCCATACTACTATGCTCCGAACCCTCATCCCGCGGAGCCACCGAATGTCCCCTACCTTCCTGCGCATCCTGGCCCTGGCCACCCTGACCATCCTGGCGTTGGTCATGGTGTTTGGCGAGCTGGCCGATTCGCGGGACCGCATCGACGAAGCCGAGCGGATGATGACCGCCCAGGGCTACGCCATTGCCGAGATCGTGGGCGAGAGCAGTCGGCACGGCCTGGAGGTGTTCACCCGCTGGGAAAAGGAACAGCAGGCCCACCTGCTGGACAACGCCAACTGGCTGGCCTGGGTCCACACCCAGCGCAACCTGACTGCGGCCGATCTGGACAAGTTCGCCTCCGACCTGGGGTTGTGGCGCATCATGTTCTTCGATGCCCAGGGAAAGCTCGAAAAAGCCAACCTGCCCGAAGGCGCGGTGCGGCGCGGCCCTGGGCAGCTGCCCTCAAGCTTCCTGACCCCCCTGGTCACCGGCCGGCAGCGCACGGGTATTCTGGGTTTGAAAGATGCCCGGCTGGACGGAGAGCCCCGCCAGGTCGCCGGTGTGACCCGCCCCGGGGGAGGAGCGGTGGTGGTCAGCACGCGCGCTCAGCAGGTCGATCTGGCCCGCACCGAGCTGGCCCCCGGTCATCTCATCAAGTCCCTGGGCCGGGCGCACGGCCTGTTCTATGTGGCCTTGCAGGATCGGCACGGGGTCATCGCCTCGTCCACCACCCAGGTGGGATTCACCCTGCCCGGCAGCGACCCCGATCTTTTTCCCCTGGCCGAAGGGCAGCCTTTCGTTTCGCGCCGGTTCGTCTCGGATCTGGGTCCGGTCCTGGAGGTGGCGCGCGTTCTGCCCCTGGATGATGCGCCCGAGGGCGGAAAAACCGTCCTCTTGCGGGTGGGGCTGGATGCCACCCTGTTGACCCAGCTTGAACACGACACGCAACGTGGCACCATCCTGCGGATCGTATGGACAGCGGCGGGCCTGGTGCTGATCTCGGTGATCCTGCTGGCCTGGCAACGTCAAGGCGTGCTGCGGCGGGAGGTGGAAAAAGTGAGCCGGGAACTCAAGCTGAAGGAAGAGGAAGCTCGCCGCACCGAGAAGCTGGTGGCCATGGGCAACCTGGCCGCGGGGGTGGCCCACGAGATCCGCAACCCGCTCAACACCATCCACCTCATCGCCCAGAATCTGGGCCGCGAGGAAAACCTGGGGCCCGGAGTGCAGACCAAGGCAGGGCAGATCCGGGATGAGAGCAGCCGCATCGAAAGCATCGTCCAGCAGTTCCTGGCCTTCGCCCGGCCGCGCGCCCCGCTGTTCCAGGAGCTGGATCTGGCGCAGGTGGTCAGTCAAACGGTGGCCGTGCATCAATCGGCCCAGGCCGAGGGTCCGGTGGCCGTCACCTTCAAGGGGCCCGACACCCTGGCGGCGGATCTGGACCGGGAGATGGTCGTCGAGATCGTGGACAACCTGGTGCGCAACGCCATCGAGGCCCAGCCCGAGGGCGGCATCGTCCAGGTGGTGCTGGAGCGAGAGCGCCATCGTGTCTGGCTCAGCGTGACCGATCAGGGCCCGGGGGTGACACCGGAGGACCGCGCCCGTATCTTCGATCTGTACTACACCACCAAGCCCGCGGGCACGGGACTGGGTCTCAGTCTGGTGTCGCGCATGGTCACGGCCATGGGCGGGCACCTGGAACTTGAGGAGCCGGTCGGTGAGCCTGCCGGCGCCCGCTTCGTGGTGACTTTTCCCCTGTCAAGGAGCCGGACATGAACACGGGCCTCATTCTTGTGGTCGACGACGAAAAGGCCCAGCGCGAAAACCTGGCGGAGTTTTTGACCGGGCAGGGCCATGAGGTGCTGCAGGCGGATGCGGCCGAGGCGGCCCTCGCGCTGGTGGGTGGTCGCCCCGTGGATCTGATCCTGACCGACCTGCGCATGCCCGGGGCCTCGGGCGTGGATCTATTGAAGCAGAGCCGGACCGTGCGGCCCGACATTGCCGTGGTGGTGATGACCGCGTTCGGCACCATCGACACTGCGGTGGAGGCCATGCGGCACGGGGCCAGCGATTTCTTGACCAAGCCCATCGACCTGGACCAGCTGGAACTGGTCATCGCCAGGGCCCTGAAGATGCGCACCCTGGAACGGGAAAACCTGCGGCTCAGGCGTCGCCTGGAAGAAGCCACCGGCAGCTCGCGCCTGGTGGGAGCCTCGGGCTCCCTGGGGCAGGTGCTGTCTCGTGCCGAGCGGGCTGCCAATACCGACGCCACCGTGTTGATCCTGGGGGAAAGCGGCACCGGCAAGGAACTGCTGGCCCGGTCCATCCACGATCTGAGTGCGCGGGCCGATGGCCCCTTCGTGGCCGTCAACTGTGCTGCCCTGCCCGAGAATCTGCTGGAAAGTGAACTGTTCGGCCATACCCGGGGCGCCTTCACTGGAGCGGACAGCGACCGACTGGGTCGCGTGCAGGCCGCGGCCAAGGGCACCCTTTTCCTGGACGAAATCGGCGATGTACCCCTGTCGGTGCAGGTCAAGCTGCTGCGTTTCTTGCAGGACCACACCTTCCAGCCGGTGGGCAGCGACAAGACCTGGCGGGCCGATGTCCGCGTGGTCACGGCCACTCACCGAGACCTGGTGGGTCGGGTCAAGAGCGAGGAATTCCGGGAAGACCTCTACTTCCGCCTTAACACCGTCCCGATCTTTCTGCCGGCCCTGCGGGAACGCCGCGAAGATATCTACATGCTCTTTCGGAAATTCTCGCTCGATTTCGCCGAGAAATACCGCACCTCTCCCATCGAGCTCGACGACAG
>JAZBOO010000102.1:0-2169 GCA_036351155.1 Candidatus Krumholzibacteriia bacterium | reverse complement strand
GGGCTGGTACGCCTTTCACGGAACGGGCCGGGCCTGAAGGCCAAAAATCGTCTGTAGAAGGTAATCTTCTCCGGGCAAGATGTAAACGGGGGACGCGCCCGAGGACCGAAGTTCATGGCAGCCCGGGGAATCAACGGGTACCTTTCCTGCACAGAAATTCCTGTCGAAAACCGAGGAAGGATATCATGACCCCTGACACCGCTCCCTTGATCGTGACCACCCACGCCCACTGGACCGAGATCCGGCTCAACCAGCCGCCGCGCAACGTCCTGGACCGGGAAATGTTGACGGCCCTGGTGGAGGCCCTGGATCAGCAGGCCGATCAGCCCGACCCGCCGGTGCTGCTGCTCACCTCGGCGGGCAAGCACTTCTCGACAGGGTACTCCATCAAGGACATTCCCGAGGAGATTTTCCACCGGGATCCCGCGGTGCGGGCCACGACCCCGTTCGAACAGGTGATGGACCGCCTGGTCCACTATCCGGCCCCGGTGGTCGCAAAAATCCAGGGCGATGCCTACGGTGGAGCGGTGGAGCTTCTGGCCTGCACCGATCTGCGTATTGCTGCGCGCGGGGTGCGCCTGGGCGTGCCGCCGGTGCGTCTGGGGCTGATCTATAGCCACACGGGGTTGCGCCGCATGATCCGCGGATTCGGTTCGCCGCTGGTGCGGGAAATGTTGCTGCTGGGCGAGGCCATCGAGGCCGAGCGGGCGGACAATGCGGGCTTCTGGACACGGCTGGTGGACGGGGCCGACCTGGACCAGACCACTGACGAGGTGCTACACAAGATGGCCCACGGTGGCCCTCAGGCTCTGCGTGGCACCCGACGCATCTTGACCTTGCTGGAGGAGGCGGAGATCCTGCCCGACAGCGTGCTTGACGAGATCGCCAAGCTGCGGCACGCGTCGTGGTCCAGTGCAGAGTTCTTGCAGGCGCGTGACGCGTTCATCGAGCGGCGGCCGTCGCCGTTCGCGCCGCCGCCTCCTAGAAGTTGAACACGTCCATGAACTCGAAGCGCCAGTCGCCCTCGCGCGGCTTGGCCGCTTCGAAGCGCAATTGCAGGGTGTCCAGGTTCAGGTGGATGCCGGCCCCATAGCTCTGCAGGGCCCGGCCCGCGTCGGCACCTTCGTACCAGGCATCGCCTGCATCGGCAAAGGCGTGCAGGCCCACGCCCACCATTTCCCCGCGCGGCGAAATCGGCATCATGAACAGCGGAATACGGTATTCCAGGGACAGCAGATAGCCCTCGTCCCCTTCCAGCTGGCCGAACCGGTAGCCGCGGATGGTTTCCGGCCCCCCGTAAAACAGCACGTTGTCCAGGTGGGGGGGACCATCGGTCCGGCGCCCGGATCCCCGCACCGCCAGGATGTGCTGGCCCACGGGCATGGGCACGTAGAATCGCGCGTCCAGTCGGGTTTCGGTGTAGCTGTCGAAGTCGCCGCTTTGCCAGTGCCGCGCGCCGGCTTCGATCATCACGCCCCGGCCCGGATACCAGAGGTTGTCCCGCGTGTCCAGGCCCAGGGCAAAGGACAGGGCGGTGCGGGTTTGCTGGCCGGGCAGAAACTCGGCTTGCGGTCCCGCGCCCTCGCCGCGGTCAGGCAGCGCCCAGGTGTATCGGTCGCGGTAATCGTCTTGCCCGAAGTTCACCCCGGCCCTGGCAAAAAATGGCGCGCGAAAAATCCAGCGCACCTCCAGGTCGCCCTGGTACTGGCGATGGCGTGTGGGGCGAAAAACGAAATCGGCGTGCTGGCCGTGCAGGCGCACGGTGGTCTCCAGGCCCTCGACATTGAACAGCCAGGGACGATACCAGGACACCTCGGCCCGCTGCGCGTACAGGAAGGCCGCGCTGGCCTTGAACACCTCGCCCTTGCCGCGCAGGTTGTTTTCCTCGAGCCAGGCACCCAGCCGGTACTTGTACCGCCGGTCGTAGCGCACCAGGGGGCCGTAGGCGGTGGTCAGATCTTCCTCCACCACGATGCGCCAGGTCACCTGCCCCTCGTCATCTTCGTCGTATTCCATGTCCACGAAGGCGAAGTAGCCGATGTCCTCGAGCGTGTCCCAGGCCTGGTCCATCTTCTCATAGTTGAAAAGGTCGCCCACCTGCATGCCGAGCTCGCGCAGGATGACGGTGCGGTCGGTGTGCTCGTTCCCCTCGATGATGATTTCCCCGAG
>JAZBOO010000101.1:0-5733 GCA_036351155.1 Candidatus Krumholzibacteriia bacterium | reverse complement strand
CTTGCCCATGTAGGCGGTGCCCAGACCACGGGTGGCCTCGACGTGCTCGGGGCAAACATTCACGATGGAGTTGAGACGGGCAATGGCCTGGTCCCACTGCTGGGCCTGCAGAAACTGAGCCGCCGACTGATAGGCCAGGTTGGCTTCCTGCATCTGGCCGGGCTGGCATTCGGCAGTGGCGGTCTGCGCCGACAAGCTACCCAACAGCAGCATACCGACACCCAGAATCAGGCTGATGGCGTTGAAATTCCTGGTCTTGAACACGGGGGATACCTCCACAGGGGGGATGTTGCCAGTCCTTCCAGAACAGATCTGAAAGCCAATATTCACCGGGACCGACAAGACAATGCACAAATGTCCCGGAATGCCGGGACGAGCTTAGGATATAAGCTTGATCCCGGCCTGTCAATGCCCGCGACCGAAGGCCTGAGTCGCGAAAAGGCTGATAAAACCGGAATCAGGACCGATCAGGGTCAATTCCCAGCCTCAAAAGGGCCTCCAGCACGCCCCCGCCGATGGCCAGCCCCTTGTCCGAAACCAGGTAGGGATCGATGGCCGCACCGCGGGGATCGACATCTGCAACCTTCACGCCCGCAGAAAGTTCCGCCCTGGGGTGAATCAAGCCCCGGACCCGGCCGTCCAGAGCCGAATGGATGGACTGGCCCGCGATGGTCCCGAGCACCTGGCCCTCGGTGACAAGATCACCCAGCTGCACCGCCGGATCCAGGTGTCCGGCACACGGGGCGTACACAACCCGCCGGGCCGTTTGCCCTCCCACAACCCCGGGAATCCCCGTGTTGGGCGAGGCCTCGCCCACGCTGATCACCTCGCCCAGTCGAGCTTGACGATGGGTTTCGATGATGAGATCGGCATCCCGGCCACATCGGAATCCCGGACCGATCCCGATCACCGGTGCCCCTCCGGTGGGCAAGGCCACCGGGGGTTGCTTGGTCATGCGCACGTCGATGACCGCGGCGGCAGGCAGCTGCTTCAGGAGATCGGCCCCGGGGTCGACCACCACGGCGATCTGATCGGCTCGGTAGACCACCTCTCCCGGTTCACACAGCACACCGGGCACACCCTCGACCTGCAGCGCCCCTTCGTAGACCGCCTCGCTGAAGGAAACCAATCGGCGGACCGCCAGGGGATTGTCTATTTCGGCCATGATGAGCTTGTATCCGCAGCGAAACAGTCGCATGGCTATACCCGAGGCCAGTTCCCCGGCTCCCTGGATCCAGAGACATCCCGCTTGGCCTCTCATGGCGTTTCCTTCCGACCCTTGCAGCGTTGCAACGGCACGCCCAGAGGCTTGCCAGCCTCATCGGTCACGTAGGGACGTTCCCGCAGAACCCCCAGGGCTTCACCCAGGACACTCAGGGCAATCTCGTGCGGGGTTTCGGCCCCGATGTCCAGACCCACGGGCATCTGGATCCGCGCCATGCGGTCGGTCAGGTCGGGCAGGTTCTTGGCGATTTCCTGCCGGATCCGCTGGGACTTGGACCAGCTGCCCAGCACACCCAGGAAGGGGAACTCCACCCCGGCCTCGCGTTCCGCCTTGAGCACAGTCTGCAGGTAACGGCCATCCAGATCGTGGCTGCGGCTGGCGATGATCATGGCCCCCTGGGGATTCACGCTCAGATGTGCCGCCAGACCTTCAGGATCGGCGTGGAGCGTCTCCACTCCGCCCAGGTCCTGCAGGGGAGTCAGGAATTCCTCCCGGTCATCCACCACGGTGAACCGCAGGGGAAGCTGGCCGGCCAGGTCCAGGATGGCGCGCCCCACATGCCCCGCCCCGATCACCATACAGGCCACACTGCGCAGGATCGGCTCGAGAAACACCGTCATGTTGCCGCCGCACACGCCCAGCCCCTTGGCCAGATCCAGATCGAGCGTCCGGCAGCGGCCGTCACTCATCACCTCGTGGGCCGCCTTGATCACCTCGGCTTCTGCCCTGCCGCCACCCACGCTACCGGTGATCCGGCCATCGGGATGAATGATCATCTTGGATCCCTCTTCACGGGGGGTGGACAGCCGCGCCTGGACCACGGTGGCCAGCACACCCTGCCGGCCGTGAGCCGCCATGTCGGCCAGTTCCTGATAGAGATTGGTTTCGCTTCCGATCACGCCACGAGCATTCATGTTCACTCCTGCCACGCGGCAATACACCGCGGGTCGTCAAAATCCATGATCACACCTGCATCGTCCACCGGGCACAGTGCCAGGGGAAGGTGCTGCAACTGTTCCTTCATTGTCCCGACCACCGGGGTTTCCAGATTGCCGAACAACTGCCGCAACAGCGCCACCTGCAGGACCACCGGATGGCCCGGCCGCTCTTCGAACCGTGGTCTGATACCCTCCGCCGCGGTCTCCTCCAGAGTGTTCCGCAAGTGGACCAGAGTCTCTGGCTGAACCAGGGGAAGATCCACGGGGTGGATCCAGAGGAAGTCTTCCTCCTGCAGACGATGGGCCAGGAAAAGATATCCCAGCTGGATGGTCCGGGCGGTTTCGCCGCCGGTTTCGGCGCCGAGCCAGAGCCTGTGCCCATCTCGAGGGAGCACAGCTTCGTAGGGAGCCACCAGATCGTCGAGGGTGACCACCAGCCGGGGCCAGCCCAGCTGGCGGTACAGATCGTCGACCAGGGTCAGCAGCGGCGGCCCCCCTTCCACCAGGGACACCAGGCCCTTGGGCACACCCATCCGGCGGCTTTGCCCGCGGGCCATGATCAACGCCCAGTGATCAGGCATCCTGCTGCCCATCCTTTTCCTCGGCTTGATCCCCGGAATCCACCCGGCATCCGGCCCGAAAGCTGGGAGATTCTCCCCCCGTTTCACAGAACAGGGTAATGGGCAGCCGCGGGTGCATCATGGCCTTGCCCACAAAATCGAAAAGACCGATGCTGTCGTCCACCTCGGCCATGCCCATCAGGGCCAGAATGACCGGGACCTGTTCCGGGACTTGCTCCAGATATCCCCCCTTCTCCACCAGCATGCCCAGCAAGTGCTCCCACTCCAGCATGCTGCCGACGGGCAGGGGATCCAGGACCACGCTGGGCTGTCGCCCCAGACGGTGCACATGATCGTGCAGAAATCCGCCGGTGGCCCCTGCCCCCATGGCCACCATGGCCAGCGAGGTGCGCGCCGGCCAGACCGGCTCACCCGGGCGGTGGATTTTCAAGGGCAACTTGGCCGACCCATCCACTTCCACCAGAAAAACCCGGTCGGGAAAAACTTCATCCAGGCGATCCACATCGCCCGGGGCCAGCCCTCGCCATTTCCCCTGGCTGTCTACTCCATCCCGCAGATAGAAAACCAGCGGCATGGCCTGGGCTTCGAGCTCGACCAGATCAGCCAGGTCAAAAACGGGCACTTCGGACCAGGCTTCGGTGCGGGTGGTTGTGGTCAGAACAACGGGGACCCGGTCCTGACGAAGCACCTCCGCCAGGGCCCGCTGCAACGAGGTCTTGCCGCCGGACCCCATGATGGAAATCACGTGCCCCCCTTCGCGGGGCAGAAAGACATGCCAGGGATCCAGGAACGAGAAATTCATGACTCTCCATCCGGATGTCGGGGGTCTTGAAGAATGGAGACGTACCATTCCATCAGGTTGTCGATCATCTGTCGCCGTGTGAAGCGGGACTGAAAACGCGCCCTGCCGGCCGAACCCAGCTGTCGAGCCAGGGCCGGATCACTTTCCAGCCGAACCAGGGCCTCGGCCAGGGGAGCCGCTTGCCCCGGGGGCACAAGCAGACCGGTCTGGCCGTGGATGCCCACCTCCCGCACTCCGGTGTCCAGATCGCTGGCAATGACCGGCAGCCCTGCGGCCATGGCCTCCAGCTGAACCAGCCCGAAGGTTTCGCTGGCATCCAGGCTGGGCAAGACCAGTCCCTGGGCGGTGGACATGGCCGTGAGCAGATCGGCGGAACTCAGCGCCCCCCGCAGGCGCACTCTGTCGCCAAGATGGAGTCGAGCGATGGTGTGGGCCAGGTCACTCTTCATCGGCCCTTCCCCCACCAGGTCCAGCCGCACCTGGGGTGCCTGCGCCACCGCCTCCAGCAGGACTTCCAGCCCCTTGTAACGCACCAGGCGTCCCACGAACAGGAACGGGCCGCTGAAATCGGAAGCCACCGAGGACCAGGGCTCAGGGTCCAGGCCGAAGGGAACCACCCGGATTTTCCCGGAAAAACGGGTCAGCACGGGTGACCCGGAAACCAGGCGGTCCGAGGACACGCAAATTCCACGCGCCCTTTCAAGGAGGTGCCTGACCGAGGGCCCCAGCAGCTTGCCCCCCAGTTTCTGTCGCGTGATATCCGCGTGGTGCCAGACCACATACGGCGGCAGGGAGGAGTGCCCAGGAAATAGCCCCAGCAACCGCCAGGCGAGACCCAGCAGCGGGTTGGGCAGGTGCAGGTGGACGAGGTCAGGACGGAACCGGGCCAAGATGTGGCGCAGGGCAGAGACGATCCCCGGGGTCAATGGCTGACTGTTCCAGACGCCCAGGTTGGCCAGCCGCACCAGGTCAGCGGTTCCCTGCTGATGAACGATGGCCTCCCGGACCTGACTGGGGCCCTGACCGGCCACCAGCACGGCCACCTCCTGGCCGGCATCCAGGAGGCCCAGCACCAGGTTTTCCAGAACCGTTTCCATACCGCCCTGGTAGGGCGGATAGTATTTGCCTATGTGAAGTATTCGCATGAGGACAATCTAACTGCCACCCTCTTCACCGTAAATGTCCCTTTTCGACCGAATTTTCAGAACCCGGTTGGCAAGGGCCACCGGTGTTGTTAAACTATTGACAAACGTGTCCCCTCGCCCCAAGGGAGGTTGTCATGCCCCACCCCTTGACTGAAAAACTGATTCAGCGCCAGATCAACCACTGGAACAATTTACGGCAGTATCTCAACGAACCCCCGGACATTTCTCCTCCGGGACCCCGCCCCGTGATCACCATCAGTCGTCAGGCCGGCGCCGGAGGTCGATTGCTGGCCGAAGCCCTGGCTGAACGGCTGGCGCTGGACCTTCATGACCGGAATATCGTCGAAAAAATAGCCGCGGACAGCCGGCTTTCCCGGGAGATGATCGAGGAACTGGACGAGACCGAAATGAACCAGGCACGCCTGTGGGTACAGGGCGTTTTGAACCAGCGCATTTTCATGCGGGACCAGTATCATCTGGCGGTGGTCAAGGTGGTCACAGCTCTGGCCAGCCGCGGCGGGGCGGTGTTCCTGGGTCGCGGCGCCCACCTGATCCTGGGCGAAGGAGCCACCCTGCGCTTGCGTCTGGTGGCCAGTCACCGGGCCAGGTTGCAGAACATCCTGGACCGAACCAACCTGAGCCGAGCCGAAGCCCGGGCGATGATGGATGAAGCGGATCGCCGCCGCGCCCAGCACACGCGCAAGGTTTTCCGGGTGGAACCGGGCCAGGCCGAAAATTTTGATCTGGTCATGAACACGGAGCGACTGGGGCTGGAAGCCCAGGTCGATCTGGTCCTCCAGGCCCTCCTGGCCCGGCAAAAGGAACCCCAGCAGGGCCCGAAGGCGGAAAAGGCAGTTCAGGGATAGAAGAAGGCCGGCTCTCCTGAGGAGAGCCGGCCTTGCCGTTCCGGAACGAATGGCGCAGGGCTGACTACATCATGCCGCCCATGCCACCCATGCCGCCCATGCCGCCCATGTCGGGCATGGCCGGGCCGTCCTTCTCGGGCTCGTCGGTCACACAGGCCTCGGTGGTCAGCAGCACG
>JAZBOO010000100.1:0-3290 GCA_036351155.1 Candidatus Krumholzibacteriia bacterium | reverse complement strand
CTGGTCCAGCTCGATGATCCTTTCGACCGTGGCCCTTCGCCAGGCATAGATGCACTGGTCCTCGTCGCCCACGCAGAACAGCGAGTCCTGGGGCGCGGCCAGCAACCCCACCAGCAGCGCCTGGGCAGGTTCGATGTCCTGGTATTCATCCACCAGAACGCGCTCGAACCGCTGCTGCCACCGGTGGCGGACCGGGGCAGACCTCTGCAAAAAGGTGACCGCCACGGCCACCAGATCGTCGAAATCGCGCATACCTCGCCGGGCCAGCTCCTCCTCGTACCGGGCATAGACCAGGGCTGTCCGGTCCTGACCGTTACGAGCCATCGCCTCCTCGGGGGAAACCATCGCAGCCAGCTTGAAATGGCTGACGGCCTCGCGCGCTTCGGCCACCGAAAAGGCGGCCCCGGCCACCTGCGCGATCAGCTGTTCCAGCACCTCGCCATCCAGTTCGCCAATGGTGTCCCGCAGCTGGCCTTCCTCCTTCAAGATGGCCAGACCCATGCCGTGAAAGCTGCGCACGATCACCCCCTGAACACCCGCCTTTTCCAGCCGAGCCTGGACCTCGGTCTTGGCATCCCGGTTGAAGGACATGCAGAGGATGCGCTCGGGCGGAGTGCCCCGCTGGATGAGTTCCCGGACACGGCGGATCAGCACGGTGGTCTTGCCGCTGCCCGCCGGGGCGATCACCTGGACCACCCCGTCTCCGGCCAGGACGGCGGCGTTCTGCTGGGGGTCCAGGCCGGGGTCGCCCACCGGTCCGTCCACCCGGCGGGTCAGCTTTCGCCACCAGTGTAACCACCGGTTGACAGGTGGAACAAAAGGCACCTCCCGCGGCTCTCGGCCCTGTTCCAGGAGGTACTGTAGCCGCTCCCAGGTCAGGGGACAGCGCCAGTCAGGATCGTCCAGCGGTGGCCGCCGTGACAGCTCCTCGAGGGTGTGGCTGGCCCCGATGAGCAGGGTGCATCCCGCATGGAAGGCCGGTTCCACCAGATACTTGAAGATCAGAGCCAGATTTCGCGCTGGACGGCAGGGCACCCCCAGCACGGCCACCTTGGCGTGCCGCCGGAATACCCTGAGAATGGAGGCGGCGGGATTGTTCAGCGTGGACCGGGCAGCCCCTGCCTGGCGCGAGGCCCGGATCCTGGACTGAAGCTCATCGTATTCCAGCACCTGGAAGCCCTCGGCGGCCAGTTGCTGCGCCGTCCCCGGGGTGGTGGTCCAGATCAGTTGTCTGGTGCGGGTTGCGGTGGGCAGGGCAAACTCCAGCCGGGGGAGGGGGGCTCTTCTCGGGCCAGGGCAAGGCGCGCGCCATCTGTCGGTTACCGACCCATCAGGATGTCCTCGAACAGCTGGTGCACCTCCGGGACATCGTGTTCGGCCAGGGCGAAAAAGGCCGCGCGTTGGAGCTGGGGGGTCCGGCCATCCCGGGCGATGTCCATCAGCAGGGGCAAAGGGTCCGGGCTGGTCACCTGGGAGAGGGCGAACACGGCGTGCTCGCGCAGTTCCATGTCCTCGTCGCGATTGCGGAGGATGTCCTGGATGGGAGCCAGCACCTTTTCCGAGGCCAGCGTGGCCGCCCAGAACATGGCCGAACTCCGGAGATCGGAATGGTGATGCTTGTTCTTGAGGATGGCCAGCAGCCCGGGGGCCACATCGGTCTGGCCGCCGATGCAGGCCGCCAGCAGGGCATCTTCGCCCAGGTCGCCATCCAGCTGAGGCGCGCGGTCCAGGAAGAAGTGCACCGCAGGCCCGGGAGCGATCAACCCCAGTTCCCGGTCGGAAGCTGGCGTCGTGGCACTCCCCACGGCCAGGTTGATTCCACGGATGCGGCCCTCGACCAGGCGCAGCTGCACCTGGGCCGGTCCTGCGCGCAGCTCGGGCTCGCTGTCCCAGCTGCCGTGGTAGTAGCAGCGGTGGTCGCCATCGCCCAGCGAAATTTCCAGGCTGCGGCCGTTGCCGCGCACGCCCTCGCGGGTCAGGTAGCTGAAGCTCAGGGTGCCCGTGCCCAGATCCTCGATGGCCTGGTTCAGGTCCACGGAAGGGGCATCCCGCCCCTGGACGGTGACGCAGGAGATCAGCAGCAGGATCAGAGCGGTGTGAAAAATCTTCTTCATGGCGTGGCCTTCCCATTTGCGGGTACTCTGGGGGGACACTGATATGGACACCCATAACCGGCCAAGGGTTGCCGACTTTTTGACCTGGAGAAAACATGACCCGCCGATTCCTGAGCCTGACGTTGCTGATCCTGACTGTGGTGGGATGTTCCTCCGGAACGGACCCTGAATACATCGCCGAGGTGGACGCCTGGCACGCCGCCCGGGTCACCCGCCTGAAGGCCGATGACGGCTGGTTGACCCTGGTGGGGCTGCACCCTTTGCATGAGGGCAGCAATCGTCTGGGCGGTGCGGACGGGGAAGATGTGCAGCTGGCCGCGGGGGCCCCCGCCAAGGTGGGCACCATCACCGTGGCGCCGGATCAGATCCTGTTCGCGGCCCAGCCCGGTGTCACGGTGCTCCAGGCTGGTGAGCAGATTTCGACCGCGGTCCTTTTGACCGACGATCCCGGACCGCCCAGCGTGCTGGAAACCGGGTCTTTGCTTTTTTACGTGATCAGGCGGGGGGATCAGCTTTTCCTGCGGGTGAAGGACCGCAACGCGGAGGCCCTGCAGAGCTTCACGGGCATCGACCGGTTTCCGGTGGAGAGTCGGTGGCTCGTGACCGCCCGCCTTGAACCCGGGGCAGCCACCACGCAGGTGCCCAATGTTCTGGGGCAGGTGGACGAGGTGCCCAGCCCCGGCGTTCTTGTGTTCAAGGTGGCGGGTCGAGAATGTCGGCTCACTCCCCAGGGAGAGGCGGGCCAGGGCCTGTTCCTGGTGTTCGGCGACCAGACCAATGGCCACACCACCTATGGCGGCGGGCGATTCCTTTCCACCGACCCCATCGCCGAGGACGGCACGGTGATCCTCGATTTCAACCGGGCCTACAATCCGCCCTGCGTGTTCTCGCCGTATGCCACCTGTCCTCTGCCTTCGGTGGACAACCTGCTTGATGTGGCGGTCGAGGCCGGCGAGATGATGTGGGGTGAGACCCACTAATCGATGTACACGAAATCCGGCGGCTCGAACCCGTTGAAACGCGTCGATTCGCTGAAGGTGTAGGCGCCCATGC
The DNA here is from genome assembly GCA_036351155.1 of Candidatus Krumholzibacteriia bacterium. Lineage (GTDB taxonomy): Bacteria > Krumholzibacteriota > Krumholzibacteriia > LZORAL124-64-63 > LZORAL124-64-63 > LZORAL124-64-63. The sequence goes on along the minus strand of JAZBOO010000100.1, from coordinate 123 downwards.
TGCCGGCGATCAACAGGTCGTCCAGGTGCATCTCCGGCAGGGTGATCGGGCTGATGTGGCCCTTCTCATCCCGGGAAAACACATCGATGGAGTCGCAGGTGGGACCGGCCAGGATATACGGTG
>JAZBOO010000099.1:0-75635 GCA_036351155.1 Candidatus Krumholzibacteriia bacterium | reverse complement strand
GGCTGGTCTGGCCCGGGGCCGGAAGGTGTCGCCGGAAACGGTGCAATCCTGGATCGACCAGGGCATGTACGACACCCCTGCGGCCATCGCCGCCGGGTTGGCTGACACTGCCATGTACTTCGAACAGATGCTGGACACCCGTTTCCCCGATGAGGACATCACCCATTTCGGGGATTACGTTCTGGCCCCGCGCAAGAAGGGCAAAACCCGGGCCACGGCTGGCCTGGTGTATGCCACCGGCGTGATCATGCCCGGACCCAGCCGTTTCGACAATTTTCAGGGCAAGATTGCTGGGAGCGAAACCATCGTCGAGGAGCTTCAATCCCTGGGTGAAGATGAGGATGTGGACATCGTCATCCTGCGGGTGGATAGCCCCGGAGGCAGCGCCCTGGCCAGTGACCTGATCTGGCAAGCCATCCGCGAGGTTCAGGAAGATAAACCGGTGATCGTCAGCATGAGCGGAATGGCCGCCAGCGGGGGTTACTACATCGCCTGCCCGGGAGACAGTATCTTTGCCGACCCCGGCACCTTGACCGGTTCCATCGGCGTCTATGCCGGAAAAATGGACCGGTCCCAGATGTATCGCAAAATCGGCGTCAACCGGGAGTTCATCACCCGGGGCGACAACGCCCTGCTGTTCAGCGACGAGGGCGGATTCACCCCTGAGCAGCGGACCCTCTTCGAGGGCCAGATGAACAACTTCTACGAGAGGTTTCTGGCCAAGGTGGCCGAGGGCCGTGGGATGACCCGGGATGAGGTCCATGCCATCGCCCAGGGACGGGTCTGGACGGGAAACCAGGGCCTGACCAACGGCCTGGTGGATGGCATCGGCGGTTTGCACCGGGCCGTGACCTCGGCCAAGTGGATGCTCGGTCTGCAGGAATCTGATCGCATTGCGCTGCAAAGCTTCGGGGATGACCTGAGCCTGCTCGAAAAAATGCTGCTCAAGAGTCTGCGCGAAGGGGGTGGGTTGGCCCGGCTTTCCGCCGTGCTCCAGGCGGGCGATCCTCTTGCCGGCATGGGGGGCTCCAGCGTCAACTCGGCGGTATTCCCCACATTGTGGCACAGCCTCAGGGAAGATGGGACTCTGGCCGCGGTTTCCCTCATGGATGGGCGCCCGGTGGCCATGATGCCGTACTGGATTCGCTTGCGGTAGGCAGAAGAGTCAGATTCAACCCTTCGGGAAGGTCGCGCCACAGGTGTGCGGCCTTTCTTTCTTCCAGGGAAGGAAAGTCCACCAGCGGTGGGCCGCCTCCCCACAGGATATGGGCCGGGTTCTGGCTATGGCCCCACAGGAAAAGGGCGTGCCCCAGTTCGTGGACCAGGGCTCTGACAGCATAGGGGCGTTGCTGCTGTGTTACGTAGTTGTTGCCCAGGATGATGTGGATGCGCAGGGGGCGCCCCTGGTCATCCAGGCGGGTGATCTGGGCGCGAGCAGGGGGATGCATTTCCAGGTCTGGAAAATGAATCAAACGGATACCCCAGTCGGCCGCAGGATCAAAGATGAACCAGGGGCTGGTTTCTCCGAAGTTCCATCGGTCCACGGCTTCCGCCAGGCATTCTGCCAGATCGATTTCTCCGTTGACGGCCATGCCCACCCGGATCGGCACCGGATAAGCTGGCCAGTGGCAAACTGTTGAATTAAAATATGGTTCGGTCAGTTCTGTGAGGAATGACATGATGTCCAGATAGTAGGCGGAGGCCACCGGGACGACCTGGGTGTCTTGCGGCGAAGTGGCAGGCCTGGCCTGTCCTCGGGGTACCGGGGGTGAGAGGACGTCATGCTGGCAAGCGCTCGTGGCCAGGGTCAGCAGAACCCCCCAGAAAAGGCTGGAAAATTTTCGCACCTGGGCTCATTTTCCGGGAGGGAACATTTTTCATTGGACATGGTATCCTGGGCTTATGGCTGGTTCTTTTGCAAGGGCTGGACCCTGGCCAAGCTCTTTATTCTACATTCCCGGCCCCTCGGGACGACAACAAGTGGTGACGGTTTTTCGGTGTCCTGGCCTCCCGCGTTGACGGTGGGTGCCCCGAAATCCGACCACCAGGCCCCAGCTGTTGCGGAGGCCGCCGGGTTGGTTTAGCCTGACCCTGCGCATTTTTCCGCAAACAAGGAGATAACCTTTCATGGATCCGTTTCTGGACGAGCCGCAATCCGAAGAGGGGGGATTTGATCCCCGGGCCTTGATCCGGATGTTCCTGCGGCGCAAGTGGCTGTTCATCATCCCGTTCATTCTTTGTTTTTCCATGGCCATTCTGGTGATCAAGATCATGACCCCAATCTATTTCTCGGCGGGGCAGGTGCAGATTGTCATGCGGGACACGGAAACTCGTTTGCTGAATGACGCTTCGCAGCAATACGGAAGGTACGAAAGGGAAATCGATCAAAAGGCTCGACAGGAAATTGATCTCCTTTTGACCTCTCCCGATTTTCTTGAAAATGTGGTCAGAGATCTGCAATTGCACGTGGATCCCACTTGGGTGGGTCCCCCTCCACCCGGTCAGAACATGAGCGAATCAATGGCTCTGGGGCGGGCCACCAAAAAACTCAAGGACCGACTTCGCCTGGAGCCAGATGGGTCTCGCCTTTTTCTGATCGGTATCCGGGATACCAATCCGCAAAGGGCTCATAACTTGGCTGTTTATGTAGTCGACAAGTTTGTTGAAGAATTTCGGGCAAACCAAGTGGCCTTTAGAACTTCCACCAGGGACTTTTTACAGGGCCAACTTGAGGAATACCGTTCAGAGCTGGAAGATGCAGAAAATGAATTGAGCACCTTCTTGGCCAACATGGCTTCAGAAACTCTTGTGAATTTGTCCATCAATGCTGGAAACCTTTCTGTGGCCGAGGAAAATTTGGCCCTTTTGAGCTCCAGGTACAATGGTCAAGATTTGACCGAGGTTTCGCGACTGGAGCAACAGACAAAGCCCTTGGTTGGTGCGTCATTTAACCTGAATCGATATGTCACAGATGCGAGTGTTTCGGCCATTGCCAAAGAAATGGGCGATTTGGCCTTTGACCAGTTGATGATGTCTCCCGATGCCATTGGTTTTCGGGATATGCAAACTCGTCTCGGTTTATTGCGTGTTCGTCTAAACAGCAAGATAGAACAATTAACCGCCGCGGATTTCCCGCATCTGAGTTTCATGGATAGGAATCAAGTCAGCCAATATATTTACCTTTCGGTATTCAGAAACAGCTCCAGGTCTGTAATTGATAAAATGAACCGGCAAATAGCTGAGTTTCGCTCTTTTGCGACGAGGCAACCCGCCCAATCAGCTCGACTTTCTGAATTGCAGTCTGATGTAGAAAGGTCAAGAAACCTGGTTCAGACCATTGAGGGGGAGGTCACCCAGCAAACCATGAATCTGGAAGCCAGTATGAGTGAAATTGGGTTCCAGGTGAAAATCAGGAAAAAAGTGGCTTTTCCTCTTTACCCTATCGAACCCAACAAGCTCAAACTTCTCATGATGGGCTTCGTCCTGTCCGTGGGGCTCGGCGGAGGCCTGGTCGTGCTGGCCATCTTCATGGACCGCACCTTCACTGCGGTGGATGATATTGAAAAGGCCCTGGGTCTGACCGTCATCGGCACCTTGCCGGTCATCGTGGACGATCATTTCGAACGGACCAAGAAGCGACGCATTCTGCGCTGGGTCACCATCATTGTCGGCATCATTGCTGTTTCGGCCGTGGGTTTCCTCGTGATTTACCCGCGCTTGAGCTAGGAAAGTAGAATCATGGCAAAACCAAGTGATACCCGACGGGCGGCCTCCAACCTGTTCGATATCGAGTCGCCCATGGCCATCGAGCTGAGGCGCATCATGATCCGTCTGGGCAAGGACCTGGATCTCACCGAGAAGCGTTCCCTGCTGGTGACCAGCGCCGAGCAGGGGGAGGGCAAGAGCCTTTTCAGTCTGCACTTCAGTCTGGTCCTGGCCTACCACCTGCCCAATCGCATCCTGCTGATGGACACCGATGTGCGGCGCCCGGTGCAGCATAACGTTTTTGAGGAGAAATTGTCGCCTGGGTTTGTTGATTTGCTGGATGCGGGGGAAAAGGATCCCGGTGCGATGGCGACACTGATCAAGCAAACGGTCCGGCAAACTCCAGTCAAAAATCTGGACTTCCTCTCGGCGGGGAAGGCCGGCGGGCACCCCAGCCGCCTCTTCGGTGTGAACAATGTGAAGGATCTGGTCCATGAACTGCACAAGTCCTACGACCTGATCGTCATGGACTCCCCTCCTGTGGTCCCGGTGAGCGACCCTCTGCACTACCTCAATGCTGTGGATGGCGTTCTGTTCATGGTGATGGCCGGGCAAACTCCCAAGGACGTGAGCAAGCGCGGGGTGGAGATCCTCCGCAGTGCCGGCGCCCATATCCTGGGCGTGGTGGCGAACAACCTGTCCGAGGTTCTACCCTACTACTACGACCAGAAGTATTACGGCTACGAAAAATCCAAAAAGAAGCGGCGAGCCTGAGCTGTCCCGGCCTCCCCACAAGGGAGGCCGGACCCACCACACTCCGCTTGGCTTAGACGGCGCCGGGCCTTATTGTTCCATTTGACATCCTTTTCTTTGCACACCCTCGGGATCAGAGTGGCTTGTTCCGTGCCACTCGGGAAGGTCGCTCATGTCCGAAGAAACCCCCGTCAAGAAACCCCTCAGCCAGGTGGTTGCCGACGCTTTCCTCGAGCTCTGGCAAACCATGGTGGCCTTCGTCAAGGCGCCCAAGGCACTCTGGGGGATCAACATCCCTTATGTCATCGAGGGCCTGGCCTACTTCGGCATCCTCACCATTCTGGGGAAATTCTGCTCCGAGAACATCCAGCTGAGCGACCAGCAGGCTTCCTGGGTTTATTCCGGGGTCACCGCCGGCATCACCCTTGCCATGCTCTTTCTCGGTGGTGTGAGTGACAAGATCGGGGTGCGCAACGCCCTCAAGCTGGCCTTCAGCATGTTCCTGGTGGGCCGGATCCTGATCGCACTTTCGGGCACCATTCCCCTGGGCCATGGGGTGACCTCGCCCATGTTCTTCATGACCCTGCTGGGCCTGCTCATCATGGTGATCGCCTATGGTCTTTACCAGCCCGCAGCCTATGCCGGGGTGAAGCGTTACACCACGCCCAAAACCGCGGCCATGGGCTATGCGGTTGTGTACGGTCTGATGAACCTGGGGGCCTTCTTCTCGGGCTCCATTTCCCCCTTTGTGCGCAAGTTCTCCGAGGAAAGCCTCCCGCCCAACGGGCTGGCCGGCGTCTTCTGGGTGTATGTGGGAATGATGGTCCTGGCCCTGATCGTGACCATGGTCATCTTGACCCGGAAAACGGATCAGGAAGCGGTGGACCGTGTCGCCAGGGAGATCGCCGAGGAAAGCGAGGCCAATGACACGCCCGAGGAAAAGGCTGAAAAAGCTGAAAAGGCGGCCAAGAGGGCAGCGGCCCTTCCCGAGGCCAAGATCAATAACTGGCCCATGGCGGGGATTTCCCTGCTGACCGTTGCGGTGGCCGTGTTCGGGCTGACCAAGCTGGGCGCCGAGGACAAGGTGCCCGCCATCGGGACTCTGGTGGTGGCCGGCGTTCTGGCCATCGTTGCCGGATGGGAGTTCATGCGGCACCGGCCGGACCATCCTTTCCGGGACTCCCGGTTCACCTTCTTCATCTTCATTCTGGTGCCGGTTCAGACCCTCTTTGCCCACAACTGGTTGACCTTGCCCTACTACCTGGATCGCGCCTTCGCCGGGGGAGTGGTGAGCGAGTATTTCGAGTTCTTCTCGAACCTCAACCCCATCATGATCTTTGTGCTGGCTCCGGTGGTGGCCGGGCTGACCGCCCGTGCGAATGTGTACCGTATGATGATCCTGGGCACCCTGGTCATGGCCGTGCCCACCTTTCTGCTGGCCCTTGGCCCCAACCTGTACCTGTTCCTGACCTATGTTCTGCTGATGTCGGTGGGCGAGGCCATGTGGCAGCCCCGCTTCCTGCAGTGGATCGCCGAGATTGCCCCCGAGGGCAAGGCGGGCATGTACATGGGTATTGGCCAGTTCCCCTGGTTCCTGACCAAGATGGTGACCGGTCTGTACAGCGGTTTCTTCGTGGCGAAGTACTTGCCGCGGGCCGACACCGGTCTGGAAACCAACAGTGGGGTCATGTGGTTCATTTACGCCCTGATCGCCATGATCACCCCGGTGGCCTTGATCATGGCCCGCAAGTGGATGGTGGCCGGGATGAAGGAAAAGCACTAGCCCTGACCACCAGGCGCACAAAAAAGGAGGCGGGATGTCCCGCCTCCTTTTTCTTGGCCAGATCCTGGCTCTATTTCTCCAGGGCCTTTTCCAGCTTCCCGCGAATGGTCGCCCGGTAGGTGGCCGCCAGCTCCTCGCAGCGGGCCATGGCCTTCCTGGCGCGCGCCAGCGTGTCGGCACCGAAATCCGGCGCCTCACTCATGTCGCAGCTGTTCAGGGACTCCAGATTGATCAGCACATTGTAGTAGGCCCCCTCGGCTCCGGTCATGGCCGTCAGGACGGCCACGCCGGCATCGCTCAGGCTGGCGGCGTTGCCGATCTTGCCGATCTCATCGGCCAGTTCCAGCAGCTCGGGCACCCGCTCCAGCACCGACAGGGGCACGATGGTGGCACCACGCGTGGCCTCGGCCACCGCCAGATCCTTGGCTTTCTTCTGGGCCGGCGTGCCCTTGGGCATGCCGAAGCAATCCATCACCGCGTTGAAGGCGGCCGTGTCGTCATCCATGGCCGTCAGGAAGAAGTCCTTCAGCTCCTGCCCACGCTCGGCAATCTCCTTCACCCGGTCCTGAACATCGGCATACTTGCGCTTGTCCACCGTCAGGTTGCCCACCATGGCCACCAGACCGGCGGCCTGGGCTGCGCTCAGGGCAGCCACCGAACCACCACCGGGGGCGGGGCTGTCGGTGCTCAGCTCATCGACGAACTCACGGTTGGTCATGCTGACCAGGGGGCCATCGACCATGCCGGCCTGGTATTCGATGATCTTCTCGGCCGGATCGAACGGACCCAGTTCGCGCAGGCCCATGCTCTGGATCGCCGTTTCGATCACCAGCTTCTTGGGGATTCCGGCGGACTGCCCCGCCTTGCGGAGGTAGTGCTTGCCCGCGGCAATCAGATCCCCTTCGGGAATCAAGCCCACCAGCTCACTGCCTGTGACATAAACACCGCGATCGAGGGCGCTGCTGGTGCAGGCGTCGAAAGCCTGGTGGGGTTTGGTCACGGCGGTGTTCACCAGGTTGATCGACACCTGAGCCTTGTCGTACTCGGGAATGACCCAGCCCACGGCCTTGCAGGCATCGAGCTTGTAAGGACCGGGGACCAGGATATTCTCGCCATCGGCACCCTTGACCAGCACGCCGTTGTCATCACGCTGGGCGCGGCCCGCTTCCTTGATGTCCAGGGCGATGTTGTCGGCGATCTTCTTGCTGCGGGTGTTCAGATTCACGTTGTAGGCCACGAGGAATCCACGCGCGGAAACGTTGGTGGCGCCGGTGCGGGCGGACCGCTCGTTCCAGGCGTTGGGACCGAAGTCGGGCTTCCACTCCTCGGTGCCAAGCTTGTCGGGCAGGGCCTCGTATTCACCCTTGCGCACGTGGGCCAGATTGCGGCGCTCGGGCTTCCGGGCGGCATCCTCGTACAGGTAAACCGGAATCTCCAGTTCCTTGCCAATCCGTTCGCCCACCTGGCGAGCAATGGCCACACACTCTTCCATGCTCACGCCCTTGACGGGCACGAAGGGGCACACGTCGGTGGCGCCATGACGGGGGTGGGCCCCCTTCTGCTTGCTCATGTCGATCAATTCCGCGGCACGCTTGACCACGCGGAAGGCCGCTTCGGCCACGCCTTCGGGGGGGCCGATGAAGGTGATGACCGTCCGGTTGGTTTCGGCCCCGGGGTCGACGTCCAGGAGGTGGACTTCGGGAACATCCTCGATCACGGCGGTCACCTGTTCGATGACCGTCTGGTCCCTGCCCTCACTGATGTTCGGAACGCACTCAACCAGCTTTTTCATGACTGACCTCTCGGAGACATTGCGGGAAACGGGGTGGGGACACGGCATGCCCACACCTCAACAGATCTGCAGGGGGAATTTAACGCCCGGGGCGTCGAAATTCCAGCACGGCAAGCTGGTCTGCCCGGGGATTGGCCGGTCAATTATTCCTGATCATGCAACCTTGCCGCCCACGATGCGTCTTGCTTTTTGGCGGCCATGATCGGCCCCCATCGATTTTTTCCGCATCGTCACCCGTTTTCCTTGGAGCAGGGACAATGAATATCTTGCGCAAGCCTCTGGTACTGATCCTCTTGGCCGTTCTGGTGCTCGGCGGCACCGGCGCCGGGCTTTACTTCACCGGCCTTCTGCCTGTCGGACCCGGGAGCGGCAACGAGGCCCTGGCCGCCACCGATGGCGAGACCGCGGACGCCGACGAGGACCAGAAGAAGGATGACAAGCCCGAAATCATGCCCATTCCCGTGGAGATCGCCCTGGTGGAGGGACGGGGTATTGCGGCCTATTACCGGGCCGCTTCGGTCATCGAGGCCGACCGCCTGGTGGATTTGCCCTGCCGCAGTGACGGGCGGGTCCGGGCCATCCAGGTGGAAGAGGGGGACTGGGTGGAGAAGAACCAGGTCCTGGCCGAGCTGGAGAACGACAGGGAAAAAATTCAGCTGCGCAAGGCTGAGCTGACCCTGGCCGACAAGCAGCGCCTGATGGAGCGGAGCGCCAGGATGCAGGCCGAGGAACTGATCAGCCAGCAGGAGTACGATGATGTGGAATCGGCCTTCAAGCTGGCCGAGGCGGAACGTGATCTGGCCCGGATTGCCCTGGAAGAGACCCGTATCAGGGCGCCTTTCTCCGGACGGATCACCGAGCGCAAGGTGGTTCTGGGGCAGCAAGTGGCCCTCAGTGCTCCGGTCTTCACCCTGGGTGATTTCACTCCCCTGCGGGTGCGGGTGAATTTGCCCGAGAACGTGGCCCGCAAGATCGCCAGCGGCCAGCGGGTGCTGATCTCCCCTGAAGCCGCCGACAAGCCCCTCGAGGCCGTGGTGGAGCGCGTTTCTCCCGTGGTAGATCCTACCACCAGCACCGTACGTCTGACACTGTTGCTGGACGATGCGCAAGCGTCCGCCCGGGTGGGGAGCTTCGTGAAGGTCCGGATCACCACCGATCAGCACCATGACGCCCTGGCCATCCCCAAGATCGCTCTGGTCGAAGAAGGTGCGCTGCGCAGCGTGTTCGTGGCCGAGGCCGACACCGTGCGCAAGGTGGAAATTGCCACGGGGCTCTACGACGAGACCCACGTCGAGGTTCTTGAAGGTTTGTTCGCCGGTGAATACATCGTGACCATGGGGCAGGGGGGATTGCGCACCGGGACCCTGATCAAGGCCCTCAACGGGGAAGCGGTGGGTTACCAGGCCCTGAAAGCCGAAGCCCTGGATCCGGCTCAGGAGCCGGACACGGTCACCGCCATGGCGGAGCGTGACTGATGAAGATCATTCGCTACGCAGTATCGCATCCGGTGACGGTGTGGATGGTGACCCTTGCCGCCGTGGTGTTCGGCATGACCGCGCTGAGTCGACTGGACATGCGCCTTTTGCCCGAGATCAGATACCCGACTCTCACCGTGCAAACGGAGTTCCCGGGGACGGCTCCCGTGGACGTGGAAAACCTGGTGACCCGCCCCCTGGAGGAGGCGGTGGGCGTGGTGCCCGGACTGCGCAAGGTCCACAGCATCAGCCAGGCCGGCCTTTCTCAGATCACGCTGGAGTTCAACTGGGGCACGCCCATGGACTATGCCTCGCTGGACGTCCGGGAAAAACTGGATCTGGTGCGGCTGCCCGAAGATGCGCGGATCCCACTCCTGCTCAAGTACGACCCCTCCCAGGACCCGGTGGTGCGGATCGGCTTGACCGGCGATGCTCCCCTGGTGGCCCTGCGCAACGTGGCCGATGATGTCCTCAAGAAAGAAATTGAAGCCCTGCAAGGGGTGGCCGCGGCCCGTGTGTCCGGTGGCCTGGAAGAGGAGATCCGGGTGGAGGTGGATGAGGCCCGCCTCGCGGCCCTGGGTGTGAGCATCACTTCGGTCAACCTGGCCCTGGCCCAGGAAAATATCAACGCTTCGGGCGGCCGCCTGCGGGACCGCAACGCCGAGTACATCGTCCGAACCTTGAGCCGCTTCGAAGATCTGGACGATATCGGTCAGGTGACCGTGGCCAACATCGATGGTCAACCCATTCGCCTGGACGAGGTGGCCCGGATCTTCCGGCATCACAAGGAACGGGCCTCGGTGACGCATATTGACGGCCGTGAAAGTGTCGAGCTGGCGGTCTTCAAGGAAGGCGACGCCAACATCGTGGAGATGGCCGCACGGGTGCGTGGTCACCTGGACCGGTTGAAGGAACAGTTGCCCGAGAAGATGCAGCTCGAGGTCCTCTTCGACCAGTCGGTCTTCATCGCCTCGGCCATCAGTGAAGTGCGCAACAATGCGCTGCTGGGCGGCGGGCTGGCCGTCCTGGTGCTGTTCGTTTTCCTGCGCGATTTCCGGAGCACATTGATCATCGGGATTGCCATTCCCATTTCCATCGTGGCCACCTTCATTCTCATGCTCACCCGCGGGGTCAGCCTGAACGTCATGTCCCTGGGCGGACTGGCGCTCGGAGTAGGGATGCTGGTGGACAACTCCATCGTGGTGCTCGAAGCAATCCATCGACGCCGCGAGGAAAAGCCGGACCAGGATCCCGGGGAAGCCGCGGCGCTGGGAGCCGGCGAGGTGGCCGGGGCCGTGACGGCTTCCACGCTGACCACTCTGGCCGTGTTTGTCCCCATCGTCTTTGTCGTCGTCGGAGTGGCCGGTCAGATTTTCCGCGACCAGGCCCTGACGGTGACCTTCAGCCTGGCTGTGTCGCTGATCGTGGCCCTGACCTTCACGCCCATGGCGATGGCCTTCGGGCGCCTTCCGGGGCGCTTCATCCTTGGAGCGGAGGAGGACGGAGAAGTCAGGAAGCTGGGCTGGTACCGGTCCTGGGCGCGCCATGCCTCGGGCGGCAACGCGGTGTCGCGGTTTTTGCGGCGATGCGGTCTGTTCCTGGTGCTGGGTATTCCCCTGCTGATCTGGGGCTTGCTGGGATTCATTCTGCGGATGTTGCGCCTGCTCGCCACCGCTCTGATGTGGCCGTTGACCCGCCTTTTCGAGATGACTTTTCCTCTGGTCCAGGACGCCTATGACCACACCTTGCGGATGGCGCTGCGTCATCGGCTGGTGGTGCTCACCTTTGCCGTTCTGCTGGCCGGCGGGGCCGTTCTGATCTGGCCACGGCTGGGCACGGAACTGGTTCCACCTCTGGCGCGCGGTGAATTCACCCTGGCCCTGGAATTGCCCGAAGGCACCCCGTTGAGCCTTACCGATGCCATGGTTTCCGATGTCGAGGAAGGCATCGCCAAGCTGCCGGGCATTGCCATGGTGGCCGGCGAGGTGGGGGTCTCCCGCGAGGGAGACGCCAGTGCTCAGCGACGCAAGGAAAACCGGGCCGAGGTGCACGTGCGCCTGGAGGAAGCCAGCGCCCAGGCCGAGACCCGGGCCCTGGAAGATATTCGGGGAGTTCTGAAGAAATTCCCGGAGCTGAGCATGAAGCTCAGACGGCAATCGCTTCTGGCCTTCGGGGCGCCCATCGAGGTGGATGTTTTCGGATACAACCTGGAAGATCTGCAACGGACGGCCGACGAGGTCCTGGTCCGCATGCAGGGCATCGACGGGCTGCGCGACTTGCGGCTGGGCATGGTTCCCGGCTCTCCCGAGGTCCAGGTGTCCTTCGACCGGGACAAGCTGAACCGATTCGGCCTGAGCCTGGGGACGGTGTCCGAAACGGTCCGCGGCAAGGTGCGCGGGACGGTGGCCAGCCGCTTCCGGGACCGTGAACGCCACGTGGACATCCGCGTGATGAACGCCGACGAACAGCGCAACACTCTGACCGCGGTGCAGGATCTCATCGTGACCGAAAGGGAAGGGGTGCCGATCACCCTGGCCAGCATCGCCCACATGGACGTGGTGACCGGCCCGGCGGAAATCCATCGTCTGGGGAGCAAGCGGGTGGCCATCATCTCGGCCAACCTTCAGGGGCGGGATCTGGGTTCGGTCAGCCGCGATATCCGTGCCCAGTTGCAGGGATTGATTTTGCCGGCCGGCATCAGCGTCGAGCTGGGTGGTCAGAACGAGGAGATGGACAAGAGCTTCCGCTCCCTGCAGATGGCCATTCTGCTGGCGGTCTTCCTGGTCTATCTGGTCATGGCTGCACAGTTCGAGAGCTTTCTCTATCCTCTGATCATCATGTTCACCGTGCCTCTGGCCCTGACCGGGGCGATTTACGGCCTTTATCTGGCTGGACTCAGCGTCAGTGTGATCGCGGTCATCGGGGCCATCATGCTGGCGGGAATTGTGGTGAACAACGGCATCGTGCTGGTCGATCGCATCAATCAGCTGAAGCGTGGGGGACAGGAGCTGGGCCTGGCCGTCTTGCAGGCCGGCCAGGAACGACTGCGCCCCATTCTGATGACCACCTCGACGACGGTCCTCGGGCTGTTGCCCATGGCCCTGGGGCTGGGTGAGGGCGCCGAGCTGCGTGCTCCTCTGGCCGTGACGGTGATCAGCGGTCTGTTGCTGGCCACCGTGTTGACCCTGGTGGTTGTCCCGGTGATCTACACCCTGCTGTCCGGTGCGGCCAGTCGTGAGCTGTCACCCGCTCAGGAGACCTCCCAAGCACGGATCGGCGCGGGCACCGCCCTGGCCTCCGCCACCGGGAAGGACGCCTGATATGTGGTTGACCTATCTCTCCCTGCGCCGGCCTGTCTCCCTGGCGATGGCCCTGACCTCGGTGGTCTTGCTGGGTGCCATCTCCATCGCCAAGCTGCCGCTGGCGTTTCTGCCCCACGTGGAAATGCCTTTCATCGGCGTGTACATCCCCTATCAGGGGGGCATTCCAGCGGAAAACGAACGCCTCATTGTCCGGCCGGTGGAAGAGGTGCTGGCCACCCTGGGCGGCGTCCGGGAAATCTTCTCCTACAGCGATGCGGGCGAAGTCCAGGTGGGCGTGACCTTCGAATGGGGACGCGATGTCAACCTGCTGCGCATGGAAGTGAAGGAAAAGATCGACCAGATCCGTGGCGAGCTGCCCCAGGACATCCAGCAGATTTTTCTGCTGACGTTCAACACCAGCGACATTCCCATCATCCAGGGGCGCATCTCGGCCAAGGGACGTGATCTGTCCGAAAGCTGGGACCTCATCGATCAGAAGATCATTGGCCCGCTCGAGCGAATTCCCGGAGTGGGACGGGTGAACATCGACGGTGTGTTGCCGACCCAGGCCTCGGTTTACTTGCGTTTCGACAAGATCATGGAACACAACGTGGACGTGACGCACCTGTTCGCCGAGCTCGAGGCGGCCAACGTGGAGCTGACCGTGGGCCGGGTGACGGACCGCGGGTTGCGCTACGATATGCGGACCGTGAGCGGCATCAACGGGGTGGAGGAGCTCAAGGAGCTGCCCATCGATGCGCGCGGGTTGCGGCTGGGTGATGTGGCCGAGGTGATTTACGGGGCTCCGGCCCTGAACTACGGGCGCATCCTGAACCGGGAACCGGCCATTGCCTTCTGGGTCCAGAAAGCTTCGGGGTACAACACCGTCGAGGTGTGCCGGGCCGTGGAGGCCGAGCTGGAACGCATCAACCAGGATCCCGCGCTGGCCGGAATCAACAGCTTCAGCTTTTTCAATCAGGCCGACCAGATCACCGACTCTCTGCGCAGCCTCACCCAGGGCGGACTATTCGGATCGGTGCTGGCCGTGGTCATGCTGTACATCTTCCTGCGTCGGGTGGGAATGACCCTGGTGGTCAGTGTGGCGATCCCCATTTCCATCCTGGGAACCTGCATCTTCATGTTCCTCACCGGCAGCTCGCTCAACGTGCTGACCATGATGGGTCTCATGCTCGGGGTGGGCATGCTGGTGGACAACGCGGTGGTTGTTCTCGAGTCCATTCACCGGCGCCAGCACCACGGGGCCTCACCGATCTCCGCGGCGGTGAGGGGAACCCGCGAGGTGGGGCGGGCCATCGTGGCCTCCACCTTGACCACCGTCATCGTGTTTGCCCCGATCGTGGTCGGTGGTGCCGACGAGCTCACGGTCTGGCTGGGCCAGGTGGGTGTGACCATCAGTGTGACCCTCCTGATTTCTCTGCTGGTCAGCTTGACCGTGATTCCCACCCTTTCCATCCGGATGTCGGGGAAGGCCCGCCGTCAGGATCTGGCGGATGCGCGCTGGATGATCTGGCTGCGCCGGCGATATCTTCGCGTCCTGAACTGGACAGCCATCAAGCACCCGCTGGCCACCGCGCTGGGAATCATTCCCCTTGTCCTCGTGGTCACGGTGGGCGCCATGAAGATCACGAATTTCAAGCCTGATTCCGAAGGCGATGCCGGTATCCGGCGTGAGAGCCTGTACATCGGATTCGACTACACCGGCCAGGTGGACAAGTACACCTCCAAGGACTATGTCCTGCGGGCTGCGGAGTACCTGGAAGGCCGGCGGGACGAGCTGGGCCTGCGCGACGTGTACTCCTGGTACGGGGCAGACGGGGCGGCCATCACGCTGTTCTTCGAGGAAGGGATCATTTCCAACGAGTTCTTTGCCGAGGTGCGGGAAGATTTACGCACCAACTTACCCGTCCAGGCCGGGCTGAAGTACCGCTTTGGAGGAGATGAGGGCCAGGATTCGGGGGCCAAAACCTTCTCGGTGACCCTCAGCGGCGAGGAGACAGAATTCCTGCAGCAGTTTGCCGATGAGGCCAAGCGGCGGCTGGCCATGATCGAAGGCATTGCCGACCTGACCAGTGACGGCGAACACGGCAAGGCCGAGATCCAGATCAAGGTGGATCCCGTGCAGGCGGGGCATTTCGGCATCACGCCGGGCACCATCAGCCAGATCATGGGCCTGACCTACCGTGGTGTGTTGCTCCCCCGCCTGAAAACAGGGGACAAGGAGATCGACATGATCGTCTCCCTGTTGCCTGAAGATCAGGAAAGCCTGGAGAATCTCAGCCTGCTGACGGTGGGATCTGTCGATGGCCAGCCTGTCCAGCTGGCCCAGGTGGCCGATTTCCAGTACGGCCGCAGCCCGGAACGGATTTTCCGACGGGATCAGCGGTCCGGCGTGTCGATCACCGGAACCTGGGATGGCGAGCGTCTGGACGATGCCTTGCGCGAGATCCGCCCGGTCATGGACAGCCTGGATCTGCCGTTCGGCTATTCCTGGAACTTCGGGTCGTCCATCATCCGAGCGCAGGAGCAGCAATCGGAAATGGGACTGAACATGCTGCTGGCCCTGGCCTGTGTGTTCTTTGTCATGGCCAGCCTGTTCGAATCGCTCCTGTACCCCATGGTGGTCATGGGAACGGTGCCGTTCGCCAGTCTGGGCGTTTTCTGGTTGATGATGGCCACCGGGACCCCCTTCAACATCATGGCCATGATCGGCATGGTGATCCTGATCGGGATCGTGGTGAACAACGGCATCGTGCTGGTGGACCACATCAACGGCAAGCGCCGGGTGGGTTACGGGCTGGACGAAGCCATTATTGAAGGCTGCTCGGACCGCTTGAGGCCGATCCTGATGACCGCCGGGACCACCATCCTGGGCCTGTTGCCCCTGGCCCTGTTCCATGGCGCCCATGTGGGCGACGCGGAATACTACCCCATGGCCAGGGCGATCAGCGGGGGATTGGCCTCGAGCACCCTGTTGACCTTGCTGGTGATGCCCACCTACTACCGCCTGGCCACCTTGTGGGCCGAACGTCTGTCCGAGGCCTACCGCCGGTGGCGTGCCGCCGACGCACCAGGAAAACCCGCCCCGGGCCCTTCCAGGGCACTGAAAGCGTAGTTTAGATTTGGATTGCAATATCAAATCTTGAGGTCTATATTCGCATCAAGCGGGAGGGAGGACTTGTCCGGGTCGATGATTCGGTGCCAGGGCCTCCCTTTTGTGACTCGC
Organism: Candidatus Krumholzibacteriia bacterium; assembly: GCA_036351155.1. GTDB lineage: Bacteria > Krumholzibacteriota > Krumholzibacteriia > LZORAL124-64-63 > LZORAL124-64-63 > LZORAL124-64-63. The sequence continues at coordinate 59,581 of JAZBOO010000099.1, read as the reverse complement.
CAAGTTGGTCGGCAATTCCGGCCCAAGTGACATGATGCCAGAAGGATATCGCGATGTATACACTTAACACCCAGGATCGGGTCGCCATTTTCATCGATGGTGAGAACATCCATTACAGCGCCAAGCACATGAATATGCGGCTGGACTATCTGAAGCTCTGCAAGCGACTGGCCGGTGGCCGTCGTCTGGTGCGGTCCTATTTTTACACGGCGGTCAGCAGCCAATCCGAGGGAAAGATCGACTTCATCAACTTCTTGAAGCTCAACGGCTTCAAGGTGGTGACCAAGGAAGTCAAGTCCTTCAACGAGAGCGAAGCGGCCAACCGCAGTATCCGCAACAGCCTGGACATGGAGATGGCCATCGATGTCCTGGAAATGGCTCCCAATCTGGATACCATCATCCTCTGCACCGGAGATGGGGATTTTGCCGCCCTGGTCGAGGCCCTCGGCCGCAAGGGCGTGCACGTGGAGGTCTGTGGGCTGCGTGAGATGACCAGCACCGACCTGATCGCCTGCGCGGACGTGTACACCGACCTGGCCTCGTTGAAAGATGAGATTGCCCTGGCCACCGTGCCGACCCGGGAAGTGAGGAATGATCTGCCCCCGGTGGGCAACGACGAGATCGACTCCTTCAAGGTGCAGGACACCAGCTTCGATTTTTAGGAGGGTGCCGGGCATCCGGAAACCTTCCAGGCGCAAGTGACGAGTCCGGGATTGGTCGCCGCGAGCAAAAACGCCCCCTTTCATCGGGGGCGTTTTTCGCACCGTGATGTGGGGCGGGAAGTTCTACCGGAATGACTTCTGGATCGTGCGGGTCAAAGGGCCGGGGAGTCCGGTCCCCACCTGGCGGCCATCGATCCTGATCACAGGCACGATTTCCCGCACACTGTTGGTCAGGAAAACCTCCTGGGCGCACAACACCCGGTCCCGGTGCAGGTGAGCTTCCTGGTGGGACAGTTCGAGCTGTTCCAGTCGACGCAAAACCGCTTGGCGAGTCAACCCGGCCAGGATGCGTCCGTCATCTGGGGGTGTCATCACCGTTCCATCATCCACCACGAAGACATTGCTGATCGCCCCTTCCAGAAGATCGCCCTGGGCATCGAAAACCAGGGCCTCGGGACACCCTGCGGCGGCTTCGGCCTCCTTCAAGGCCAGCATGGAAGGCAGGTAGTTCACCGATTTGAGGTGCGGCCGGAAAACACGGCCAAAATCGGGTCCCAGGGTGATCACGGAGATGCCCTCCTTTTGCCATCTCTCCAGTTCTTCCGGGAGAGGACCAGGAACCAGGCCAAGCCATCCTTTGCCCTGGACCATCGTCCAGGTGATACGCAACCTGGCGTCCACTCTCTTCAGGGAATTGCGCTGCACCAGTTCCTTGATGATGGCACCAAGGATGGCACTGTGGGGGCAGGGGGGCAGGCCGAGAGCCTGTGCGTGTTCGGCCAGGCGTCGGGCGTGCTCGTCCAGATGACGAGGATCACCCTGAAACAACCGCATGGTGGTGAAAACGCCGTGGCCATGCAGGAAAGCCCCACAGTCCTGGGGGACTGCGGGGTCCTGGTCGTCATGGAAGCGGCCGTTGCTGAAGATGATCAAAATGCTCTCCCGGGTTTAGCTGACCCGGAAGGTATCATCAGATCATGGGCATTTCATCAATTACCGCACCATCAAGCACCTTCTGGGCCTTCTGGATGCGGACCAGCTGTCCCCGGATTTCCGGGTCGTTGTCATCTTGCCCCATGAGGTTGCGCGCTGTCTGGCCCGCCTTGTCCAGCGCTTCCCGGCAGCCGGTGCTCAGCATGGTCAGCAGGGCACGCTTGACCTCGGTGCTGTTGTGGTTCCGCAGAAAATCTTCGCAAAGCTGAATGGCCAGAGGGCCGTTGCCGGTGGCGATTTCCAGGTCACACAGGTTCAGCAAGGCACGGTCGTAGTCCGGACGGATTTCCATGGCCATGGCAAAATACTCCCGCGCGCTTTCGAAGCGCCCCTGCATGAAATCCATCACCCCCAGGTTGTTCAGGCAATCGGTGTCCTTGCTGTTGTATTCCAGAACCCGGCGAAAATCCTCGCGGGCGGTGTCGAATTTCTCCTGGCTGCTGCGGGCCATGCCGCGGTTGTAGTACAGGCCAGGGTTGTCGGGCAACAGGGCGATCACCGTATCAAAGCAGGCCTCGGCCTTGGCATGTTCCCCGAGGGAGGAGTAAAGGGCTCCCAGATTGTTGTGGCCCTCCGGGCGCTGAGGAAAAGCCTCCACCACCTTCTGAAAAGTCGCCAGTGCCCCGGGAAGATCACCATTTTCCAGGCATCGGGAACCTTCCTGCACCAGTGAGGGCATATCCAGCACTGAATCCTGGACCGGTGTGGGGGACGGGGTGGTCACGGTGGTGGTCATTTCCTGCTCCTTGTACTGAATCAATGGCCAGAAACACAAGTTCTCGCCCTTGTCATGGCAACTGGCATGCCGCTGGCGGCTCATCCGGGCAAGTCCCTGTTTTTTTTACAAAAATCTCCCTAAATACCTTTCAAAAGCCAGCTTATACCTAAGCTGTGCATTTTTTGGGATTTAGCATCCAGGGCGATCCATGCGGGCCTGACCAATATCCTGGCTATGGGGATTTGTGGATGATCAGGGCATAACCAGTGTTGACACAGTTTCTAAGACTGTTATTTTTGCAACAAAACAGGTCCCAGGGGCGAAGAGTGTTCGGCCCTGGGTACCTTGCAAACGTGTGCTTGTCTCAGGGAGAACCCATGTTTGAGCAGTTCATTCCGGTGATGCTGGTCCTCGCGGTGGCGGTGGCCTTCGCGGGAGCGTTCCTGGGCATCAGTTTCTGGCTTGGCCCCCGGCGGCCCTCTGCGGTTAAAGATTCCACCTATGAATGTGGGATCCCCGCTCGAGGGACCACTCATATCCGGTTTTTTGTCAGGTTTTTCCTGGTGGCCCTGTTTTTTCTGCTCTTCGATCTGGAAGCGGTCTTCCTGTATCCCTGGGTTCTACTTTTCAACGGTCTGGTTACTGCCGGTCATGGCGCCTTCGCGCTGGGGGAGATGGGCGTGTTCGTCCTCGTCCTGCTGGTCGGCTTTGTTTACATCTGGAAGAAAGGTGGGCTCGAATGGCAGTAGACCTCGAAAGCCCCAGCAATTTCATCACCACGCGGCTGCGTCAGGCGGTCAACTGGGGACGTAAATACAGTTTGTGGCCCTTGCCCTTCGGTGTGGCCTGTTGTGCCATCGAATTCATGAGCACCGTGTCCTCCTACAACGACATCAGTCGTTTCGGGGCCGAACTGGTGCGTTTTTCCCCGCGCCAGAGCGATCTGATGATCATCGCCGGCACCATCAGCTACAAGCAAGCTCCCATCCTCAAGACCATCTACGAGCAGATGGCCGAGCCCAAGTGGGTGATCGCCATGGGTGTTTGCGCCAGCAGCGGCGGCTTTTACAACAATTACAGCACCCTGCAGGGCGCCGACCACGTCATCCCCGTGGACGTGTATGTGGCCGGCTGTCCACCCACTCCCGAAAATCTCCTTTTCGCCCTGACCCAGATCCAGGACAAGGTGGAGAAGGAGGGGCTGGTGCCCTCGACGGTGCGTCATGCCGGCCGAATTGCCGCGGAATCGTAAACCTCTTAGCCAAGGCGGACGGCCGGGCCGGACGCACAGGGACGGGACAGTATGAGCCAGAAGCTGGTCGAAAGACTTCAGCAGGAGTTCGGAAGCGACATCCTGGCCACCTCGGACGAGAAGGGTGATGCCTCCATCACCGTGGAGAAGGACGCCCTGCTCAAGGTCCTGGAACACCTGCGCGGCCGGGAAAAATGTGAGCAGCTCTCGGATATCGCCGGTGTGGATTTTCCGGACCGGGACCAGCGCTTCCAGGTGAACTACCTGATGCGCAGCTGGCGCAACAACTACCGTCTGCGGGTCAAGGTGGACATTGCCGAGGATGAGGCCGTGCCCACCGTTTCGGGCCTTTACAAATCGGCCGACTGGGCCGAGCGCGAAGTGTACGACATGTACGGCATACCCTTCGCCGGGCACCCCGATCTGCGCCGCATTCTTTGCCATCACCAGTTCGAGGGCCATGCCCTGCGCAAGGACTATCCCATCGAGCAGGGGCAGGAGTGCACCATTCCCGAGAACCTGTTCAGTGATGAGGATGTGGCCCGGGCGGCCAAGCGCGCCAGCAAGCTGGTGGCCGAGGGCAACGGAGTCCTGGACGAGGTCCATCCCAGTGACCTCTTGACGGTGAACCTGGGACCCAGCCATCCGGCCATGCACGGAGCGCTGCGCGCCGAGCTGCTGCTGGACGGGGAGACCATTCTCGAGGCCAAGACCGAGATCGGCTACATCCACCGGTGCTTCGAAAAAGAGGCCGAGGACCATACCTGGGCCCAGATCATGCCCTACACCGACCGCCTGAACTACTGCTCGGCCATGCTCAACAACTCGATTTACGCCATGGCCGTGGAAAAGATGCTGGACATCGAGGCCACGCCCCGCGCCCAGGGGATCCGGGTGATCGTGAGTGAGCTGAGCCGCATCATCGACCACCTGGTGTGCGTGTGCGCCAACCTGGTGGATATCGGGGCCTTGACCAACTACTGGTACCTGTACAACGTGCGGGAAAGCATTTACCAGTCGCTGGAAGCCCTGTGCGGATCGCGGTTGACCACCAACTACGCGCGCATCGGCGGCATGAGTCATGATCTTTACGATGGCTTCGACGCCGAAATCCGCGGCAAGCTGGACCAGCTGGACAAGGGCGTGAACGATGTCATGGCCCTGGTGGCACGCAACCGGATCTTCCTCGATCGTACTGTGGGCGTGGGAGCCATTTCACAGAGTGATGCCCTCAGTTATGGCTACACGGGGCCATGTCTGCGGGCCACCGGCCTGGCCTACGATCTGCGCAAGCACGCCCCCTATTCCGGATACGAGCAGTACGACTTCGACATTCCCACCGGAACCAGCGGAGACACCCACGACCGTATCATGGTGCGCATGGCCGAGATGGTGCAGAGTCGCTCCATCGTCATCCAGGCCCTGGACAAGCTGCCTTCCGGCCCGCTGAACGTGGACGATCACTCGGTGATCCTGCCGCCCAAGGCCGAGGTCTACGGGAGCATTGAAGGCGTGATGAACCAGTTCAAGCTCATCTACGAGGGCATCAAGGTGCCCAAAGGTGAAGGCTACGGCTTCGGCGAAGGAGCCAATGGGGAGCTGGGTTATTTCTGTATTGCCGATGGGACGGGGCACCCTTACCGCATGAAGGTGCGGCCGCCCTGTTTCCCGATCTTTTCCTCTTACAGTTTTCTGGTCCAGGGCGGCATGATTCCCGATGCCATTGCCACTCTGGGAAGCCTGAACATCATCGCCGGTGAGCTGGATCGCTGATCCCGCCGGTTGGAAGGTGAATTGATGAGCAAGTCCGCTGAAGGTCAGGCCCCGTTCAAGGTTTCCGAGGAAACCCTGGCCGCGATCGACCGGTACATCGCGCAGTATCCGACCAAGGCCAGTGCCTTGATGCCCTGCATCTGGGCCATCACCGACGAGATCGGGCATGTGCCCGAGGGCGGGGTGGATCTCCTGGTCGAGAAGCTGGAAGTGACCAGGACCCGGGTGCACGAGGTCCTTTCCTTCTACACCATGTACCGCACCGAACCCCAGGCCGACAACGTGTTGCAGGTCTGCCACAACATCAGCTGCCACATCATGGGGGCCCGCAACATCATCGCCCATCTGGAGAAGAAGCTGGGCGTGCGCATGGGGGAGACCACTCCCGACGGCAAGTTTGCTCTGGAGGGCGCCGAGTGCCTGGGAGCTTGTGGACATGGTCCCGTGCTGCAGCGCGGCAAGCATCTGTACGAATACCTGACCACCGACAAGGTGGATGATCTGCTGGACAATCTGCGCAAGGGCGAAGTCCCCCGGGCCGACACGGACCGGGAACTGGAGGAATAAAAGGTGAGCAGGAACGACGATCGCATCCTCTCCGCGCGCTTCGGCCGCAAGGATGGGCACAAGCTGTCCGTCTACGAGAACGAAGGGGGCTACCAGGCCCTGCGCAGCGTTCTGGGCAAGATGCAGCCGGACGAGGTCACCGAGGTGGTCAAGGAGTCCGGTCTGCGCGGCCGTGGCGGGGCCGGTTTCCCCACCGGAGTCAAGTGGGGCTTCGTGCCCAAGGACGCCGAGGAAGTCTACTTCTTCGTCAACGCCGACGAGAGCGAACCCGGAACGTTCAAGGATCGGTACTGCCTGGACTATGACCCTCACATGACCATCGAGGGCACCATCATCAGCTGCTTTGCGGTGCGGGCCAAGCTGGCCTTCATCTACATCCGGGGTGAGTTCGGGTGGCTGATCGATCGGGTCCAGAAGGCCGTGGACGAGGCCTATGCCGCCGGTTACCTGGGCAAGAATATCCTGGGCAGCGGTTACGATCTGGAAATGATCGTGCACAAGGGAGCCGGGGCCTATATCTGTGGCGAGGAAACCGGTCTCATCAACTCGGTGGAGGGGCTCAAGGGGCAACCCAGCATCAAGCCGCCCTTCCCGGCGGTGGCCGGATTTCTGGGCAAACCCACCATCGTCAACAACGTCGAGTCGGTGGCTGCCGTGCCCTGGATCATCACCCATGGGGCCGAGGCTTACAAGGCCATCGGCACCGAGAAAAGCTGCGGCACCAAGCTGTGGTCCGTCAGCGGCCCGGTGAAAAACCCCGGGGTGTATGAAGTGCCCCTGGGCATCCCGTTCCGCGAATTCTTCAACGACTACCTGGGCGGCATGGCCGACGGCGAGGATTTGAAGGCCGTCATCGTGGGTGGGTCGTCCGTGCCGGTGCTGCCGGCCGACGAGATCATGAACTGCAATCTCGACTACGAATCACTCCAGCAGGCGGGCACCATGCTGGGCTCCGGGGGCATGATCATCATCCCCAAGAGCAGCGACATGGTCGAGTTGATCCAGGTGCTCATGCATTTCTATTTCGACGAGAGTTGCGGTCAGTGCACGCCCTGCCGCGAAGGAACCGGCTGGTTGCACAAGCTGGTCAAGAAGCTGCGTCGTGGTGAAGGCACCGCCGAGGACATCGACACCCTGGAGCACGTGTGCAACGGCATGATGGGCCTGACCATTTGCCCCCTGGCCGATGCCGCCGTGATGCCCATGCGCAGCTTTATCGACAAGTTCCGCCCCGAATTCGAGGCCCTCATCCAGGAAACCGCAACCGCCGGCCCGCAGACCCGCTGGCCCCGCGGTGAGCAGGAGTGACACGAATGGCCAAATTGACCATCGACGGCCAGGAGATCGAGGTTCCCGACGGAACCCGACTCTTCGACGCCTGTACCGAGGCCCGGGGCGAACCGCTGCCCCATTTCTGCTACCATCCCGACCTGTCGGTGGCCGGCGTGTGCCGTCTGTGCCAGGTCGAGGTGGAGGGCATGCCCAAGCTGACCATCGCCTGCAACACCTTCGTGCGTGACGGCATGGTGGTGCACACGAAAAACGAACGGGTTTCCCGGGCCAATCAGCAGGTGCTCGAGATGCACCTGATCAACCACCCCGTCGATTGCCCCATTTGCGATCAGGCCGGCGAGTGCGGGCTGCAGGACCAGTACATGCAGTACGGTCTGTACGACAGCAAGGTGGAGATCAACGACAAGGTCAACAAGATCAAGGCCAAGGTGATCGGGCCCCATGTGATCCTGGATCAGGAACGCTGCGTCCTCTGCAGTCGCTGTGTGCGCTTCTGTGAAGAAGTCACCGGCACCGGCGAGCTGGGTATTTTCAACCGGGGCGACAGGGCCGAGATCGATACCGCTCCCGGTGTGGAGCTGGACAACAATTACAGCATGAACACCGTGGACATCTGCCCGGTGGGGGCCCTGACGAGCCGCGATTTCCGTTTCCAGAAGCGGGTGTGGATGCTGAAGGCGGCCGAGGGTGTATGCCCCGGTTGTGCAACGGGTTGCAACGTCCGCATCGATCACGAGGTCGGGCGGATTTACCGGTTGAAACCCCGGCGCAATCCCGAGGTCAACGGCAGCTGGATGTGCGACCTCGGGCGCATGACCTACAAGGCCGTGCACGATGAGAAGCGGCTGGTGACACCGCAGCGCGAGGGCCAGGATCTGGCCTGGGGCGAAGCGGGTGCGCAGCTGACCACGCTCCTGGGGAGCGGGCAGCTTGGCCTGGTGGTGGCCAGTCCCTACCAGAGCCTTGAAGAACTGTTCCTGTTGAAGGAACTGGCCCGTCGCCATGCGGACGGAAACATCTGCGCTGGTCCTGCCGAAAGCGGTATGGGGACCGGGGACGAGCTCTTGCTTTCCACCGACCGGACGCCCAACCGGGCGGGGCTCAAGCTCCTGGACATTGCCGAGCTGGGGAAGGCCGAGCTGGCCACCCGACTGAAGCAGGTCCAGGGGACGGTGCTCATTGCCGGCGGCGATATGGCCGAGGATGTGGATCTGAAGGCGGCCCTCGAGAACCTGAAGGTGGTTTACCTGGGCACTCACGCCAATGCCACGGCCGCTGTGGCCGAGATGACCGTGCCCGGTGCCGCCTGGGCGGAGAAGGCGGGCATCTTCGTCAACAAGCAGAACCGGCTCCAGGAATTCAAGCTGGCCGTGGCGCGGCCCGGGACAGCGCGCGAGGACTGGCGCATCCTGACCGAGGTGATGGGCAATCCCGAAGAGTACCGCAGCTTCAAGGCGGTCCGGGAAGCACTGGGCGAGACCCTGGCCCAAGGCCCGGCCCTGGATTTGAACAAACTGCCCGCTCTGGGCCTGGTGATCGGCACGGATCAGGAAGGTGAAGTCTGATGACCATCGTGTTTGACGCCTTGTCGAAGATCGGCTTCATGTTTGCCCTGATCATGGGCATGGTGGTGGTTCTGATCTGGATGGAACGGAAGGGCGCCGCCTTCATTCAGGACCGGACCGGTCCCAACCGTGCGTCCATCGCGGGGGTCAGGCTGGCCGGTCTGGTGCACCCCATCGCCGATGTGTTCAAGCTCCTGTTCAAGGAGGATATCCAGCCTGCGAACCGGCACAAGGCCCTGTACAACCTGGCCCCCTGGCTGGTCATGGTCGTGGCCATGAGCACCTACACGGTGATTCCCTTCGGGGACTACATCACCATCGGCGGACGGGATATTCCCCTGGTGATCGCCGACCTGAACGTGGGCCTGCTGTACATCCTGGCCATCGCCAGTCTGGGCACCTACGGAGTGGTCATGGCGGGCTGGGCGGCCAACAACAAGTTCACCTTCCTGGGCGGCATTCGGGCCACGGCCCAGATGATCAGCTACGAGATCACCATGGGACTGGCCCTGATGGGGCTGGTGATGGTGTTTTCCAGCCTGCGGCTGACCGATATCGCCGCCGGTCAAGGGGAACTGCTCTGGGGTGTGATTCCCAAGTGGGGCATCGTGGTGCAGCCTCTGGGATTCTTCCTGTTCCTGGCGGCGGTTTACGCAGAAACCAATCGTAACCCCTTCGATTTGCCCGAAGGGGAGTCCGAGATCGTGGCCGGATTCCACCTGGAATACTCGTCCATGAAATTCGCTCTGTTCTTCATGGCCGAGTACGCCCACATGGTGGTGGGCGCGGCCTTGATTGCCACCTTCTATTTCGGTGGCTACCAGATTCCCTGGGCACCCCGGGCGGTGCTTGAAGCCAACGCGGGCTCACTGCTGACGGCCAAGCTGATCGGCGGGGCCATCGTGTCCCTGCTCTTCTCGGCTCTGTTCTTCCGCCGCGCTCAGCACGAAAAAGGAAAGTTTGGCGATGCCCGGGATCGTGAACCCGGACTCGGCGGCGGCCTCTGGCTGCTGATCGGAGTGGGATGCCTGGCGTGCTTGACGCTGCAGCCCTGGAATGTTGGTCCCGTGGGAGCCTCCCTGTTTGCCAGCCTGGCCCAGGTGGGCATGTTCGTGTTCAAGGTGGTGCTCTTTGCCTGGCTTTTCATCTGGGTCAGGTGGACTCTGCCCCGGTTCCGTTATGACCAGCTCATGCACCTGGGCTGGAAGGTCATGTTGCCCCTGGGGATTGCCAACCTGGTGGGCACGGCCATTGTGATGGCCTTGATTTGAAACAGCTGGGCTTGATCTGGTCTGAAATGCCGACAACGCCGGCCGAGCCGGCGGTAACTTGCGCGATGCGAGGATAGATATGAGTTTCGAAGGACTGCCCAAAGAGGCCACCAGCAAGAAGACCTCGTTCCTGGAGTCCCTGTACTTCCCGGAGATCTTCAAGGGGCTGGCCGTGACCATGCGCCATCTGGTGAGGAACATCTTCCACACCGATGCCATGCCCACCATGCAGTATCCCGAGGAAAAGCGGGTGTACAGCGACCGTTTCCGCGGGCGTCACCGGTTGACCCAGCGCGAGGACGGCACACCCAAGTGCGTGGCCTGCCAGATGTGCTCGACCGTGTGTCCGGCCGATTGCATCTTCATCGATGGGGCGGAGCATCCGGATCCGGCCATCGAAAAGTATCCCGAGACCTTCGTCATCGACCTGCTGCGCTGCGTGTACTGCGGGTTGTGTGAGGAAGCCTGTCCCTGCGATGCCATCCGCATGGACACGGGCATTTACGAGATCGCCGCGGACAGCCGCGAAAAATTCATTGTCGACAAGGACTTCCTGTTGAACAACAAGACCGACGGGACCTATTGAATTTCGCCTGAGCGAAAGTGGGATGGACTGGACATGGAAGGTTTTCTGTTCTGGTTCCTGGGAACTCTGATGTTCCTGGGCGGAGTGATGATGGTGACGCAACGCAGCGCCGTGGTCGGTGCCGTCTGGTTGGCGTTTTCCTTCATCTGTGCCGCCGGAATCTTCGCCCTGCTGAATGCGCCTTTCCTGGCCGTCATGCAGATCCTGGTCTATGCCGGGGCCATCATGGTGCTGTTCCTGTTCGTGATCATGATGCTGCAGGGCCCGGTCCTCGAGGGTGAACGCAAGCCCCTCAACAAGGGATTGCTGCCCCTGATCGCCATTCCCCCGCTGGCGGTGGTGCTCATGGTGGTGGGCTGGATCAAGAACAACGGAACCCGACATTTCGCCCAGGCAGTCGAGCCAGGATTTGGCAGTGCGGAATGGGTGTCCAGGTTGTTGCTGGGCAAGTACTTGCTCGCTTTTGAACTGATTTCGATCGTGCTTCTGGTGGCCATCATCGGAGCCCTGGCCATCGGCAAGGGAGAGAGGAAGCTGCCGTGGAAGTAACCCTGACTCATTACCTGGTGCTGGCCGCCGCCGTCTTTCTGACCGGTATGGTGGGGTTCATCGTGCGCCGCAACGCCATCGTCATGATGATGTGCGTCGAGCTCATGCTCAGCTCGGTGAACATCGTTTTTGCCGCCTTCAGCCGTCACCACGGTGATGCCGGCGGGCACGTTTTCGTGCTGATGAATTTTGCCGTCGCCGCCGCCGAGGCAGCCATCGGTCTGGCCATCCTGGTGGAGATTTTCCGCCGTCGCCGCACCGTGAACGTCGATGACCTCAAAGCCCTGATGGAGTAGTGCAGTGGAGAACCACGCAACTGAAATCCTGTTGAGATGGATCGTGCTGGTGCCCCTGTTGGGGGCCGCGCTCAACGGCCTGCTCAACCGACGTCTGCCCAGGCAGGCGGCGGGGCTGCTGGCCTGCGCTGCGGTCGGTGTGTCCTTCGTCATGTCCGTGGTGGTTTTCCTGCGGCTGACCAACATGCCCGTCGAGGCCCGGTTCGTGTCCGACACGGTGGCCACCTGGATGAGCCTGGGCTCGTTCCGCGTGGACCTGGCCTTTGCCATGGATCCGCTGAGTGGCGTCATGGCCCTGGTCGTGACCGGGGTGGGCTTTCTGATCCACATCTATTCCCTGGGCTACATGGCGCATGATGCCGGTTTCCAGAGATTCTTCACGTATCTGAACCTGTTCATCTTTGCCATGATGACCCTGGTGCTGGGCGAAAACCTGCTGATGCTGTTCGTGGGCTGGGAAGGTGTGGGGCTCTGCTCATATCTGCTGATTGCTTTCTGGTTCACCGACGAGGCCAATGCCGCCGCCGGCAAGAAAGCCTTCATCGTCAACCGGGTGGGTGACTTCGGGTTCCTGCTGGGCATCTTCCTGATCGGCGTGCACCTGCTGCCCCACATGGACGGCAGCGAGGGCGTCTTCAGCTTCCAGACCATGCAGCACCACGTGAATTTCCTGGCCCCTGCGGCCACGGCCATCTGCCTCCTGCTTTTCGTGGGAGCCACCGGCAAGTCGGCCCAGATCCCGCTGTACATCTGGCTGCCCGATGCCATGGCCGGTCCGACCCCCGTCAGCGCCCTGATCCACGCGGCCACCATGGTCACCGCAGGTGTGTACATGGTCGCCCGCATGAACTTCCTGTTCGTGCTGACCCCCACCGCCATGGCGGTGGTTGCTGCCATCGGGGTGGCCACGGCATTCTTTGCGTCGACCATCGCCCTGACCCAGAACGACATCAAGAAGGTCCTGGCCTATTCCACCGTCTCGCAGCTGGGCTACATGATGCTCGCCTGCGGGGTGGGGGCGTTTGCCGCGGGGATCTTCCACGTCATGACCCACGCCTTCTTCAAGGCCCTGCTGTTCCTGGGGAGCGGATCGGTGATCCACGCCATGAGCAACGAGCAGGACATGCGGGTCATGGGCGGGCTGCGCAAGAAACTGCCTGTCACCTTCTGGACCTTCCTGGCCGGCACCTTCGCCATCGCCGGGGTGTTTCCTCTGGCCGGGTTCTTCAGCAAGGATGAAATCCTGTGGAAAACCTTCAGCAGCGCCGGGGGAGGGGTGTTGCCCTGGGTCATCGGTTTCCTGGCGGCCGGCATGACCGCCTTCTACATGATGCGCCTGGTGGTCCTGACCTTCTTCGGTCAGAACCGAGCCACTCCCGAGGTGCAGAGCCACATTCACGAGTCGCCCTGGACCATGACCATGCCGCTGGTGATCCTGGCGGTGCTGTCGGTGGTCGGTGGCTGGATTGGCTGGCCTCACTTCATGGGGGGCGCCAACTGGTTCGAAGCCTGGCTGGAACCGGTGTTTGCCTCCGCGCACGGAGCGGCGGCCCACGGGGCCCACGATGTGGTCCAGGCGGCCGGTCACGGTGCCGCCGCGGTCCATGAGACGGCTCACGCCGCAGGGCACGACACCACCATGGAGTGGATCCTCGCAGGCGCCAGCCTGCTGTGGGGCCTGCTGGGCCTTGCTCTCGGTTACTTCGTGTACATGAAAAAGACCGATGTGGCCGAAAGCGTCCGCAATCTGGGCGGAGGCTGGCTACACCGCATTCTGCTGAACAAGTACTACGTCGACGAGGCCTACGACGGCGCCTTCATCCGTCCCGGCTTTGCCTTCAGCAAGAATGTCCTGTGGAAGGGGATCGATGCGGGATTGATCGATGGTCTGCTGGTCAACGGCTCCGCGCTGACCGTGGCCATTTTTGGTTCGGTCATCAGGATCTTCCAGAACGGGATGATTCGTTTTTACGCCTGGTCGTTCACCATCGGTGTGACGGTTTACGTTCTTTACCTCAGTTTCTCGGGCTAGGAGGGCGCTGGTTTGTCGCTCATTACCGACCACATTCTGACCTGGGTCACCTTCGTGCCACTGCTGGGCTCCCTTGCCCTGTTGACGGTGGTGCGCAAGGACAGCCTGGCGCGAGTTTTCGCCCTGGCTGTGGCCCTGATCGATTTCGTCCTGTCCCTGCACCTGTGGGTCCACTACGACGACAAGGCCGGAGGATTCCAGTTTGTCGAAAAGGTGGCCTGGCTGTGGGACGGGAAGATCAATTACCACCTGGGGATGGACGGCATCAGCCTGGTGCTGGTCATGCTGACCACCTTCCTGGGGCCCATCATCATTCTTTCCACCTGGAACGCGGTTCAGGACCGGGTGCGCGAGTTCCTGGCCTTCCTGCTTTTCCTGCAGACGGCCATGCTGGGCACCTTCTTTGCCCGTGACATGTTGCTGTTCTATGTCTTCTGGGAAGCCATGCTGATCCCCATGTATTTCATCATCGGAATCTGGGGGGGGCAGCGCCGCATCTACGCCGCCGTGAAGTTCTTCATCTTCACCATGGTCGGTTCGGTGTTCATGCTGGTCGGTATCCTGTACCTGTTCTTCCAGGCCGGCAGCATGGATCTGGCCGACTTCATGCAGGTGCCCCTCGAGCATAACGCACAGCTCTGGTTGTTCGCGGCCTTCTTCCTGGCCTTTGCCATCAAGGTTCCCGTGTTCCCCCTGCACACCTGGTTGCCCGATGCCCACGTCGAGGCGCCCACTGCCGGCTCCGTGGTCCTGGCCGGTGTGCTGCTGAAGATGGGCACCTACGGCATGCTGCGCTTTGCCATGCCTCTTTTTCCCGACGGGGTGACCTTCTTCGCGCCCACGATCAGCATCCTGGCCGTCATCGGCATCATTTACGGAGCGCTGGTGGCCATGGTGCAGCCCGACGTCAAGAAGCTGGTCGCCTACTCGTCGGTCAGTCACCTGGGCTTCGTGGTCCTGGGGCTGTTCAGCTTGACCAGCCTGGGTATTGCCGGGGGCATCTTCACCATGCTGGCTCACGGTCTGAGCACCGGCGCGCTGTTCCTCCTGGTGGGCGTGATCTACGAGAGGCGTCATACTCGTGAAATTTCGGACTTCGGCGGACTGGCCCATCAGATGCCCGTCTTCGCCACCTTCTTCATGATCGCCACCCTGGCCAGTATCGGTTTGCCCGGAATGGCCGGGTTCATCGGCGAATTCATGATCCTGTTCGGAACCTTCAGCTCGACCACCCTGGTGAGTGCCAAGCTCATGGCCATTCTGGCGGCCACCGGCGTGGTCCTCGGGGCCATCTACATGCTGTGGATGTACCAGCGCGTGTTCCTGGGCAAGCTGAACAACGAGAAGAACAAGGGATTGCCCGACCTCAGTGTGCGGGAAGTGGTTGTGTTGCTGCCGATCATGGTCTTCATCTTCTGGCTGGGTGTGCGCCCGGGCCTGATTCTGGACCGGGTGGAAACGAGCATTGCCCAGGTTCTGGAGCCTCTGAATGCGACGTTGTTGCATCAGGAAAATGCTCCTGCTCACCACACCCTGATCGACATGGAAACCGGCCGGCCCATCACCAGCATGCGGCAGGAGAGCAAGTGATGAACGATATTCTCATTCCCCAGCTTGGATCCCAGGTCGGGCCCCTGTTGCCCTACCTGATCGTGGCGGGGGGCGGTCTGCTGATCATGCTCGTGGACGCTTTTGTCCGCACACTCAAGAAGGACCATCTGTCCTACCTGGCCATGTTCGTCCTCATCGGGGCGGTGGTGGTCCAGATCATCGGCGACCAGTCCGACACTCAGCTGCTGAACGGGATGATGATCACCAGTGATTTCACCCGCTTCTTCAACTTCCTGTTCTGCGGGATCGGCGTGATGACGATCATCTTCGCCACCGGGGTGTACGACCGGGAGGGCGAC
This sequence comes from Candidatus Krumholzibacteriia bacterium, assembly GCA_036351155.1. Classification (GTDB taxonomy): domain Bacteria; phylum Krumholzibacteriota; class Krumholzibacteriia; order LZORAL124-64-63; family LZORAL124-64-63; genus LZORAL124-64-63. The sequence continues at coordinate 44,114 of JAZBOO010000099.1, read as the reverse complement.
TACCGGCCCGAGTTCTATCCCCTGATCCTGTTCACCATTCTGGGCATGATGGTTCTGGCGGCGGCGAACGATCTGATGACGCTGTTCCTGGGGCTGGAAACCATGAGTCTGGCCACTTACATCCTGGTCGGTGGAGTGCGCGGCAACATCCGCAGCAGCGAGGCAGGCTTCAAGTATCTGATCCTCGGGGGCTTCAGCTCGGCCTTCCTGCTCATGGGCATGGCTCTGCTGTACGGGTTTGCCGGTGGCACGGGCTTCAATGCCATCGCCACCGCCCTGGACGCCGGGGAAATAGATGTTCTGCTGGTGGGACTGGGCAGCGCTCTGATGCTGGTGGGCTTCGGGTTCAAGGTGGCCATGGTGCCCTTCCACATGTGGACGCCCGATGTGTACGATGGCGCCCCGGCCTACGTGACCGGCTTCATGGCCACAGCCATCAAGGCGGCGGGCTTTGCCATCCTGGTACGCTTCGCCATCCTGATGCAGCCCCAGCTGGCCTTCGCCTGGTTTCCCGTGCTGTCGGTGTTTGCCGTTTTGACCATGTTCACCGGCAACCTGGTGGCCCTGGCTCAGAACAACATCAAGCGCATGCTGGCCTGGTCCAGCATTGCCCACGCCGGGTATCTGTTGCTGGGTGTGCTGGCCATGATCTCGCCGGCCACCGGCGGTTCCGACATGATGATGCGGGCCAAGGAGATCGGGATCTCCTCGGGTGCGGCCATTCTTTTCTACCTGGTCGGGTACAGCTTGATGAACCTGGCCGCCTTCGGACTGGTCAACATCCTCAGCCACAACAAGGGAGAGGAGGGTGAGGACATCAACCGGTATGCCGGTCTGAGCCGTACCCGCCCCATGGCCGCCGCTTCCATGGCCGTGGCCATGCTGTCGCTGGCGGGGATTCCACCCTTCGTCGGGTTCATGGGCAAGTTCTACCTGTTCGAGGCCGTGGTGCGCGCGGGCTTGATTCCCCTGGCCATCCTGGGTGTGATCAACTCTCTGATCTCGGTCTATTATTACCTGCGGGTCATCGTGGTCATGTACATGAAGCCCGCCGAAGAGGACAGCTACCATGGCACGGAGTGGGTGTCCGTGGTCACCTCCTCGGTGTTGATCCTGCTGGTGATCTACATGGGCGTCCAGCCGCAAGCCTTCTATCAGGCGGCGGCGCGGGTGTTCCTGGGGATCACTTTTTAAAGACGAGAATGTGATGGTGGGCCGGGCCTCAGGCCCGGCCTTTTCTGTTTGGTCCAGCCAGGGAGAGTGCCATGGAAATCGTCACCACCAATCCCGCCACCGGAGAAACTCTCGCCACCTATGACGTCATGCCGCCGCCGGCCGTGTTCCAGGTGGTGGAACAGGCGCATCAGGCCTATCAATCCTGGCGTCAGATCCCGGCGCAGGAGCGGGCCCAGCTGGTGGGGAATCTGGCCCGGGTGCTGCGCATGCAGACCGACTCCTATGCCCGCCTGATGACCCGGGAGATGGGCAAGCCCATCGCTGAGGCCCGGGCCGAGGTGGAAAAGTGCGCCTGGCTATGTGAGTTCTACGCCGAGCACGCTCCCGGCTGGCTCGAGGACGAGCAGGTCGAGGCCGATGGCCTGTGGCACCGGGTGACCTATCAGCCGCTGGGCGTGGTGCTCTCGGTCATGCCCTGGAACTATCCGTTCTGGCAGGCCCTGCGCTTCGCCGTGCCCACCCTGGCGGCGGGCAACACCAGCATCCTCAAGCACGCCAGCAACGTGACCGGCTGCGCCCTGGCCATCGAAAGCGCCTTCGCCGAGGCGGGATTCCCTTCCCATGTTTTCCGGACCATCCTGGCCGATCATCAGACGGTGGCCGAGGTGATCGGTCGCGACGAGATCCAGGGTGTCTCGCTGACCGGATCCACCGCGGTGGGACAACGGATGGCCGAGCTGGCCGGCCGCCACTTGAAAAAGGTGGTGCTGGAGCTGGGGGGCAGCGACCCGTTCATCGTCCTGGAGGATGCGGACATCGAATTTGCCGCCCGTGGCGCGGTGACCGGACGCACGCTGTGCACCGGGCAAAGCTGTATCGCGGCCAAGCGCTTCATCGTGGTCCGGGAAGTGGCCGGAGCTTTTTCCGAGCGGTTTGCCGGGTTGATGGGCGCATTGAAGGTGGGCGACCCTCTGAACCCCGACAACCAGATCGGGGCGGTGGTCAACGAGCAGGAGATGGCCACCCTGCAAGAACAGCTGGACGATGCCGTGGCCAGAGGCGGTCAGGTTCTGTGTGGCGGGGCGCGTTTGAATCGACCAGGGTGCTTTTTTCCGCCCACGGTGGTCGGCAACACCAGCGCGGACATGAGGATTGTGCGGGAAGAGGTGTTCGGCCCCATCGCCCCGATCATCGTGGTGGAAGATGAAGCCGAGGCCGTCGCCGTGGCGAACGCTTCCGAGTTCGGCCTCGGCGGCAGTGTGTGGACGGCCGATCTGGAAAGGGGAGAGAGAGTGGCCCGTCAGCTGGAGGTGGGCACGGCCTTCGTCAACAGCATCGTCAAGAGCGATCCGCGCATGCCTTTCGGGGGCATCAAGAAAAGCGGCCTGGGCCGGGAGCTGTCCCATTTTGGACTGCGGGAGTTCGTGAACATCAAGGGCCTGAGTATTTACCGGCAAGGCTAACGCCGCGGAATCCTGCTGGCCACCCGGCCCAGACCCCAGAGATCGGCAAAGGCCTCCAGGTCGGAGCTGTCGGCTCCTGAATAGGCCAGATCTGCGGCCTGACCCTGGCAAGGGGCCTCATGGTCGAGCTGGACCAGCTGTCGACTCAACCGGGCATTGTCCTGCCCATCTTCGAGCTTCTTGCGCAAGCCCTTGGCGCCTCTGATGGGCAGCTCACCCACACCCTCCAGGTTCGCGTAGATGTCATCCAGATCCCGGAAATTCTCCAGCAACGCCGTGGCGGCCTTGGGGCCGATTCCTCGGACACCGGGGATATTGTCCACCGCATCGCCGGTCAGGGCCAGCAGGTCACACACCTTGTCGGCGGTCACGCCCATCTTCAGGGGGACTCTTTCCTCGTCCCACCAGTCGTCGCGGGCCAGATCGTAGATCTTGACCTGCGGGCAGATCAGCTGGGCCAGGTCCTTGTCACCGGTCACGATCACCACTTCGTGCCCGGTGTCCACCAGTAGCCGGGTCCAGGTGGCGATCAGATCGTCGGCTTCCCAGCCGGGGTGGGTGAAGGTGGCAATGCCCATCTTGGCCACCAGCTCGCGGCAAATGTCGAACTGGGGGATCAACTCCTCGGGCGGGGCGCCGCGGTTGGCCTTGTAGTCGGGGTAGATGGTGTTCCGAAAGGTCTGACTTCCGGCGTCGAAACAGCAGCCCACCAGCTCTGGCTGGTGCTCATGCAGAAAGCGCTGCAAGGTCATGCCCAGGCCGAAGACGGCGTTGATGGGGGTGCCGTCAGGGGATGACATGGGGCGCATGCCAAAGAAGCTGCGGAAAACATAGGCCATGCCGTCAATGAGGTAGGCGGTCCGGGTCATGAAGTGCCTTTCGGAAGTCGGAAAAGGAAGGACACGGCATGCTACCACGCCCCAGGACTTCGGTCGGCTTTTTTATGGCCAAGGTGGGAGGGGTTCTATATCCTGTCGGCATCTATCAGGAACCCGGGGCCTTCCCATTCACCGTCAGCAAAGGCTAAACGATCATGAGCTTGACCCGTCAAATGGCCGAATTCGCCATCAATCTCAAGTATGAAGACATTCCTGCCGTCTCTCTCAAGGAAGCCAAGCGATTCCTGCTGGACAGCGTGGGATGCGCCATGGCCGCGGTGGGCAACGAGGATATGGCCGCCATGTACCGCTTCACCGAGAAGCTGGGTGGCGTGCCCGAGTCCACCTTGATCGGCAACGGCCACCGGACCAATGCGCCCAACGCGGCGTTGATGAACTCGCTGCTGGTCAGGGCCCTGGATTACAACGACATCTTCTGGGAGCAGGACCCGAGCCATCCCTCGGATATCATCTTCGGGGCCATCAGCCCGGCGGAGGCCCTGAAGAAGGACGGGCGTGAAACCCTGGTGGCCATCATGATCGCCTACGAGCTGGAGCTGCGCTGGTGTCTGGCCTGCTTCCCCGGTGTACGTGAGGTGGGCTGGCACCACGCCACCTTGACCCAGCTGGTCAGCCCCTTCGTGGCCGGCCGGATCTACGGGCTGAACACCGACCAGATGGTGGCCGCCGCGGGCATCAGCGGCAGCAGTCACTACACTCTGGGGGGCGTGGTGGCCGGCCATTTGACCAACATGAAGAACACCGCCGATCCTCTGGCCACCCAGGCGGGCGTGCTGGCGGCCATGATGGCTCGCGAAGGATACGAGGGCCCCGTGGAGGTCATCGAGGGCAAGGAGGGCTTCCAGCACGTTCTGCACAACGTGAAGCTGCTGCCCGAGGTCCTGCTGGATGGTCTGGGCACGCGGTTCATGATCACCGACTGCGGGTACAAGGCGTTCCCCACCGAGGCGCTCACCCATCAGCCCATGAGCGCGGTGTTGAACATCATGCAGAAGAACGGGCTGGTGGCCGAGGACCTGAAAAAGATCCACATCCAGACCACGGCCCGGGGCGCGGACATCCTGAGCGACCCCACCAAGTACGATCCCCAGACCAAGGAAACGGCCGACCACAGCTTGCCTTACTGTCTGGCGGCTGCGGCGGCCGATGGCGGTGTTTACCCCAGCAGCTTCAGCGATGAGAAGCTGTTCGATCCCCGCATCCGCACCTTGCTGGGCAAGATCGAAGTGGTGGCCAACGACGAGATCGACGACATGTTCCCCGGCACCAAGCGGGCCATCGCGACCATCGACACCAATGACGGTCGACAGTTCGTGGAGGTCGTGGACCACGCGAAGGGCAGCCCCCAGAATCCCCTGAGTGACGATGAGCTGGTGGCCAAGTTCCGGGCCAACTGTTCCGGGGTGCTGGACACCGCTCGTCAGGATGCCATCATCCAGGCCACCTGGGATTTCGACACCTGTCCCGATGTGGGTCAGTACATGAAACTGCTGGTGGTTTGACATGAGGCTTGGCGCGTTTGTGCTTCTGGTCCTGCTGATCCTGGGTGGCTCTGTGGCCGCCCAGGGTACCCCACCCGGCCGGACCGCCCTGGTCATCATCGATATCCAGGATTTCTACTTCCCGGGGGGGGCCATGCCCCTGGTCGATGCCGACCTGGCGGCGCGTCGTGCCGGTCGCGTGTTACAGGAGTTCCGCAAGTCCGGCGATCTGGTGGTCCACGTGGGACACGAGGCAGCCCAGGGAGCAGGTTTTCACGCCGAGGTGGCTCCGGAACCGGGTGAGCGGATCTTCATGAAGGACGAGGTCAACGCCTTCCTGAACACGGGGCTGGGTAAATTCCTGGAAGAGGAGAGGGTGACCGATCTGGTGCTGGTGGGCATGCAAACCCATATGTGCCTGGAGGGAGCGGTGCGCGCGGCCAGTGATCTGGGTTTCGACTGCGTGGTGGTGCAGGATGCCTGTGCCACCCGCGATCTCAAGTACGGCAACCGCACGGTGGCCGCCCCCGATGTGCACCTGTCCACCCTCACCACCTTGCGGTCATACGCCAAGGTGATGGACCTGGATGCGTGGCTGGCCCATCACTGACCCGGGAAATACCGCTCCAGATCTCCATCGGTCAACTCGTAACCGAAGTTGCAGATGGGGCAAACGATGCTGAAACTGTGCGACGTGCGCCAGACGGGCAGGAAAAACAACGTGATCCAGCTGCTGTTTTCCTGCAGATGCCACGGGCGTTCGTTGTGACAGTGGGGACACTGGCGGGTTTCGGCCGGCCCGTGGTCGGTGACGCGGGGCACACCCCAGCCGAAGATGAAGAACATTCACGCCTCCCGTAAAAAACGCCGAGAGGAAGAACCTCTCGGCGTGGTCTCGATGGGGCCTCTGCTAGATCTGCTCGACGGACTTGACCTCGGGAATCCTGGCCTTCATGCGGGCCTCGATGCCCTGCTTGAGAGTCATCAGGCTCATGGGGCAACTGCCGCAGGCACCCTGCATGCGCACATGGACGACGCCGTCGTTGTAATCGATGAACTCGACATCGCCGCCGTCGGCCTGCAGCGCGGGGCGAATCTCGTCCAGGACTTCCAGAATCTTTTCCTTCATGACCATACCTCTTGAACGGGTTTGTCTGACCACCTGTCTTCTTGCCTCCAAAGCTAAGGCAATGGCGGAAGTTGTCAACCCCGGCAACCGGTTGTTGTCCCCGACGAAGCGGTGGGCTAAGATGCCCTCATCCGGCCACTTCCCTCAATCCCGGGAGCGTCAACGCACCATGTCCGAACAACTGGCTGAAGAACTTTTCGTGGTCCAGGAACTGGTCACCGCCGCCGGCAGCATGCTGCTGGACAGCATGGGTCAGGTGGGCCCCATCGCAACCAAGCGGGCCACCGAGCTGATCACCGACCTGGACGGCCGAGTGGAGGAGTTCCTCCTTGAAGGCCTCCAGCACCATTTTCCGCAGGATCAGTTTCTGGCCGAGGAATCCGGCGAGGCCGCCGGCTCCAGTGGGCGCACCTGGTACATCGATCCCCTCGATGGGACCACAAACTATGCCCACGGCTATCCCTTCTTCTCGGTCTCGGTGGCCTGTGCCAGTGACGAGAAGCTCCTGCTGGGCGCGGTCTTTGCTCCCTACCTGGACGAGCTCTACCTGGCTCACGATCAGGGAGGTGCGGTGGTGATCCGGCCTCGCCACGGAGTCAGTCTTCCTCTGGAAAAGCGGCAACCGGTTCAGCTGCAACAGGCCCTCCTGGCCACCGGTTTTCCCTATGTGAGAGATGAGCTGGTGGACAGGAACACCGGTCACGTGGCCCGTTTCCTCAAGGCCAAATGCCATGGAGTGCGCCGCGGCGGCAGTGCGGCCCTGGACCTGGTCCATGTGGCTGCCGGGAAGCTGGACGGCTACTGGGAATACAGCCTGCGCCCCTGGGACTCGGCCGCCGGGACCCTGATCGCTCGCGAGGCCGGCGCCCTCGTGTCGGATTTTTCGGGGCAGTCGCGGCGGTTGCATTTTGAAACCATCCTGGCGGCGGCTCCCGGGCTGCACGAGGTGATGGTGGACCTGCTGGCAGCAGGCGGATCGGACGGAACCCCATGAGTGACGACAAGCTGATGATCCTGACGAGCACCTTTCCCGACCGGGCCATCGCCGAGAAGACGGCCCACCATCTGGTCGATGCCGGCCTGGCCGTGTGTGCCCAGGTGGGAGCCGATCTGACTTCTTACTACCGCTGGGAGGGAGCCGTGCAGAAGGACTCCGAGGTGGCCGTGACCTTCAAGGTCCTGGCCAGCCGCTTTCCCCTGTTCTGCGGTGAACTGGAACTGAAGCACCCCTACGATGTGCCGCAGATGATCGGCTGGACGGCCGACCACGTCAGTTCCTCCTATGCCCGCTGGGCCGAAGGCGGGGACACCTGATGGACTCCTGGCTTTCGGTTCTGCCTCCCTTGCTGGCCATCACCCTGGCACTGATCACCCGGCAGGTCATCGTGGCCCTGGTGCTGGGGATCTGGCTGGGCGGCACCCTCGTGGAAGGGAATCCTGCCACGGCCTTTCTGCGCATTGGCGACAGGTATCTGGTCGGAGCCGTGGCCGATGCCTCCCATGCCGCGATTATCCTGTTTTCCACCATCCTGGGCGGCATGGTGGGCGTCCTGTCCCGCAGCGGCGCCACCGAAGGCATCGTGCACTGGTTGAGTGGCCACGTGAGAGGGCGGCGCGGCGGCATGACCAGCACCACGGTCATGGGCACCCTGATTTTTTTCGACGACTACGCCAACACCCTCCTGGTGGGCTCGACCATGCGCCCATTGACCGACCGCCTGCGCATCAGCCGGGAAAAGCTGGCCTGGCTGGTCGACAGCACCGCCGCACCCGTGACCACGGTGGCGATCATCTCCACCTGGGTGGGCTTCGAGGTCGGTTTGCTTCAGGATGCCATGGTCAAGCTTCAGGGTGATGGGGGGGAGGCCTACACCTTCTTTCTGCGAAGCATCCCTTACAGTTTTTATCCCTTGCTGATGCTCCTGTTCGTTTACCTGGTGGCCGCCAGTGGCCGGGATTTCGGCCCCATGCTCAAGGCGGAAAAAAGGGCCGTGGAGGAGGGGCTTGTTCTGCGCCCAGGGTCGCGCCCGGCCAGCGATGCGCCGGTGAACCAGCTGGGCGACACCGAACGATTTGGACCGCAAACCACCGGGGCCGCGCATCCGGCGCTGGCCGGTTTTCCCATCCTGGCCGTGATCTTGACCACTGCGCTGGGGCTGTATCTCGGAGGCCGGCAAACCGCTCTGGCGTCGGGACTTGCAGCGCCCACGCTCCGAGAGATCCTCAACAACGCCGACAGCTTCGCGGTGCTCACCTGGGCTGCCCTGGTGGGGGCGGTGCTGGCCATTCTGCTGGCGGTGGGAGCTCGGCGCCTCAGCCTGGCCGAGGCCCTGGACGGCTTCGTTGACGGCTGCAAGAGCATGCTGATCGCCATCACCATCCTGATTCTGGCCTGGTCGCTGAGCGCGGTGTGCGAGGAGCTGAACACGGCCGACTATCTGGTGGCCGTCAGTCAGCAGATCCTGTCGGCGCGGCTGTTGCCCGCGGTGGTTTTTGTTCTGGCTGCGGCGATCAGCTTTGCCACCGGTACCAGCTGGGGCACCATGGCCATCCTCATGCCGCTGGTCTTTCCCATGGGCATCCAGTTGCCCGCGGCGGCGGGATTGTCGCCGGAAATCGCGGCCGCCATTCATCTGGCTTCCGTCAGCGCGGTGCTGGCCGGTGCGGTGTGGGGTGATCACTGTTCTCCCATCAGCGATACCACCATCATGTCCAGCCTGGCCTCGGGATGTGACCATGTGGACCATGTGCGTACCCAGATGCCCTACGCACTGGCGGTGGCCGGGGTGGCCATGCTTTGTGGTTATTTGCCGGCGGGTTTCGGGGTGTCGCCCTGGGTGTCGTTGATCCTGGGGGCTGCTGGGGTGGGCCTTCTGGTTTTCAAGGTGGGAAGCCGTCCGCACGCCCACCATGTCGGGCAGGAGTAACCATGTCCGTGGTCACCCTCCTGACGGATTTCGGCTGGAGCGATCCCTGGCTAGCCGAGATGAAGGCGGCCCTGGATGAGCAATGGGCCCGCTGGCCCGAGGGGACAACCTTCCCCCGGACCCAGGACCTCGGACATGATATTCCTCCCGGTGATGTGGCTGCTGCGGCCTGGTTCCTGGAACGCGTCCATCACCGCTTCCCGCGGGGCACCGTGCACCTGGCCGTGGTGGATCCCGGAGTGGGGAGCGCCCGCGCGCCCCTGGCGGTGGCGGCCCGAGGTCAGTTCTTCGTGGGGCCTGGCAACGGCTTGTTTGCTTTTCTGGCCGCGGAGGTCACGGAGGTCGTGGTACTGGATAACCCCCTTTACCACAGCGCCCATGGTGTTTCCACCACCTTCCACGGCCGGGATATCTTTGCGCCGGTGGCGGCCCAACTGGCCTGCGGGGTTCCACTGGATCAAGTGGGGAACCCGTGTGAGACCGCATTGCTGGGTCGCCTGGACAGCCCTCAAAATACTGGCCAGGCCTTCACCATCCGCTGGATCGATCGCTTCGGCAACGCCATCACCGACCTGCCACGCCTGGGAGCCACCGGACAGCAACTGGATCAAGGCCTTCCGGTTGAAGTGGGGGGATACAGGGTGCCCGGCCCCCTCATCAGCTACAGCGAAGGTTCTCCGGGGGAACCGTTCTGGTACTGGGGAAGTGCCGGCACACTGGAAATTGCCTGCCGCGGCGAAAGCGCGGCCCGGCGCCTGGGATTGCGACCAGGACTGGCCTTGAAAGCGGTCATACCCTAATTTTAAGCTGACCCGGGTTGGAGAAATTGAACTGGCGTGCACGCACAAGTCCAAAGGACTGATCATGATGACCGACTCCCGTTTCCGGATCCTCTTGCTCCTTCCCGTTCTGCTCCTGCTGGGCGCCTGCTCGGGGGAGAAGATCGTGTTCAACTACCCGGGCGAGGAGATCGATTTTCGGCTGGCCAATATCCGGACCCCCTCGGTCTACATCGACAGCGTGACCGACATGCGTCCCCTCAATCAACGGCAGGGCGGCGGAAAGTTCCTGGGGATCGACTATCCCGCCGACAGATCCTGGGACCGCCCCGTGGCCCAGGTCTACGCCGAGGCTCTGGCCCAGGACACCGAGCAAACCAATCTGGTTCAGCTGGTGCCGCTGCGCGGGCAGGCCGACTACGTGCTGTCGGCTGATATTCTTTCCATGGGATGTCGGTTCGAACGCACGGCGGGGTCTTTTTTCATTCCCGCCCTGATCGGTGGGGCCATGGGACTGGCCCTGGGTGAGGATGGGTCCGATCGCGCCAAGCTGGGCGCCGTGCTGGGCGCGGTGGCCGTGGTGGCGGTGCCCATGCCCAGCCGGAATCGGGCCGAGGCCGAGGTGCGCCTGACGTTGAAGGATCGCACGGGGAATTTGCTCTGGAGCAAGTCCTGCCTGGGAGAGTACGAGGATCGCATCTATGCGGCGGCCACCAGTCGCCAGGATCAGCGGTTCGTGGACGAGCACCTGACCAAGGCCGTCAAGCGGGCCAATGCCTGCTTGCTGGGGCAGATGCGTCAGTTCCTGCTGGAGCGGGCCCAGCCAGCTGAGGCCGAGCCCGCCGACAACTAGCCGGACCTACAGCAGGTCCGCCGCCAGGCTGGCCAGCTCGCTGCGCTCGCTCTTGGCCAGCGTGATGTGCCCGTGAATGGGTTGGTTCTTGAACCGCTCCACCACGTAGGTCAACCCGTTGCTGGACGCGTCCAGGTACGGGTTGTCGATCTGGTACGCATCGCCCGTCAACACCACCTTGGCATCTTCACCCGCCCGGCTGACCACCGTCTTGACCTCGTGGGGGGTCAGGTTCTGAGCCTCATCGATGATGATGAACAGCTTCGGCAAGCTGCGCCCGCGGATGTAGGTCACCGCCTCCACCTCGACCACACCCGTATCGTACAGGTACTGCACCTTGTCCCCGCTGTGTTCCAGCTTGGGGTCGACCAGGTACTGCAGATTGTCGGAAACCGGCTGCATCCAGCTGCTCAGCTTCTCGTCCTTGCTGCCGGGCAGGTAGCCGATGTCCTTGCCCAGCGGCATGATGGGCCGGCTGACCATGATGCGTCGGTACTTCTTGTCCTCGGCGGCCATTTGCAGGCCCACCGCCAGAGCCAGCAGGGTCTTGCCGGTCCCGGCCTGGCCCAGCATGGTCACCAGCCTGATGTCCTCCCGCAAAAGCAATTCCAGAGCAAAGTGCTGCTGCAAGTTGCGGGCACTCAGACCCCAGGGGTGGGTGTCGGCATGCTGCAAAGGTTCGATGAGATTCGACTCCGCGCGGAAAATCCCACGCGCGGAGTGCTTGGGATTGCTTTCACTTTTCAGCAGCACACACTCGTTGGGGCTGAACTCGTGTTCCAGGCTGGTCGGTGTGCCTTGATAAAAGTTGTCGACCACTTCCTGGGGCACATCGTGCTCGCTCCAGCCGGTGTACAGCTCATCGAAGTTCACGGTGCGGCTCAAAAAATCATCGGCCTTGATGCCCAGGGCGTCGGCCTTGACCCGGGCGTTGATGTCCTTGGTCACGAAGGGGACCTCGACGCCGGCCTTTTCCAGGGCGCACCCGGCGGCCAGGATGCGGTTGTCGGTGATGGACCGGTCCATGCCCTTGGGCAGGAAATCGAGGAAGGACTTCACCAGGATGTAGAGCTTGCCCCCCTCGGGCAGGGGCACGCCCTGACTGAGGGGCTGGCCATCGCGCAGGGCGTCGATGGTGCGGATGACCCGCCGCGCGTTGCGGGCCTTCTCGTCGTTGCCGCGCTTGAAACGGTCCAGTTCCTCGAGCACATCCACCGTCAGGACGATGTTGTTGTCCTCGAAAGCAGCCAGGCTGTCGGCGTCGTGCAGCAGAACGTTGGTATCCAGGAGAAAACATTTGCCGGTAGGCACGGGGATGGTGGCCTGATCATCGATCCAGTGGCCTGAGGTTGTGTCCATGTACACCCTCCCGTGGTTTTGAGGAGATTGCTGGATGTTTGCCTGAACATCCAGTGGCGTGGATCCTTCCACATCATTTATTGTACAGTCCAGAACATGGCTTGTCCCCAAAAAGGTGGGCCCTGACCTGACCCTGAAACCCCAACCGGAGCGACCTTCGCCATGTCCTTGAATCGTTCGCCACACGCTCATCTTTACCTCATTGTTTTGCTGCTGGCGCTCCAGGCCTGCCTCTGGCCGGAAAAGGGCGGCGCGGCCGAAGAGGCTCCGCGCTGGCCCATGGATCTGGGGACCCGGTACCTGACCAGCAATTTCATGGAGTATCGGGATGGCCGGTTCCACGCCGGGATCGACCTGAAAACCCGGTCCCAGGAGGGGTTCCCCGTGTATGCAGTGGAGGATGCGCACATTGTCCGGGTGCGCACCAGCCCGGGGGCCTACGGCCGGGCGGTCTATCTGCAGGGTGTGTCGGGCCGCACCTATGTGTATGCCCATCTGAAGCGCTTTGCCGATGAGATCCGCGAGAAGGTGGTGCGCAGCCAGCAGGAAAACGGCCGCTACCGGACCCAGCTTTATTTCAGTCCGGGCAAGTGGGCGGTCCAGCGGGGGCAAGTGCTGGGGTTGAGTGGTCAATCGGGGACCAACGGGCCTCATCTGCATTTCGAGGTGCGGGATGCGCAAGGGCGGCCTCTGGATCCCCAAGCTCAGGGATTCGAGGTCCAGGACACCATTGCCCCGGTCATCACCGGGTTGACCGCCTGGCCGGCCAAGGCGGGCACCCTGGTCAATGGCCAGCCGCTGGAGCATCACCTGAGTGGGGGTGAGGCCGGCCTGGAGGGCGATTTGCCCACCTTGAACACCAGCGGACCGGTGGCCTTCAGTGCCCGGATCGTGGAAAAAACCGACATCCGGGGCCACAAGCTGGAACCCTGGCTGATCGAGGTGGAGGTGGATGGCACCCTGGTCCATGAGTGCCGCAACGAATGGTATGGGTTCGAACAGAACAGCCTGCAACGGCTGGAATGGGCGGACAAGGTGGCAACTGAGGGCGGCGCGTTCCGGGAACGCTGGTTGCACCGGCGGCCGGCCAATACTCTCGAGGGTCGGACAGGAGATCTGTGGTATCTGGGCACCGAGGGAGAGGGGTTGAGCAAGGGCGTGCATCGCGTGGTTCTGCGGGCCACCGACCGTGCGGGCAACAGCACCGAAGCCCGCTGGGATCTGGTGGTCGGGGTTCGCCCCCAGCTGGAGGCCACGGCCTGGACACCCCGTCCCATGGGGGTCCGCGATTCCGGGGGATTCCGGCTGACTCCATTCTTGCAGGAAGGCGTCCCGGCTGATGCCGCGGTCCAGGTTCTTTCCTTGCATCCCGGACAGGGTGACCCCGTGCTGGAACCCATGACCGTTCTGGTGTCTGCGGTGGCGATTCCCACCCAGGAGGGCCTGACGGCGCAGGGCCTGTCCCAGGCCGGGCCCGGGGTTCTGGTGCAGGCGGCCGACTGGGTGGTCGATGCCGAGCTGACCATACCATTTCCCGGGACGGAGGCCTGGCCTGCTGACCTGGCTCAGGATCCGGGCGTGGCCGTCTATCGGCAGAATGACAGCGGCGCCTGGGAACCGGTGGGCCCGGTGCTGAGCCTGGACGATGGTTCCCTGGCTTGCCCGATCCGGGACCCGGGACTGCATGCGGTCTTGCGCGATGACCAGGCTCCAGTGATGGCCCTCGCGCAGGAAGAGCCCGTGCGGCCTGGGCCCGTGAGCCAGATCCCCGGCGTGACCTTGCCTCGGTGGGAGGTGATCGCCGTGCGGGTGATGGACGAGGGATCCGGCGTTTCTCCCGCTTCTGTCGATGTTCAGCTGGATGGGCGGCAGTTGATTGCGGAGCCCGACCTGATCCGGGACCGCATCCTGGTCACCCTGCCGGATACCGTTCAGGCGGGGGCCCATACCCTGGAGGTCAGCGTGGAGGATGAGGCGGGCCATGCCCGGCGGCTGGCCTGGACCATCACTCTCCAGGATTCAGGCCCCTGACGCGGAGGGCTCTCGGCTGTGCCGGACCTTCGAAAACGGGAGGCTGGGGGCTGGTTTCGCAGGGATCTCCGCCGGCCGGTTGTGTCCGATCGGGAGACCTGCTATTGTGGGACCCCGATTCCCCCCGGGGCATTCCCGGTGCATTTTTTGACGATTCGGCGCGATGGGTTAGATAAATTGGCAGTTTCCGGCAACTTCGTTCACCTGCACAACCACTCCGATTACAGTCTGCTTGACGGGGCCATGAAAACGGGCGCCATGGCCAAGCGGGCGGCGGATCTGGGTCAGCCTGCCCTGGCCCTGACCGACCACGGCAACATGTTCGGCGCCGTCGAATTCTATCTGGCCTGCAAGAAGAACGGCATCAAGCCCATCATCGGCACCGAGGCCTACATCACCGGGGACCGGCACAATCGCAACGCCGACAAGGTGAACAACAAGAGCTTCCACATGGTGCTGCTGGCCAAGAACGAGACGGGCTACAAGAACCTGGTCAAGCTGAGCAGCCTCGGTTACCTGGAAGGTTTTTATTATCGCCCCCGTATCGACCGGGAACTGCTGGCCCAGTACAGCGAGGGCATCATCGGTCTGACCGCCTGCATGAGCGGCGAACCCAACTGGCACCTGCGCAACAACGATGTCAAGTCAGCCATCGAGGCGGCCAGTGCCTACAAGGAAATCCTGGGTCCGGACAACTATTTTCTGGAGATCCAGAACCACGGCATCGAGGAAGAGGCGCGCATCAGGGAGCTCATGCCGCAGGTGGCCAGGGCCACCGGATTGCCCATCATCTGCACGAACGATTGCCACTTTCTGGACCGCTCCCACCATGAGGCCCACGACATTCTCATGGCCATCCAGACCGGCAAAACGCTGAACGATCCCAACCGCTGGCGCAGCCACAGCCCGGAAATCTACTTCAAGAGCACCGAAGAAATGCTGCAGCTGTTCCAGGACTGGCCCGAGGCCATCGAGAACACCCTGCGCGTGGCCGACATGGTGGATTTCGAGATGCAGCTGGGCAATCTGCTGCTGCCCAAGTTTCCCCTTCCTGAAGGATTCACCACACCCGACGAGTACGTCACCCACCTGGCGCGGGAGGGGCTCAAGCAGCGATACCCGGAGATCACGCCCGAGCTGAACGAACGCCTTGAATACGAGCTCGGCATCATTGCCGAAACAGGCTACGCCGGGTATTTCCTGATCGTCTGGGATTTCATCGACGCGGCCCGGCAACGGAGCATTCCCGTGGGCCCTGGGCGTGGCTCGGCCGCCGGTAGCCTGGTTTGCTACTGCATGGGCATCACCGACATCGATCCCATCCGCCACCAGCTGCTGTTCGAGCGGTTCCTGAACCCCGAGCGCATCAGCATGCCGGATATCGATGTCGACTTCTGCTACGAGAAGCGGGGCGAGGTCATCGAGTACGTGGCTCAGAAGTACGGCCGCGAGAACGTGTCGCAGATCATCACCTTCGGCACCATGGCCGCCCGCGCGGTGCTGAAGGATGTGGCCCGGGTACTCGAGTTCAGCTTTGCCGAGAGCGACCGCATCAGCAAGATGGTGCCCGAGGAGATCGGGATCACCCTGCAGAAGGCCATCGACGAGGCGCCGGGGCTCAAGGAGATTCCACGGGAGTCCGACGAGCACGCCATGCTGCTGCGCAATGCGCTGGTTCTCGAGGGGCTGAACCGCAACACGGGAATCCATGCGGCCGGTGTACTGATCACGCCGTCGCCCCTGATCGAACACGCGCCGCTGGCCAAGAGCACCAAGGGTGACATCACGGTCCAGTTCGACATGAACATGAGCGAAAAGCTGGGCCTGCTGAAGATGGATTTCCTGGGGTTGCGCACCCTGACGGTGATCGACAAGGCGCTGAAGCTCATCGAGCTGAGCACCGGAAAACTGCTCCGGGCTGAAGATATTCCCACCGATGACGAGGCGACCTACAAGCTCTTGCAGGAGGGGCGGACGGTCGGGATCTTCCAGCTGGAAAGCAGCGGCATGCAGGAGCTGGTGCGCAAGCTGGCACCCACCTGCTACGACGACATCACGGCCATCTGTGCCCTGTACCGACCCGGGCCTCTGGGCGCGGACATGGACAAGGTGTATGTGGAGCGCAAGCATGGCCGCCAGTCGGTCACCTTCAAGGACGCCTGCCTCGAGCCCATCCTGAGAGACACCTACGGGGTGATCCTGTACCAGGAACAGGTGATGCAGATCGCCTCGACGATGGGTGGCTTTTCCATGGGGCAGGCCGACACCCTGCGCAAGGCCATGGGCAAGAAGAAGCTCGACATGATGGCCGAACTGAAGGTGAAGTTCCTGGAAGGCGCCAAGGCGGGAGGCTACGACGAACGCGCCGCCCGCGAGATCTACGAGGAGATGGAGTTCTTCGCCCAGTACGGCTTCAACAAGAGCCACTCGGCGGCCTATGCGTTGCTGTCCATCCAGACGGCCTGGTTGAAGGCGCATCACCCGGCGGAGTTCATGGCCGCCACCATGAGTACCGAGATGCGCAAGAGCGAGCGCATCACCCAGCTGATCGACGAGGTCAAGGCCCTGGGTATCGCGATTCATCCGCCGGACATCAACCAGCCCAGCAGTGAATTCGGGGTTCGGGACGGGGCCATCATCTTCGGCATGGGGGCGGTCAAGGGCGTGGGGGCGGCAGCCATCGACGTCATCCGGCAATGCTGGGAAGAACTGGGGCGGGACTTCACCGACCTGTTCGATCTGGCCGAGCACACGGACCTGCAGAAGGTCAACCGCAAGGTGCTGGAAGGTCTGACCAACGCCGGGGCCATGGACCGGCTGCCCGGACACCGGCGCCAGATCCTGACCAACCTTGACCGGGCCATCGGTTTCGGTCAGAAGGCCGCCCGGGATCGGGCCGGGGGCCAGGCCTCCCTGTTCGGTGGGGCGGCGGCCGAGGAAACCCTCAAGCCGACGCTGCTGGAATGCGAGCCCTTCGATCCTCTGGTTGAGCTCAGCAAGGAACGCGCGGCGGTGGGCTTTTTCCTGTCCGGGCACCCCTTCCACGAGTACCGCGAACTGATTTCCTGCCTGCCGGTGGGCACCACCGCCGGCGCTCACAAGCGGGGCGAGGGCACCTGGGTGGATCTGGTGGGTGTGATCACCAGCCACACCAAGCACCGCGATCGTCACAAGCGGGTTTACGCCCGCGCCCATTTCGAGGACACCTCGGGTGTGATGGGCCTGGTGGTGTATTCACGCCTTTACGAGCAGGCCGTCGCGCTGGTGGAAAGCGATTCCATCCTGGTGGTCGGTGGTCGTGTGCAGGTGCGGAGCGATGGCATGCGTGAGGTGGTGGTTGATCGCATCACCCGCATCGACGAGGTTCTGGGGTGCTGGGTCAAAGATGTGTTCCTGGAAATGGACCTGGACAAGGCCGGCCAGAAAGGGGTGGCGGAACTGGGTCGCCTGTTCGAATTGTATGGCCGTGCTCAGCCGTTGCGCTGTCTGGGCCTGGAACCCGAGGAGCCGGAAAGCTCCGAAAAACCTGCCGGCGACCTTGCCGGCGCCATGGCCGGGGGAAGCGATCCGGGTGATCCCGATGCCCCGCTGGCCCCGGAACCGGTCATGGCCCGACCCGTGCCCCTGGTGGTTGAGGTGCAGCGGAACGACACCAAGTGGTTGCTGCGCTCGGACGGTCGGGACATCGCCCTGACCCTGGACAGCCTTCGCGAACTGCGGAAGGTGCCCGGGGCTGACGGACTGCGGCTGCGCGCCACGCTGCCCGCTCCCATCGAACGCAAGCAACGTTTCACGGCGCGCGCCTGATCGACTGCGCCTGCTTCAAGGTCATGGAGGACCTGTCATGTTCATGCGCCCCTTTCTGTCTCTGTTTTTCTGTCTGCTCCTCATGATGTCCGCCGTGGCTTCCCCCTGCCAGGCGGGCATCGTCAACACTCTGCGGATCTCCTCATCAGACCAGGCCGGTTGGTCCGGCGGATTCTCGGGCAGCCACAGTGCTCAGGGCGGCAATAGCCGGGTCACCAAGCTCAGCTTTTCCAGCCTGGTGCAATACCGGTACGGGAACGATCTGCTGCGATTGATCGGCAGCGGCAAGCGGAGTTCCTCCGGCGGGGTGGAATCCGGCCGGGCGTTCATGGGTCATCTCCGGCACAACCGCCGTCTGGGCGGCCCCTGGTCCACCCTGGCCTTTGCGCAGTGGCAGGAAAACCCCTTTCAGCGGCTGGAGTCCCGTCGGCTGCTGGGCCTGGGAGCCCGGTGTGATCTCCTCGCCCGTGAAGGTCTGGACCTGGCCCTCGGCGGTGCGTTCATGTGGGAGCGTGAGCAGATCCAGGATGGTCCGGGAGCCACGACGGGCCAGCGCCTGTCCCTGTTTCTTTCCCTGGTCTACCCTGTGACATCACGCGTCTCCGTCGACGCCCTGGTCTTTTTTCAGCCCGCCGTTTCCGAGTTTGCGGATCATCGGCTTTTTGCCCAGGGTGACTTGAAGGTGGAGATCACCGGGTCTCTGTCACTTTTCACGGGGGTGCAGGTGGAAGAGGATTCTCGGCCGGCCGGTGGGGTGGCTCGTACCGACTGGGAAACTTCCACCGGGTTCTCCTACGATTTTTGACCACCACAAAGGGTGGACATTCGGCCCACTTGGGGTGATTATTTACTCTCCGGACAACATGAACTCTCCCGTATTCACTCCGGGAGACGGTTTTTCCTGTGCCTCCCACCGGAGGCAGCCTTGAAGGTGTGGCATGGACTGGAAGAAAAAAGCTCTCTGGCTTGATTTCGAACTGCCCCTGGTGGAACTCGAGGAGCAAATCCAGAATCTGCAGGACTCCGCGTCCGTGCGGGGCGTGGACGTTTCCGAGGAAACCGAGAAGCTGCAGAACAAGGCCAAAAAGCTGGGCAAGGAAATATTCGACAAGCTGGAGCCCTGGCAGCGGGTCCAGCTGGCTCGCCATCCTCGCCGCCCCACCACCAACGATTACATCCACTATGTCTTCAGCGATTTCGTGGAACTGCACGGGGACCGGATGTTCCGCGATGACGAGGCCATCGTGGCGGGAATGGCCACCCTGGAAGACCGCAAGGTCATGATCCTGGGCCACCAGAAGGGCCGGGACACCAAGAGCAATATCCGGCGCAATTTTGGCATGGCGCACCCCGAAGGCTACCGCAAGGCCTTGCGGTTGATGGAAATGGCGGCTCGCTTCGAGCGTCCCGTGGTCACCTTCATCGATACTCCGGGGGCCTATCCTGGCCTTGGAGCGGAGGAACGGGGCCAGGCCGAGGCCATTGCCCGCAATCTCCGGGAAATGGCTGACTTGCCGGTGCCCATCGTGGTGATTGTCACCGGCGAGGGCGGCAGCGGTGGCGCTCTGGCCCTGGGTGTGGGCGACCGGGTCTTCATGCTGGAGAATTCCATCTACTCCGTGATCAGCCCGGAAGGCTGTGCCGCCATCCTCTGGCGCGATGGCGCCAAGAGCAAGGAAGCGGCCAAGGCCATGAAGCTGACCAGCACGGACGCCTTGAGGCTGGGGGCCATTGACGCCATCATTCCCGAGCCCATCGGCGGCGCTCACCGGGACCACAAGGGCATGTCGCTGACCATCAAGGGGCAAATTCAGGACTCCCTGGCCGAGCTTGAAACCATGTCCATCACCGATCTCCTGGATGCCCGCCTGCAAAAATTCCTGGACATGGGGGTCTACGAGGAGAACGGACAAGGTTGACACGTAGGCTTTTTTGGCGTATCATCCTTTTGCCAACCCCTTCAAGAATCTGTTCTGCCTCTCCTGGCCAGGGCCATTGTATGGTCTCAACCGCCGGGTTTTTTTGTGGATAGCGCCATCGCGTGTTTGCAACCCTTCCCCATCGTATTAGAATACGTGACAACAGTCCCTCGTACCTGAAGATCCGTGTCAGGAGACATGAAGATGCTGGACCCCAAACTTCTGGAAATCCTCGCCTGCCCCGTGTGCCGTCAAGGGGTGACCCCGGACGCCGGCCATAACTGGTTGACCTGCGCCCAGTGCAAGGTGCGGTATCGCATCGAGGATGACATTCCCATCATGTTGCCGGACGAGGCCGAGAAGCTGCCGGCCGGCGGCTCCGAGGAATCCTGAATCATGTGCCTGTTCACGCATTTCGCGGCCGGGGCACTGGCGGGAGGGATGACCGGGAATCCCGTGATCGGCTTGCTCGCGGGCATCGCCAGCCATGCGGTGCTCGATGCGATTCCCCACTATGACCATCCCGACTGGCGTCTGGAACTGGCCGGTGGTATTTTCAGTCTTATCTTGTTGTTATTCATGCCCTTTGCCAGTCTGCCCGCCATCCTGGGCGGTCTGGGAGGGATGCTTCCCGACCTTGAAAACCTTTTTCAGAAATTGGGAAAAATGCGTCGCGACCAGTTTGTCTTTCCGTCCCATACCGGTTTGATCCCTCACGGGCGTACGCTGGGGCCCCGTTCTCTGGTCTGGCAGGCCGCCATTTTTGTCGCCTGCTTTGGCCTCCTGGGACTGTTGCAGCCGGAGCCTGCAGGAGCCGCCACCCTGGCCGAGCAAGCCCGCATGGCTCCCCCGGTGGTCCAGGTTCTTGAAAGCAGCCAGGATCTGACACGCATACGCCTGGACTTTCCGGTCATTCAGGAACCGGAAAGCTGGGACGAACTGACCCTGGACCAGGTGATCTGGGCCTTGCCCCACACCGTGGATGAAGAATCGGGACCGGATCCCGTGCTTCTGCCTCCTCGGATGCCCCTGACCCTGGCCGTGCCCACCCGCGAGTCTCTGCAGGTCAGTGTCAGCGGCGTACGCTGGTGGCGTCTGCCGGATCAGGCACTGGAAGACGCGGCGCTGATTGAATTCGGGGCGCCGGCCATTTTCCGGACGGTGCCTCTGGCCGGGGGATTGGTCAAGCTGGGAGCCCAGGGGGGCGTTCTGCGCTCTCTGACCCTGAGTATTCAGCACACCGCCTCTGGCCAGCCCCGGGAACAGCTGCGACTGGCCCGAGATGCCAAGGCTGCTGGTGGTTTCGCCACTGGAGAGTCCATGATGCCCCGCGGCGTTTTGAACGCCGAACTGTTCCAGGCCCTGGCCCAGGGTGGACGGGTGTTCCTGGAGCAGCAGGCTCAGCAGGCCAAGGCCTCCGGGCGTGGACAGTTCAATCCTTTCGACTTGACGAGCAACTGGGTCCGACTGGAACTCGATCAGACCGGCGTGTTTCGCGTCACCGGTGAGGAAATGGCCGATTTTGGCGTTCCTGCTTCGGACATCGACCCGGCCAGCCTGCGGGTTTTCCAGGGTGGGGGCCTGAACCTGGCTTCCGATGTGGCGGTGGCCGAGGGCGAGCAGCCCCAGAGGGTGGGGCTGACCGAGGTGGCCATCCAGGTCATCGATGGAGGAGACGGCGAGTGGAACCTCGACGATGAACTGCGTTTCTACGGGGTTTCTGCCTCGACCTGGACTGATCGCCTGGATCCCAGGGCAGGCCGTCTTGATCATTTCGACCATCCTTACTCCGGCTCCGGTGTGTACTGGATCACCTGGGATGGTCTTTCCGGCGGATCGGCTTTGCCCGGAGCACCCCTGCGGGTCGCATCTACGGGTGCCTCGGCCCTCGGTGGACAGACCGTCACCATGGCCCGTCTGCGCCTTCATGTCGAGAGGCAAGCCGTCGAGTCCGCCGGTATTGTCGAGGACAACTGGGCATGGAATCCCGGAGTCACCACTTCCAGCACCGGGTCTTTCGAGGTGCGTCACCCGGTGGAAGGCCAGGAGGCCCGTTTCGTTATCGGCTTCCGGGGCCATCCGGGCCGCTATACCAGCTCCACCTACCAGTTTGCCGCCGAAGGATGGCTGAACGGTGACAGCGAACATTCTGCCAGCACCAGTTTTTTCCGGAATGCCCAGCACGACAGTGCCCAGGTTCGTCTCCTGGGTAGCAGCACCCAGCTGGTAACGGGGCAGAACAGCTTCACGTTCGTCAACACCGGCGGCGGCGGCGTGCCTCTGGCCCTGGATTATTTCGATCTGCTGTACTGGTCCGATCTCGATATGCGCGGGTCGAATGAGCCCTTCGCCTTCACTCTCTGGGGTGACGAAGTGTCGGCCATCGGCACAGCCTTTGACATCAATCTCACCGTTTCGGCCCTGTCCTCCACGATGGTCTGGGACGTTTCCAATCCTCAGGCACCCCGGCAGCTGGAAGGAGAACCCACGGGGGAATCGCCTCCGGTGTTGACCCTGGGAGTGACCAGAGATCCGGACATCGACCTCCACCTGGTGGCCCAGGATCTGGGCCAGCTTCTGGAAGTGACCTCGGCCCAGCGGGTCAGTCCGGTGGACCTGCGCAGCCAGGATACCGCCTTGGACTACCTGGTGATCTATGCCGAGCCATTTGTCCAGGCGGCGCAAGATCTGGCTGATTTCCATGACCAGACCCTGGTCGGGGTGGACAACCCCTCGGCCCGAGCCGTTTCGGTACAGGAGATCTACAACAACTTCTCCGGTGGCCGCAAGGATGCCATGGCCATCCGCAACTACCTGAAATATGTGTACGAGGCGGAAGGTCGGTTGCAGTTTGCCTGCTTCCTGGGCAACGCCAGCCGGGATTTTCGCAACTATCTGGGGCATGCTCCGTTCGTGGATCTGTGGGATTTCGTGCCGGCTGAATTGCGCACCGCTTTCCCCATCAACGGAGCCACGGATCTGCGCAATGCGCCCTACGCCAGCGACGACGGCCTTTCTTCCTTCGATGTCCCGGATCCGACTGTGGGTCTGGATATTCCGGATCTGGCCACCGGGCGCTTGCCGGCCACCACGGTGGCGGAAGCCCGGAGCATGGTGGATCTCATGATCGAATACGGGGACAATCCGCCGGCGGGTATGTGGCGCAACAACCTCTTGATGACCAGCGACGACTGCAATCGTCCCAGTCACTATCCTCATCCGATCACCACCGAGATTTCGCACATGCTGGAAGCCGAGTTGTTGGCCGGAAGCTACATCCCTCAGGAACTCGACATCCTGAAGATCTATGGTGTGGAATACGATTTCCCGCCCGGGTCCCTCGTCAAACCTCAGGTGCGGGCTGATATCAATGCGGCCCTGAATGCCGGCACCACCCTGTTCCATTACGTGGGGCACGGGGCCGAGGACAATCTGGCCGACGAGCAGATCTTTCAATCTCGTGATATCGCCAACCTGACCAATGGGTTACGCCGCCCTTTGTTCGTGGCCTTCAGCTGCGATGTGGGGGTCTATGACAATCCTCTGCGCCGCTCCATGGCCGAGCTGTTCATCGCCAGTGAGAACGGGGGGGCCATCGGGACCATCTGTGCCAGCCAGGTCAGCTTCATCAGTGACAACAACCTGCTGAGCAACGCCTTCTACAGTAGCCTGTACCCCTCGGGGCAGGTGGCCGAAGATGTGACGGTGTCCCAGGCCCTGATGGCCGGCAAGGCCGAGATGGCTTCGTTCCGGACGCGGCGTAACAGCCAGCGCTACACCCTGTTCAGTGACCCGGGATTGCGTTTGCCCAACCCGGTCAGCGATCTGGCTTTTGCCAGCACCTCGGTGGACACCCTGCGCTCCGGAGCCCTGCAGGTGGTGGAAGCGACCACCGGGGCGGGAGGGGCCATGCTCGGGGCGGGAGACTCCTATGACCTGCGGGTCCAGGAATCTGCCTACGACAAGGTGTACATCGTCAATTCTTACTACCTGGATTACACCCAGGATCCGCCGAGATACGTCTACACACCTTCCGAGCGCACTTTCGTCAAGCTGGGCGCTCCGGTGTTCCGGGGAACCGGCACCATGAGTGGGGACAACCTGGCCGTGCCCTTCAAGGTCCCGGCCCAGCTGCGCTATGGTGACCGGGCCAGTGTCCGGCTGGTCATCGAAGGGCCCGACGGCCAGCATGGCGGCCAGATGCAAGTGCCGGCCGTCCGTTCGGCCACCGGTCCGGTGGACGATGTTCTGGGGCCGTCCATTGCCCTGGCATTGCCCAACCCGTACCGGGTGCGTCCGGGCGATTCCTTGAATGCCACCCTGACCGACACCAGTGGCATTGCCATGCTCGGGACCACTCCGGGCAACAGTATCTTGCTGGAGTTTGATAACACCGGTTTCATGACCGAGGTGACCGAGTCGTTCAATTACGACCCCAACAGTTACACCACCGGGCGGGTGATCTTTCCCTTGCCTGGCGACATCTCCGAAGGAAAGCACGCCGTGGCCCTTCATGCGAGTGACGCTCTGGGGAACGTGGGATCCGATACGCTGAGCTTCACGGTGGCCGAGTACGGCGTGCCCGGCATCCGCGATGCCACGGTTTTTCCTAACCCTACACCGGGCCCGTGCCGATTGATATTTGATATCAGTGACGCGATGGAAATCCGCTGGGACATCTATACCCTCAGCGGCAAGCGAATCTGGACCCACACCGAATCCCTGGCTGAAGGCCCTCAGATCCTGTCCTGGGATGGTGAAGACCAGGAGGGCGATGAGATTGCCAATGGAACCTACCTGTACGTACTGCGGGGAACCATGGATTCCGGTGACGGACGAGAACTGCGACAGACGGGGAAACTCGTCATCATGCGTTGATATTTGCCAAGAAGAGACGGTCCTTCGGGACCTGGAAATGAACTGTAGCGGAGGTAAAGACAGATGAAGCGGAACCTGACAGCGATCTCTCTGGGCCTGGCCCTGGTTCTGGGCCTGGCCGGCAGCGCCATGGCCGGCTCCGGCGCCGGCGCCATCAACCTGACGTTCCCCATCGGTGCCCGGTATAACGCCCTGGGTGAGTCCGGCGTGGCCCTGTCCCAGGACGTGACTTCGATCTGGTGGAATCCCGGCGGCCTGGCCTTCATGGCCGACCGTGAAAAGCAGCACGATGCCCACATCATGCAGTCCAGTCTGGCCCAGGGCCTGGCCGATGATATCGGCCTTTACTGGGGTGGCTACGGCATGCCCGTGGGAAACCATGGGGCCATGGGCTTTGCCATGAACTACCTGGACATGGGCGACCAGGAGGGCACGGACGAGAACGGTGATCCCACTGGCGTCTTTCACAGCTACATGTTCGCTGTTCACGCCACTTACGGAGTGCGGTTGAGCCAGACCCTGGGTGTGGGAATGGGGATCAAGTACTTCCGTGACAAGCTGAGCCCCGACGACATCATCCAGGACCCCAACGGCGGTGGCTCCGGCGACAGCTTCGGTGTGGATCTGGGTATGCTGTGGAAGGTTCCGTCCATCAAGTCGAACATCGGTGTGGCCGTGTCCAACCTGGGCCCCGACATCAAGCATGTCGATGCCGATCAGAGCGATCCCATGCCCCGCAAGCTGACCATGGGCATTGCCCACAGCCTGTACCACAGCCAGTTCATGGGCTTGCTGGTGGTGGCCGACTACCAGGTGCCCCTCTACAAGTGGAAGGGCAATGACTACGGGTTTGGCCTGGACACCGAGTACAACGAGTACGGCGGCGGTGTCGAGTGGAACTACCTGCGCTCCCTGTTCGTGCGCTTCGGTTACAAGAGCGCCAAGTACGGTGACATCCAGGACACGACCTATGGCTTCGGCGTCGATATGCAGGAATGGTCCGGACAGGCCATCACCATCGATTTTGCCTCGGTGCCTCAGGCCAAGGGCCTGGACCGGGTCAGCCGGATTTCGCTGGGTTACCGTTTCTAGTCGTCCCGGCAGTGATCTGCCGGCTTAATTGCCGTGATAACCAGGCTGCCTGACTCCCCCTGAGTTAAGGAGAATGGCTTTGCAGCCCTTATTTCAAAGTGTTTGCCGTCTGATGCGGCAATCCCTCAAGTTGTGTGTGCTCATCGGTGGAGTTGCCCTGGCGGCAGCTCCATTGATCACCACGACCGATGCCTGGGCGGAGGACGGCCATGGGCACTACCATCGCTTGCCCGTGATGGGCAACGACTGGACAGCCATCCGCAACCTGCCCGACGGTCCCGAACGGATCGAGCGTGAGCAGCACCGGCAAGGCGAGTATTTTCGCCGCTGGCAGGCCATCCACCAGCTGGTGGGCCCGCAGCACGTTTCCCGCAAGGGACAGGCTCTGCTGGCCGAGCGTGGTTACGGCAAATCCCGTCTCACCGGAGTCGGTGCCGCGAACAAGGCCTTTGCCGGGGTCGATACCCTGCGGGTCCTTCTGGTCCGCATCGGTTTCGAGGCCAACCGCGATTCCCAGCTGACGACCATCGACCCCGGGGGTGATTTCGTTTTGACCCCGCCGCCTGACACAGGTGGGATTCAGATCGATCCACCGCCGCACAACAAGGCCTTCTACGAATCACATCTGACAGGTTTGAGCGAGTACTACAACTACCAGTCCGGGGGGCGGTTGCACATCGCCGGTCGGGTGCTGCCCGAAGGTGAAAACGATAGTTACAAGCTGACCGATGTGGCCGATTACGGCCCGGGCAGCGAGGGCTTCTGGTCCATCGAAAGCCTGGAGCGCCTGGTGAGGGACATGATGGTCAAGGCCGACGAAGAAACAGCGGCCGACGGATCGGCGGATCTGTCTCTCTACGACGACAATGACCCTTTCACCTACATCATCTTCGTGCATGCCGGCAGCGACTGGCAGAGCGACATCAACGGCGATTCACCCAATGACATCCCCACCTTCTTTGTGACACTGGGTGAGCCCCAGGATCTGCCCAGTTCCGGCGGATCTCTCAGCGAGTGTTCCATCATTCCGGAGACCACCAACCAGGACGGGTATCCCGGCAGCATAGCCGCCGCTTTCTACCACGAGTTCGGCCATGCTCTGGGTCTGGTGGATATCTACAACACGGCGTCCGGCTTGCCCCAGGTGGGCATCTGGGATCTCATGGATTCCGGCACCAATCTGCCCGTGACCCTGGGTCAGGAAGAGGATGACGGCACCATCAGCCTCATCACCGCGGTGGGCGTTCTGCCCCCCTCGCTGGGTGTGTGGAACAAGTGGTTCCTGGGCTGGGTTGAAGCCGAGGAAATCGAGGGCAGGAGCAAGGAATACCGTTTGCCCGCCGTTCAGGTGCCGCGCGATCAGTATTCCCTCTGGGATGCCGGCAGTGGCGATTTCGACCTGAACTATCCCCAGGTCATCAAGGCCGGAGTTTCCCCACGGGAGTTTTTCCTGCTGGAAAACCGCTATGTGCCTTTCCCTGACGAGAACTTCACCTACACGCCTTACGGCGGTTTTGCATTCGAGCGTGACGAAGAAACAGGCGTGGTTCTGTATCTGGCCGGGGAACGTTTTGGCAACTGGACCAATTCCGGAATGTACGATTTTTTCCTGCCCGCCGGCGGACTGCTCGCCTGGCATGTGAACAACGACCGCATTGCCGAGAACCTCGAGACCAACACCATCAACGCCTGGGGCGACGGCCTGCGCATTCTGGAGGCCGATGGTATCCAGGATGTGGGGGTGCTCGATTCCTATGTGCTGGGGTGGTACGGAAGCTATCGTGATCCCTTTGGCGAGGACAATGGCTTCCAGAACATATACACCGATGCCTTCCCTTCCAGCCGCATGTTTGATCGGTCCTGGTCGGGCCTTTCGCTGAGTGATATCCGCGCCAATAGTGTGCGCTCCTCCAGCGTGGTGGTCTTCACGGGAGAAATCAGCCCCCTGGCCCCGGGCTTTCCCTGGGAAATGGCCCCGGTTGATTCGACCCTGGCCGCGGGAGCTGGTGGTTCGCAGGGCCCAAGAGCCATGGCTGTGACTTCCGGCACTCCGCTCTCGGTGGCCAACCGTGAATTTGTCGTGTTCGCCGACCAGGCGCCCGACGGCTGGACCGGGGGCGATTTTCCCGGGTCCCTGTTTGCTCTGAATGCCGACGGGAATGCGCGCTTTGTTCCGCCCGCCGGCCGACCGGCCGGATCCTTCCTGGCCCTGGATTCCCCCCTGGCCGGTGCACCGGTTTCGGTTCCGGGACACCCGTCCAGCGAGGCTGCGGTGGCCTATGCCACCGTGCGTGGAACCATTGGCTTGAGTACCTTCAATCCCGCGGAGGTGCCCGGTGGCTGGGCTCACGATCTGGTGGACAGCCTGATCAGTGGCCCGCTGGCCGTGGACACTGCGAACGGACTGCGGATTGCGGCTTTTGCCGCGCCCGATTCTCTGCTGTTGCTGGATGGTGACGGATCAGTTGTCGAAACGGGATTGAGCATTTCCAGCGAAGCCGGACAAACCGCCCAGTCCTGGCTGAGTGCTCCTCGATTGCTGGCCCGGCCAGGCAACGAAACTCTCCTGGGTTTCCTCGAGGAAGGTTTTGTCCAGGTTCAGGTCAGCGAGGGGACTGTCGATTTTTCCAGCTGGACGGAATTTCCGGGCAGCCCGGCAGGGGCTCTGCACAGCGCGGTGGTTCAGCTGGAAGACCGGGATCTGCTCTGGCTGTTTGACGACAACGGGTGTCTCGGCGGGTGGAATCTGGCCTCCGATGGCGAAGTGACCAACGAGGATCTCCTGCCGGTCCACGACCCCCTGGTATCCGAGCCGGCGGTGGCCGATCTGGATGGCGACGGCCGGGACGATCTGATCCTGTTGACGGCCTCACACATTTACGGGTTCCAGGCCAGCGGTGTGCCCTTGCGCGGCTTCCCTGTTCGTTTCTTCGACCTGTTCCCGCTCGATCCTGAAACCCGGGTCACCGGGCCCTCGGTGATCGTGGACGCGACGGGCGATGGCGTGAACGAGCTCTTCTTCAACACTGACGGCGGCCACCTGGTGGGCCTGAATGCCACCGGCCGCTTGATCGACAACACGCCCTTCCTCTGGGGGGATACCGCCGGTGCCGGCTTTGCCGTGGGACAACCTTCGGCCGCAACCGGCAAGCGCCATCTGTACCTGATGTCCCAGGGTGGGTACACCGGAGAGCCCATGGACCGACAGTTCACCAACGGACGTCTGGTGGCCTACGAACTCCTGGCTGCCGGAGCGGGCGATCCCGTGACCAGCGGCTGGTATGGCCCCGCCGGTGGTGCTCTGCGTGCCGGCAGTGAGGGCACGCCCCAGGACCTGGGGTCGGTGGCCCCGGCTGCCCGGGAAAGGGACCAGGCCTACCTGTATCCCAATCCCGCCAGCGAAGGTGAAGTGACCGTGCGTTTCTTCAGCGGCGGCAGTGGCCAGGCCCGATTCGAGCTCTACAATCTGGAAGGCGAACAGGTTTCCAGCGAGACATTCAGCGTGGACGGTGGGCAGGTGGTGGAACACCGCTTCGACTGCTCCATGGCCAGCAGTGGTGTTTATCTGGGCCGGCTGGTTTATCCCGGTACCAGTGGCAATGAAATTCGTACCATGACCCTGGCGGTGGAACGATGACCCCGCCCAGGCAAGGAGAGAACAACATGACCCGGTTTGATACTGATGGACGAATGAAGTCCCTGGTTTTGATGACCCTGTGCGTGCTGCTGGTGATGGGGACCACGGCGCAGGCCCAGACCGGTCAGGACCGTGCGGCCTGGCTGCTGCAGCGTGGCGGCTTGGAGACCCTGGCGCTGACCGGAGAACTGGCCGCTCAGGATGAAATTGGCGGCGGGGCGGCCGGCTCCCGGTTCGAAAGAGAATCCTTCGGGACCGGGAGGCAGGGGATCAAGCCCGGGCTCACCATCCTGGCTTCGGCCGTCTTGCCCGGTGCGGGTGAGGCCTTGCTGGGATACAAGCGCGGGTACGTCATGATGGCCCTGGACATCTTCAGCTGGACCCAGGTGGCCAAGTACCATGGTGATGGCAAGGACTACACCGACGAGTACTACGCCTATGCCGACCTGCACTACAGCGATGAACGACTGGTCGAGGCCTACAACGGGAGCAGTGCCGACCCCGAGCGCAGCGGCGAAGGTGCCCTGTACTTCCCGG
Organism: Candidatus Krumholzibacteriia bacterium; assembly: GCA_036351155.1. Lineage (GTDB taxonomy): Bacteria > Krumholzibacteriota > Krumholzibacteriia > LZORAL124-64-63 > LZORAL124-64-63 > LZORAL124-64-63. The sequence continues at coordinate 14,147 of JAZBOO010000099.1, read as the reverse complement.
GTGTGACCGAGAACATCACGGGCGTGGAGGACCTGGGATTTCTCCCGCTGTACGTGACGGTGGAAGAGGATCGCCGCGAGTACTACGAGAATCTGGGCAAGTGGGACCAGTTCATCTTCGGCTGGGACGATTATCTGCGCCCCACCTTCTGGGGCCCGACCTACGACTACGAGCCCACGGAAACCATCAGCGACCTGCGCCAGCCCTGGGTTTCGGAGCATCGCGAAGTGTATCGTGACATCCGGGATCAGGCCAACGACGCCTACAAGAAGCGCGATCGCTTCCTTTACGTGAACATGGGTCTGCGGGTGGCCAGCGTGTTGCAGGTCGCCTATCTCAACGGCCTTCTCGGGGGTGGGGACAGCGGGATGAAGGTGGCGGGGCACACCGTGGAAATCATCACCGAACCCCAGGGCCTTTACCGCGGCACCGTGGGTGCCAGGGTTTCGTTCTAACTGGAAATCATCGACCTGATTGGCGCCAACAAACCGTGAGGCGGAGTTTGAACATGAGTTTATTGCGAAACAAGATGCGGTCCGCGACAGCATTCCTGGCGTGTGGTCTGCTCCTGGCCACGGGGACCAAGGTGGCCCAGGCCGGAGACGGTGCACCTGTGAGCTCGTTCCTTCAGGTCGAGTACGCCCTGATGGGGTCCCAGGCCACCCATAACTGGCGGGCTCAGGCCAGCACGCCCTATCTGTTCTACGCTCAGATCGGGGGGCAGGGCATCGAGCGCGACAATGAAATCGGTGCCGCTTCCGGCAAGGAAAAGAAGGACTCTTCCGGGCCTTCCAACTTCAAGACCAAGGCCACGGCCGGAGCACTGTCTGCTGTTTTCCCCGGAGCGGGCCAGTTTTACAACGGTCAGCAGAAGAAGGCGTTCTTGATGGGCGGCATCGAGGTGGCCATCTGGACCACCTATTTCATCTTCGATCATCAGGGAGATAACCGGCTGGACTCCTCGATCGAGTATGCCGAGATCTACGCCGGAACCCGCGGAGAACATCCCGACAGCTACTGGCAAAGCGTGGGGCGCTACATGGACAGTGACGCCTACAACGAGTCGGTTCTGCGTGAAGCGCGGGCCCTGCAAGAAGAGCCCGGGGGCCTGGTGTCCGGATCCGACGCCTGGCAGTGGGTCAACGAGGATCGCCGCACCGGCTTTGCCTCCCTGCGGGCTGATGCCAACAGCGCCTATGACCGCCGGGATTTCATGATCCTGTTCGCGGTGGTGAACCGGGCAGTGTCCGTGGTCGATGCGGTGCTGGGCGCCGGCGCCGCCGATGGGAAGCTGGAAACCGAGGTCCTGGGCATGAATCTGGGACTGGAAATGCTGCCCTCATGGCGCGATCCGGGCGCTCAGTGCGTCGTTTCCCGGCGGTTCTAGATCCATGATGGCTCCCCCGAGCATGAGAAAGTCTCTGACGTGCCTTCGCGCGGTGCTGCTGACGGTTTCACTGGTCAGCCTGGTCGGGTGTGCGGGGAATTCCGGGCCCGGTCCGGCCACCGACCGGCCCGTACCCTCCAGCCCCTCGGGGTCGTCCAGCGCTCAGGGGCGCATCGGAACCCGGGTGGCCGCCCTCGAGTTCGTGATGTCCCATGAGAACACCGCCGACGCCAGTTACTATCCCCTGGAGCGCCCCAGCGGGGTCACTTTCGCCGCCGACGGCACTCTCATTTTCTGCGATGAATCCCGGGGCAAGGTCTATGGGCTGGAAGTGGGGGCGGCCCGCTGGTACGAGTTCGACGCTCCTCTCTCACGTCCCTATCGACCCGTGGATGTGCAGGTGGACGGCTTCAAGATTCTGGTCCTGGATCGGGGCGGGGACAACCTGTTCCGCTTCGACCTTTCGGGCCGCTGGCAGGACCAGTTGCTGGATGTGGCGCGAGTGGATCCGGCGGTCACCACCCGGGGACTGGCTTTCGATGTGGATCGAGACGGCCGACTGATCATTGCCGACGAGGCTCAGCAACAGGTCCTGCTCCTTGACGCTTTCCTGACCTTGAACATGCGTCTGGGGGAACCGGGGTCGCTGGATGACCAGTTCGGGGCCCTGGCCGGCGTGACCTTCCTGCCCGATGGTAGCATCCTGGCCAGTGATACCGCCAACAGCCGCCTCAGCTGGTACGGCCGCCTGGGCTTTTTCGAAAGGACCGTGGGCGGTTTCTACGCGGCCGACAACGTCATGGCTTCCCCCTCGGGGCTGGACTGCGATCGATTTGGCAACGTGTTCGTGGCAGACCCTGGAAACTCCCTGATCCACGTGCTGGATGCCCGTTTCCGGCCCGTTTTTTCGGCCGGTCGGGATTTCTCACTGCGCGGGACGCCCGTCTCTCCGGTGGACGTGGCCGTTGGTCCCGATGACCTGCTGGCTGTGATCGACCAGGCTCGCACAGCTATTCTCGTCTACCGCATCATCTACGAATAATGCGCCCCCGGGTGACGGCGAACCTTCTTCCTGCGGTACTTCTGGGGTACTTCCTCCTGCCGATGGTCGCGATCCCCGCCCTGGCCCAGGACTCTCCTCTGCTTCATCAGGAAATCGAATACCGTCTGGTGACTTCGGGCACCCAGCCCCTGAAGCTGGCCCACGGGCATTGTGAACCCGCCAGTTTTGTGGTGCAGGTGGACGGGGCGCTCTGGGTTCAGGGCGAAGACTACCGGGTCCGAGGCCGGTCCGGCATGGTGGTGCCCACCCGCAACTGGAATACCTCGGCCCCGGGAGATAGCATTCGGACCACCGGTATGGAGGCGAAAAGTCTGGTGATCATCAGCTACCGTTTTCTCCCGGTGCCGGTGACCGCCCGTCAGGATCTGCGCCCGGTTGGGCGGTCTCCCGGTTCCAGCGGAAGCACCGACGGAACCGAAACCCCGGCCGCCGGCGATGGACCCTTTTTCACTCCCGAGTTGCGCCCCGATGCCTGGCGTGCGGGCAACCTTCAGGTCAGTGGCTCCAAGACGGTGCAGGTGTCGTCGGGGAATCGTCGGGAAATGACGGTGGATCAGAATCTGCGCCTGAACATCATGGGCCAGCTGACCGAAGACATCGCCGTGCGTGCCTTCCTCTCGGATGACAATCTACCCGTGGTGCCCGAGGGGAATACCGAGGAACTGAAGGACATCGACAAGGTCCTGGTAGAGATGGTGGCCCCGGGCTGGAAGGCCACCCTGGGTGATTTCGTGGCGCGGCGGCAAGGCACGGTCTTCGGAAATTACCGGCGGAAACTGCAGGGCTTTTCCCTGGAAGCCACGCCCGGTCCCGCGCAGGTCGAGGTACTGGCCGGTTCACCACGGGGCCTGTATCGCACGCTCCAGGTTCGGGGCCAGGAAGCCAACCAGGGCCCCTACTATCTGGGGGGCGGCGCCGGCAGCGGCAACCTCTTCATCGTGGCCGGCAGCGAACGGGTGACCCTGGACGGCGAGGTACTGACCCGGGGGCAGGACCGGGACTACATCATCGACTATGTGCGGGGAACCGTCACCTTTACCTACCGCCGCCTGATCACCGCCGAGTCCACCATCGTGGTGGAATTCGAGGAGGGTGAAGGGCCTTTTGGACGCACCGTGGCGGGGGCCGGGGCGGGCCTGGATTTCCAGGTGCCGGGAACGGATGTGCCGGCCAACTTCTCGGTCCGGATGATCCGGGAGAAGGATGATCCTGGACGGCTGCGGACGGGAGAGCTGGCGGACGAGGATCAGGAGGTTCTCGCGGCGGCCGGTGATGATCCCCTGCGGGCGGTGGCCTCCGGGGTGGTGCTGCGTGAACCCGGTCAGGGTGACTATGACCGCAGCCTGGCGGGGACCGACACCATCTACGTCTTCAACCCCGAGGGTGGGGATTTTGATGTGGCGTTTTTCTATGTCGGGTCGAACGAAGGATTCTACTCCCTGGACAGTCTGACCGAAAACGGCACGCGGGTTTTTGCTTACCGGGGACAGAATCTGGGCAGCTATCGAATCGGGCGCCTTTTGCCTTTGCCCACCTCGCGCAGCCTGGCCACTTTCCAGACCAGCGTGGGTGATTCGGCCGGTGACCATGTCCGGGCCGAATGGAACCTGGGCAGCGATGACCGCAACCTCCTTTCCGACCGGGATAATGACGACAATCAGGGAGGAGCAGGTCGGGTTGAGGGGCGCATCAGGCCGCGATCCCTGAAGATCGGCGGACGCAGTTTCGGCGTCGCCTCGTTCAAGGGGTCCTGGGAAAAGCGTGAGGCCAACTTCCAGCCCTTCCAGTTGCACAGGACGGTCTTCGATTACGATGACTGGGGTCTGGCCGACCGCGCGCGGAGGATGGGTTTTCTGGATGAGGCCAGCCGTGAAACCCGACTGACGGGGAACTGGCAGACCGGTGGCCCTGGACGATCGCTCAACCTGGGGGGTGACTGGGGGCAACTGGATCATGGGGACCATCTGGCAGCGGATCGCCTGGCCGGAAGTTTGGGCTGGACCTGGCGAGGGGGCCGGGGCTCCCACAGCCAGCTGACGGCCAGGGCTCGGGATACCTTTGATCCCCTGGACATCACCCGCACCAGCCGGACCCACCGGCTGTCCTGGCGGCTGGGGCCGGTGACTCCCTCGGGGAGTTTCCTTTCCCGTCGCTGGGAAGATGCCCGGATTCCCACGGGACGGGCCGGCGGGTTTCGCTACGAGGAAACGGGGGCAGGGTTGGCTGCGGCTCCCGGAGCACCCCTGGACTGGCGGGTCGACTTCAAGCGAGGCCTGGCTGACTCCCTGGTGGCCGGCGACTGGCAGTTGCAGAGGGACAGCCGGACCTTCAACGGCGGGGTGAGCACCGGAAGGTACGCGGGCATGCGGCTGGTGGGAGAAGGAACGCTTCGGCGCATCCTGTCCCCGGGCCAGGCGGAGCAGACGACCCGACTGGCCCGGCTGGATCTATCCGCCCAGTGGGATCGGATCGGGAGCGACTGGTCGCTGGGGTACCGGGTGGACAACAGCCGCACCGAGGTCCTGGATCGTCAGGTGGTTTTTGTGGGTGAGAACCAGGGCGACTACAACCAGGACGGCGACTACGTGGGCAGCAATCTGGGTGACCACGACATGGTTCTGGCCGGGACCGACAGCCTGGTGGCCACCACGGCGGTGCTGGCCGATCTGAACTGGCGACAGGATTTCAAGTTCCTGGGGGAAAAGAAGTGGTACGGGGCCTGGAATAGCCTGACAGTGGCAGCCATCGAGGGGCGGAGCACCACCGAGGACATTGCCGGTTTGCTGGCCCTGGATCCGGCCGTGCTTTTCGACAACGAGACCACGGTCCTGGGCGATCTTCGTTTCACCGAGGAGCTGACGTTCCTGCAGCATCTGAAGGCCATCGACCTCCGGGTCCGGTTCGATTTTCGGGAAACCAAGGACCGGCAGTATGCCGACCACCCCGAGGATCGTCTGGAACGCAAGTTCGAGCTCAGGAGCAATCTCAACGTGTCCCGCCGCTCCTCCCTGCGCTGGCGCTGGCAACAGGCCGATGAACGACGTCTCTCCACCGAGAGCAGCACCAGCACCCGTCGCAGCTATGTGTCCCTGACGCGCCGGTACGAGCTGGGCTGGAACTTCCGGCCCTCGGGCGATGTCCGCCTGGGTCTTCAGGCCGAATTCCTGACCCGGGATGATGCCGTTTCGAATGTGGCCCAGAAGGAATACGCCCTGCGGCCCACCCTGCGGCAGAGACTGGCCCGGCAGTGGACGGTGCAGGCCGATCTGCGGCTGGCCGATGTGACCAGCGACGAACCCCCCGGGACCCAGCGGCCCTGGTTCTATGGCTACCCAGGGCGCAACATTGAATCGACGCTCAGGGTGTCCTGGGAGCCTTCGGACTTTTTGTCCGTGGCGGCCAACTGGTTTGCCCGCAAGCAGGGAGACAGGAGGTGGCAACATGATCTTCGGCTGGAATCCACGGCGCGCTTCTGACCGCCTGTTGATGGGTCTGCTGGTGGGAAATCTCTGGGTGCTGCTCCTTCCCGGGGGTGTGGTGGCGCAGCCCGCAAGTGTCCAGGCTCGGCAGGAAATCCGTTCGACCCCTGGATTGAAACTCAATGCCGAGATGGAAAAGTGGTTTGACCAGGATCGCGCCTGGCTCGCCGCTCAGCTGAACCCAGGGCTGAGGGTCATTCAGGATCGCCTCGCGGCCGAGGACAGCACCGGCCGAGCTCGGCTCAAATCGGCCCTGGTGACGGCCAGGCCAGATTCGGGCGCGGTGTTCCGTTCTCTGGACTCCCTGGTTCGAGATCGATGGCTGGAACGGGGATTCTTCCAGGTGCAAATCAAGGCCTCCCCGGACACGGGGAAAGCGGTGCTGGTGGTCGACCCCGGACCGCGCTTCACTCTGGCTGTCATGGAGGTCCAAGGGGAAGATTTTCCGGACAAGGAAAGATTGCTCGATCTCTGGTTGCCACATTCCGGCGACCATTTTTCGGGGGTTGCCTTCCAGGAGGGGATCGGACGGATCCTGGAAGGTGCCGGAGAGGCCGGTTTTCCCTTTGCCCGCTGGGTGACCAGGTCGGTCAGCCTGGACACCTTGAGGGCCGAAGTTACCGTGCAGGCCACCTTGTTACCTGGACGCCTGAGTTATCTGGGCCCCATCACCAGCGACCTTCCTCCGGGCCGGCCACGACGTTTTCTCGCGCGTGCCTCCGGTCTGAGGCCAGGGGAGGTGTTCCGGGAATCTGACCTGCAACGGGCGGTGGACAAGCTGGTGGCGCGTGACCTGTACACCCAGGTGGGGGTACCCCGGGTCTACCCGACAACCCAGGTGGACACGGTGGGGATCCATTTCCCCATCACTCCTCGTCGGAAGGTCAACAGCCTGCAGGTGGTTCTGGGACTGAGCCGGCGACAGGATGATACACCCAGTCGCCTGAGTGGCGAAGTGAGCCTGCGTTTGCCCAACATGGCCGGTTCTGGTCGCAACCTGGGCGTGAACTGGCGTGATGATGGGAACGGGAAGTCCCGGTTCGGTTTCGATTTTCTGGAGCCTCTGGCCTTTGGCACTCCCCTTGATATGCAATGGGAGCTGGACAGCGAGGTGCAGGAAGATTCCCACACCCGTTTCCGTCTGGAAAATCGCTGGCAGCTCCCCGTGGTGGCTCTGTGGGGAGTGGAACTGGGAGTGGGCTGGGATCGGTCCACGTATCCCACGGGTATTCTGGAAAGCAGCAGTCGCACCCGTGCGCGCGGAGCATTCTTGCACCGGCGAGGTGATCGCACCCGCAGCGGCTGGAGCGGTTCGTTCGCCCTGGAAACCGCCTGGCGGTCAGGCCGCGTACGTCCCGAAGAAGACACCGGCTTGACCGCTGGTCCCCAGCTGGGGGAAGCCCAGACTCAGCGCATCTACGAGGTAGATCTGGCCGGCGAGGTGTGGCTGAGCCGCAACTGGAGCGTGGCCAGCCGGGCGTCCTTCCGGCAGCTGGACAGCCTGGAGGATATCGTGCCGCTGGGCGAGCAGTTCCGCTTCGGGGGGGCGGCCACGGTGCGCGGCTACCGGGAAGACGAATTCAACGGATCGGATGCGGCCTGGGGTGGGCTGGAACTGCGGGTGGGAGCACCTCTGGGGTCCCGGCTTTACACCTTCTACGACGTGGGGTATTTTGGTTTTTCCACCCGGGAAATCATGCTGTCCGGCGAGGAGCGTGTGGTCCGCAAGAAGGGCTGGCCCCGGGGTTACGGGCTGGGTCTTCTGGCGCGCACTCCAGGGGGTGACATCTCGCTGGCCATCGGGTTTCCCGGCACCGTCGACTTCGACGTGGCCAAGCTTCACGTGACCCTTCTGGAATCCTTTTGATCATCTTCGGGGAGAATCATGGACCGGGACCAGGTACGCGACCGCATCACTTTCCTGCGTGAGGAAATCGACCGGCACAACCGGCTCTACTATCGCCAAACCACGCCGGAGATTTCCGACCAGGAGTTCGATGCCCTGCTGCAGGAACTTCAGGATCTGGAAGCGGCGCATCCCGAGTGGGCCGATGATTCCAGTCCCACGGCTCGTGTGGGCAGCGACAGTGACGAGCGCTTTCCCAGCGTGGCCCATTCGGTGCCCATGCTGAGCCTGCAGAACAGTTACGACAGCGCCGAGGTGGCCGCCTTTGATCAGCGTGTGCGCAAGGACATGGGCGGGCACGAGGTTCTCTACACTGTCGAGCCCAAGATGGACGGCGTGGCCCTGGCGGTGCGTTACCGGCAGGGGCGGTTGACCCTGGGATTGACCCGGGGCGACGGCACCAAGGGCGATGACATCACGGCCAACGCCCGCACCCTCGCGGAGATTCCCGATTCCTTGCCTCCGGACTGGGCGTCTTTTTTCCCCTGGTCCGGGGTGACGGCCTTCGAGGCCCGGGGCGAGGTCTACCTCAAGCTGAGCCAGTTCGCAGAGCTGAACAAGCAGCGTGAAGCCGAAGGTCAGGAGTTGCTGGCCAATCCCCGCAATGCCACCGCGGGCACCTTGAAGACCCTCGATACGGCCGAGGTGGCCCGTCGCGGGCTGTCCGTGTTTTTCTACCAGCTGTTCGCCCTGGATGACACAGGCCAGGAAAGACACCCCGGCCACGTTTCCGAGGGCCGCGATTTCCCTGATCATCAGTCCGAGATGGCCACCCTGGATGCGCTGGGTTTACCCGTCAATCCCTTCTTCCGGACGGCGAAAGACCTTCCCGAGCTCCAGGCGCACCTGGAGGATCTGGCCGGGATGCGCGATACCCTGGATTACCAGATCGATGGTGCGGTGATCAAGGTGGACAGCCGGCTGTGGCAGGAACGTCTGGGGAGCACAGCCAAGGCACCACGATGGGGTCTGGCCTTCAAGTTTCCCGCCGAGGAAGCGGTGACGCTGCTGAAGGAGATTACCTTGCAGGTGGGGCGGACGGGCGTCATCACGCCGGTGGCTGAACTGGAACCGGTCAGGCTGGCCGGTACCACCGTGAGCCGTGCCACCCTTCACAACTGGGACGAGTTGCAGCGCAAGGATATCCGGGTGGGCGATCAGGTGGTGGTGGTCAAGGGTGGGGACATCATTCCCAAGGTGCTGCGTGTTCTGCCCGAGTACCGGGATGGCACGCAGCTCTCCTTCCCCGCTCCGGATCAGTGCCCGGTGTGCGGGACCGCGACGGTTCAGCAGGAAGGGGAAGTGGCTCTGCGGTGCGGCAACCCGGTTTGCCCCGCGGTGGTGGCGGGTCAGCTGCGGCACTTCGCCTCCCGCAACGCCTGCGACATCGACGGGCTGGGCGGCCGGAGCATCGACCTTTTTCTGGAGCTGGGCCTCATCGAGGGGCCGGCCGACCTTTTTGCCCTGAAAAGTGAAGTCCTGTCTGCTCTGCCCGGCTGGGGGGAAAAATCCGCGGAACGCCTGCGCGCCGGCTTGCAGGCGGCCCGTCAACGGCCCTGGCAAGCGAAGATATTTGCGCTGGGCATTCCCCAGGTGGGAGTATCCACGGCTCTCACACTGGCCCGACAGTTCCCCGACATCCACGCCCTGATGGAGGCGGCACCGGAAGATCTGGCTCTGCTGGATGACATCGGTCCGGTGGTGGGAGAACAGGTGGCGACCTTTTTTCAGGGGGAGGCGGGGCGGCAGCTGGTGCAGGCCCTTCTGGCGGCCGATTTCTTCCTGGAAACGGAGCAGTTACCCACGGCGCCGATTTCCGTCTCGGGCGACAACTGGTTTGCCGGGAAAACTTTCGTGGTGACAGGGACCCTGGAGGCCATGACGCGTGACGAGGCCAAGGCCGCCGTCACCTCACTGGGCGGAAAGGTCACCGGCAGTGTCAGCAAGAAAACCGATGTTCTGGTGGCCGGAGAAAAGGCCGGGAGCAAGTTGACGAAGGCCACCGACCTGGGCATTCCCGTCCTGGAGGAAGAGGCTTTTCTGGAAAAACTGGCTGAAGCCGGATGGCAGGACACAGGTAATGTCTGAGACCAAGTCTGAACGCCGCAATGTGTGGCTGACGCGCTGCTGGCACCGGCCCCAGGGACCCACCTGGCTCGCTCTGGACCTGACGGGCGGGGACACGATCGTGGAACTGGCCGGCCCTGAGTCCCTGGCTGGCCAGGCCCCGGGATCCATCCTGGTGTCCTTCGTGGCCCAGGAATGCGCCGGGTTGCCCGGCGGGGGAATGCTGGTGCCCGAGGGGGTCCTGTGGGCATTTCTGGATCCTCTGGATCCCCGGGTTCCTCTCGATACAGCCGGCAAGGATCGCCTGGCCCTGGAAAGCAGCCTGCGGCAACAAGGGAAGCGATTTCGCCGCCAGGTGGCCTGGTGGCAACACCTGCCCGGGGCTCTGAAGGCCAACTGCCAGGACCTCCTGCGCGGGTTCACTCCTCAGGTGGGGCGGCTCCTGGAGCAGTTCGATGTCTTGCCTCGGGTGCTGGGCGAAAATGAAGGGCCCCAACCTGGAGTCGAGGGGTCTTCAGGGGAGGGTCTTGAAGCGGTGAGCGCGCCCTTGAAGTCCCCGGAAATCTATTCCTGGTTCACTTCGCCGGATGGGCTGGGCGCTTTTTACGGGCCCCATTTCACGCCCCGCCCGGAGCAGGCCGAGATGGCCCGGGAAGTGGCGCAGGCCCTGGAAGACGGGGAACCGCTGCTGGTCGAAGCCGGAACAGGTGTGGGGAAAACCCTCGCCTACCTGGTGCCCCTGCTGGCGGCCCAGACGGTTCAGGGTGGTCGAGCCGCGGTTTCCACCCATACGCGGGCTCTGCAAAGTCAGATCCTGGATCAGGATTTACCCCGCCTTCAGGCCCTGCTCGAGGGACGCAAGGCGGCCCTGCTGATGGGACGGCGCAACTATCTGTGCCTGCGGCAGCGCCTGTCCTTTGCCAGCCGTCCGGTCACCCATCTGATCGATGGTCTGCAGGCGGTGGCCTTCCGCCTGTGGCTGCACGAAACACGGGACGGTATGCGGGAGGAACTGGCGGGGAATTTTCTGCTCGAAAGAGAATCGCGGGCCCTTTTCGATGCCGCCGATCTGTGCCTGCCCGGCCAGTGCTACGAGGGTCATCGCTGCTTCGTCCAGAAAGCGCGACAAACTGCCTGGGAAGCCGACCTTCTTGTCGTCAATCACAGCCTGCTCATGCACGACATGCTGGCCGACAACACCCTCCTCGGGGAAATCAACCACCTGGTGGTGGACGAGGCCCATCGGTTGCCCGAGGTGGTGCTGGACACCCATGGTATCGGGGTCGGCAACTGGCGGATCGATGAGATCGAGGAACTTCTGGGCCGGGTCAAGGGCCGTCCCGGAGCTCTGGTGCGGTTGCAGCTGGTGGCCAATCGCCTGCAAGGGTACGGAACCGAGGGCGGCCGGGCGGCCACCGCGGCAGAGGACCTGGAGGTGGTTTGCCGCCGCGCTCTGAAATCCTTCGGCACCTGGTGGAAAAAACTGGGCGCCAGGGTGGACGAGGAGATGAAGGGAGTCGGACCGCGTCAGGGAAAGGTGCGGGTCCGTGACAAGGACGAGGCCTTCGGCAGCATCCGGCCGCAGACTCTGGCTCTGCTGGAGGACCTGGCCGAGGCGGGGGAGGCCATGGCCACCCTCGGGCGGCGCACGGGGGTGCTCGATGATCTGTCAACGGGTCTGGAAGATGACCTGGCCCAGATCGGACAGGCCGGCCAGTTGCTGCGTCGGCTATACACGGACATCACCTTCCTGACTTCCCACCCCGACGAAGACTGGGTGACCTGGCTGGACCCGGGTCCGCGCGGTGGGCTCAAGAGTCTCGGCGCCACCCTCCTTGAAGCCGGCTCGGTGCTTCGCCGCTACTGGCAGGACGAGGAGCGCGCGCCGATCATGACCAGCGCCACTCTGGCCGTGGGTGAGGACTTCACCCACATGATGAGCGAACTGGGATTGACGCGTCGTCGTCCGGCCACCCGCACCTACACCAGCCCCTCGCCTTTTGATCACCATCGTCAGATGAAGATCCTGTCCCCGGCCCATTTTCCAGGACCCCAGGCCCACGATTTCGGCCGCGCCGTGGGGGAGGTCATGGCCGAGGTGGGACAGAAGCTGGGGCGCAAGACCCTGGGACTGTTCACCTCCTTCCGGTTGATCAACGAGGCGGCCCAGATTTTACAGGATGCCGGCCTGGACCCGGGCGGGCAAGGAGCTTCCCCCCATGGGGTGCCCTTCTTCACCCAGCAGTCCGGGGTGTCGGTGCCCCATCTCCTGGCGGGGTTCAGGGCGGCTCCGCAGGCGGTTTTGCTGGGCACGAGCACCTTCTGGGAGGGCGTGGATTTTCCCGGCGAGGATCTGGAGATCCTGGTGGTGACCAAGTTGCCTTTCCTGGTGCCCACCGACCCCTGGGTGGAAGCCCGCTGCGAAAAACTGGCGGCCGCAGGAGAAAACCCGTTCACCTCGTTCATGGTGCGCGATGCCGTTTTGCGGCTCCGGCAGGGGGTCGGTCGGTTGCTGCGTCGGTCCAGTGACAAGGGGGTAGTTATCCTGCTGGATAACCGTTTGCACACCAAAAACTACGGGGTTACGTTTCTGGGTGCCCTGCCGGTGATCCCCGAATCCTTTTCCGATACGGGGGATCTCCTGGACCGATTGCACAAGTTCTTCAACACCACCTGACGTCCTATTCCGAACGGGATCAGCAGGTGGGGAATGCCGGTTTCGCCATGACTCGACCTGTTTTCACCATTGGCCAGGATACGCTGGACCTGGCGGTTTTCTGTTCCGTATGCGAGGGGAGCACCCGGGTTGTCCTGGGCGATGAGGCCCGCACCCGAGTGGCGCGCTGCGACGCTTACCGCCGGCAGCTGGCCCGCTCCGATCGACGCATTTACGGGGTCAACACCGGCTTCGGCAAGCTCGCCGACACCGTCATTCCCTTTGAACAGCAGGCTCAGCTTCAGAAGAATCTGATCCGCAGCCACGCCATCGGTTGTGGCACGCCCCTGGATCGGGAAGAGGTGCGGGGCATGATTCTGCTGCGCGCGCTGAGCCTGTCCCACGGCTACTCGGGAGCCCGGGTGGCGGTCATCGAGCAACTCCTGTGGCTGCTGGAGGCCGGGCTTCATCCCTGGGTGCCTTCAAGGGGATCGGTGGGAGCTTCGGGCGACCTGGCTCCCCTGTCTCATCTGGCCCTGGTCCTGATGGGAGAAGGCCATGTGATCGATGCGGACGGCCAGGTAGCTCCCGCTGGGCCTGTTCTTCAGAGCCTGGGCCGAGACCCGCTGGAGCTGGAGGCCAAGGAGGGGCTGGCACTGATCAACGGCACCCAGCTGATGAACAGTCTGGGCTTACTGGCCGTGGCGCGGGCCACCCGCTTGCTGCGCCAGGCCACGGTGGCGGCCGCTCTTTCTCTCGAGGCTCTGGAAGGAAGTGCTCAACCCTTCGGAGAATCCTATCACGCCGTGCGGCCCCACCCGGAGATCCAGGACATCGCCACCTGCTTCCGGAATCTGCTGGAAGGTAGCGGCATCCTGGCCGGGCACCACGACTGTGTGCGCGTGCAGGATCCCTATTCCGTGCGGTGCAGCCCCCAGGTCCTGGGGGCCAGTCTCGGGGTCATCCGGCAGGCCGGTGTGGTGCTGATGCGTGAAGCCGGGGCGGTGACCGACAACCCGGTGCTGCTGCCCGAAGAGGAAGAGGTGGTCACCGGCGGCCATTTCCATGGTCAACCCCTGGCCTTCCAGCTCGACTTCATCTACCAGGCGGTCAGCGAGGTGGCGAATATCGCCGAACGACGGGTGAACCTGCTGCTCAGCGGGAACGGGGGCCGTCTGCCTCGTTTTCTGGCCGCGGACCCTGGACTCGAATCGGGTTTGATGATTGCCCAGTACCTGGCGGCCGGCCTGGTGAGCGAGAACAAGAGCAAGGCCTTTCCCGCCGCGGTCGACTCCGTGCCCACCAGCGATGGCCAGGAGGACCACGTCAGCATGGGCAGCGTGGGGGCGCTGAAACTGAAGGGCGTCCTGGAGCGGGCCCGGACGGTCGTGGCCCTGGAGCTGCTGACCGCCGGACAGGCGCTGCAGTTCATTGTCCGTGACGATCTGGCCTCCCGCCGGGGAAACGCACCTCTGAGCTTGTCGGCGCCGCTGGAACTGGTCCTGGCCGAGGTGAGCAAGAGAGTGGACCTCACTCCTGGCGATCGCTCCCTCACCGCCGAACTCGATCAATTGACCAGCTGGTTGGCC
>JAZBOO010000098.1:0-5307 GCA_036351155.1 Candidatus Krumholzibacteriia bacterium | reverse complement strand
GGCCGGCGGCATGATGGTGTTTTCCTTCGTGGTGCTGCTCACTCTCTACCTGGCCAATGGGCGGCAAGGGCAGGTTTTCAGGCCATGACCAGCGCCATTTCTGCCCGGTTGAATGCGGCGTTCGAGGGGTTCACTCTGGACGTGAATCTTGAATTGCCCGGCCAGGGCGTCAGCGTACTGTTCGGTCCATCCGGTTGCGGCAAGACGACCATGCTGCGCTGCCTGGCCGGACTGCAATCCTGTACCGGTCAGGTGCGTGTCCATGGGGAAACCTGGCAAGACCAGGGCGTTTTTCTGCCGGTGCACCAGCGGCCACTGGCCTACGTGTTCCAGGAACCCAGCTTATTTTCCCACCTGTCCGTACGGGGAAATCTCACCTATGGGCAGAAGCGCGTACCACCGGGACGGCGCAAGGTCACCTTCGATGAGGCCGTGGCCTGGCTCGGGCTGGAGAAGCTCCTGGAGCGCCGATCGGAAGGCCTGTCGGGAGGGCAGCGCCAGCGGGTGGCCATCGCCCGGGCCTTGCTGCGCAGCCCCCGCCTCCTGCTGCTGGATGAACCTCTGGCTGCCCTTGATCACCGGAGCAAGGCCGAGATCCTCCCCTATCTCGAGCGGCTGCATGGACAGCTGGAAATTCCCCTGATCTACGTCACTCATTCCCCGGACGAGGTGGGGCGTCTGGCGGATCACCTGGTGGTGATGGAGGACGGCCGGGCCCTGGCCAGCGGCCCCTTGACGGCCACCCTGGCGCGCCTGGACCTGCCCATTCTCCATCAGGAAAACGCCGGTGTGGCCTTCGCCGCCAAGGTCGTGGAGCAGGACGAGAGATGGCATCTGGCCCGCGCCGAGTTTCCGGGAGGAAGCCTGTGGATCCGTGATGAAAACCTGGCGATGGATCGATCGGTGCGCTTGCGCATCCAGGCCAGAGACGTGAGCCTGACCCTGGCCCGGCCCGAAAAGACCAGCATCTTGAACCTGCTGCCGGGAGTGGTCCAGGCCGTGGTCAGCGATGGGCATCCCGCTCAAAAGCTGGTCCAGGTGATGGTCGGAACCACCCCCCTGCTGGCACGGGTCACGGCCCGGTCGGTGGAGAGCCTGGGACTGGCCGAAGGCGCGAAGATCTGGGTGCAGATCAAGTCGGTGGCGGTGCTGGGCTGAGTGGTTTTCGTCAGCAGCACCGTGAACGGCCGAAAACCAGCCCCCCTATTGGCCCAGCTCCAGATCGAATTCCGGCGGTCCCACGGTCACGATGCCCAGGTGGCCATCCACGGTGACCAGGTCGCCGTTCTTGAGAATTCCCGTGGCTCCGGACACACCATTGACGCAAGGAACACCCAGCTCCCGAGCAATGATTGCGCCATGAATGAGCATGCCCCCGCGCCGCTCGATGATGGCGCTGGCCAGGGTCACGAGATGCGTCATGGTTGGCTGAATCGCGTCACAGACCATGACCTCGCCGCGCTGGAACGAACTGAAATCGGCGGGGTCCTGCACAATGCGCACCTGACCGCTGGCCACCCCCCTGGCGGCGGGCTGGCCGATGAGCTGTCGCGGCGCCTCACCTTCGAGTCCGGACGAAGCGCCTGGAGAAGCCGGTTCAGGTGTGGGTAGGCTGACCGCACCCCCTCGGGAATTGCGCAGGGCCTCCAGGATGATGGGCACACTGTCCGCCTTGAGCTTGATGGCACCTGCCAGCCGACCCGAGGCCTGCAGTCGTTCGGCAGCCAGATTGAGGGCCCTCTGCAACTGGTTCTGCAGGGCGCCCATCAGGATGTTGTCATCGTCTCGGAGCTGCCAGCTCAACCGGCCCACCCGCAACACCTCACGCGCTTCTTCCTGGCGGTCAGACCCCACTGCTACAAGCAGTTTTTCTTCCAGATCAATGGGGCCCGTCGATTCGGGAGAGGTTTCTTCTTCACCGGAAGCCAGCTGCAGCAGGATGTTGAGAACCAGGTCCGGACGGTCATCCATGGACTCACTCTTGAAGGTCAAATCCAGATATTCATCCAGGAAAAACGCGAACTTCTGGCAGAATTCACCGCTCGAGGCAGTGCTCACCAGGCGGCCGGCCTCCTTTTGCCAGGCTTGCCGGCTGGTCATCTCCCCAGCGGAGGCCAGTTCCTGGAGCTGGCACGTGAGAACGGGATCATTCCGCAGCATCCGGGCCAGATTCTTCAGTGCGGCGTTCCGCTCGGTGGCGATCATGGTTTGATGTTCGAGAAGTCCGACAAATTCATAGGGATCAAGGGGACGCACCGCATCGTTGTAGTACATCCCCAGACGGCGCACCCCATGGGCAAAGGGAATGAACTCATCCCGATAAATGCCCTTCCAGCGTTCGTGGATTTCCTGCCGGTTCGCCAGAGCATCGGCCAGGTCGGCATCGGACAACTCCGAAAGATGGTCCTCGGCCAGACGCGCTCCCTCTGCCTTGAGGGCAGGAATGAGATCCGTGGTCACCCGCTCGCACAGTTCGTGCAGAGAGGCTGCTCCCGGCCGGAGAGTCAGGTACCAGGCCCGTTCCGGATCGTCATCGGCTCCCAGGGTGATGGGCCGTGCTTGCAGGACAATCAATTCATGGGGAAGCTTCGTCCACTCCAGGTCCGGCTCATAGCCAAGGAAATGGCCAACACGGCGGAGGGTCCGGTGAACATCCTGCACATCCTCCGGCGGCAGGACCGGCCGACCCTCGGATCCTGTGTTCTTCCCCGGGGTCCAGGAGATGGGTTCCCCGGTTGATCGCTTCAACAGCCAGCGATCCGGATCCACCGCACCGCTCACCAGTCCCTCGCAAAAGCCAGGCACCGCTTCGATCACCTCGCGGTCTTCCATGGGGTTCAAGGGATCCATCCCGAACGCGACCCCGGACACCGGCGCGGCAATGAACTCCTGGACCACCACAGCCATCCGGCTTCTGGTCACATCCAGATCCAGCTCCTTACGATAGAGAAGGGCCGCATCGGACCAGAGGGAAGCCCAGACAATCCGGACAGCGTCCAGCAAGCTGTCGACATCGGCAATCCCGATCACCGACTCATGCAGACCGGCAAAGGAGCGCCCTGCGGAATCTTCCCCTGGAGCGGAGGAGCGGACTGCGGCCAGATCCGGTGCGAGATCTGCGTAGGCTGAGCGGATTTCGGCGGCCAGTTCTGCCGGGAGGGGATGCTTGAGGAAAGCCGCACGGATACGCAGTGCGGCATCCCAGATTTCCTCCCAGCGCATGTCGGCAAAGGATTTTCGGCCCAGTTCCATGGCGATGGTGGCCCGCAGGCCGGTGACGGCCAAAAATTCCTGGTACGCTTCCACCTGGATGCAGAACCCGCGGGGAACAGGGTAGCCGGCTTCCAGCAGGCGCCCAAGAGTCCGGGCCTTGCCCCCGACGAAGGCCTCGGAATACTGACCGGCCCTTTCCAGCGGGACAATCACTCCCGTTCCGGCACCCATTGCTGGACCTCCTGGAAGCGTGAGACATGAAAGACCCGCTTGATCTCCACCCGAAAAAGGGCACAAGACCGGGAAGTCACAAAGGCCTCGAGCTGAGGGTGCCGGGCGATGAGCATCTCGGCCCACGGGCCCCGCTCGGACTCTTCCAGCATCCGAGCACGGCCGGTGACCGTGATGGCCTCCACATTCATCATGTTGTCCTGGGTCTCCGGGCGGTCGTCAATCACCAGCGCCACGTTGCCGTGTTCGGTCAGCAACTTGAACTTGCGGGTGGCCATGGGAGTGGCAAAAACTGCGGATCTCAGGTCGGCGGAAAAGGCATGGGCAACCAGGGACCCGTAGGCATGCTCATCGCCGTGGGTGCACAGAACACCATATGGCTGGGAGGTGACCAGCCGCTTGATCCTGTCCACCACGGGCCCGTTGTGCGGACCGGGTTCCGTTTCCTGGGGGTTGTCCGGTTCGAGGACCGGTTCGTCGCCAATGTTCATTCGGAATCTCCACTGTCTTGAAGGCACCACGCAGGCCTGAGTAAACCATAACGGGAATCTACCACAGTCCCCCGTATCTGCCCACGTTTGCGAAGATCATGGAACTTGGCCGCTCCCTGGTCCTCTGGCATGACCTATGACCCCGGCCCCAGGACGGTGAGCACAAGATAGGCGGTGTAGCCCAGGTAGCAGGCCAGCAGAACCGCACCCTCGATCCGGTTGATGCGCCCAGGGCCCCGAAAGCCAAACCCGAGAACGAAAAGCAACAGCGTCAGCACGGCCATGACCAGCATGTCCCGGTGCAGGACCTCAGGTCCCACGGTCATGGGATGGATCGTCCCGGCTATCCCCACGACCGCCAGCGTGTTGAACAAATTGGAACCCAGCACATTGCCAAGAGCGATGTCATGCTCCCCCTTGCGGATGGCCAGCACCGACGAGACCAGCTCCGGCAACGATGTCCCCACCGCCACGATGGTCAGGCCGATGATCAGGTCGCTGACACCGAAACCCTGCGCGATTTCAACCGCCCCCCAGACCAGGAGGCGAGAACTGACGATCAAAAGCAACAGGCCGACCACCAGCCAGAAACCGGCCCGACGGATGGACATGACTGGAACGGGCAGCCCACGTTCCACCTCCCGACCCAGGGTATCGGGGTGTTTCTGCATCCCCTGCCAGATGGTCCAGACCATCAGCCCGACGAACACGGCCAGCAGGGCCAAGGCATCAAGCCGGGAAATCATGTCATCCCAGATCTGCCATCCCGCCAGGACGGTCACCGCGGTGAGAATGGGCAGTTCTTTCCGCAGCACCTGCGAATGAACCGCGATGGGGCTGATGAGCGCCGTGAGGCCCAGGATCAGGGCAATGTTCGTGATGTTGGAGCCGTAGGCATTGCCCAGAGCGATCCCCGGGTTGCCTTGAGATGCGGAGAGTGCGGAGACCAGCATCTCCGGAGTCGAGGTGCCAAAGCCCACGATCACCATGCCGATCAAGAGCGGCGGCATGCCAAAATGGCGAGCCGTGGCGGCGGAACCTTCCACGAACCGATCAGCACTCCAGACCAGCAGGACCAATCCGGAAATCACCGCAAAATAGGCCAGCAACATGGGAAAAATGGCTCCTCAAATAGATGTTGGAAAACAGAGGTCCGTCTCCATGATATTTCAGCGGGCGCCATGGAGCCATCAAAAGAAAAGAGTGTGCCACGAAGATTGTTGCTGGAAGGAAATGGCCAAATTCCTCGAACCAAAACCACAAGAAAACCCACGAAAAATTAACAATATTGCCGGATTTTGGCCCGAAAGGGGCTCAGCAACAATCTTCGTGGCACACCGAAAAGAAAAAACCGACCCTGATGGCCGTGTTC
>JAZBOO010000097.1:0-8367 GCA_036351155.1 Candidatus Krumholzibacteriia bacterium | reverse complement strand
GACTGCGTGATCCTGGACCTGGAAATGCCCGGCGTGGACGGATTCGAGGTCCTGGCCACCCTCAAGCGGAAGGGCAATCGCATTCCCATCATCGTCTACACGGGCACCGGCAGCTATGACCGCTGCGTGCGGGCGGTCAAGCTGGGGGCCTACAGCTTCCTGGCCAAGGACGAGCCGCTGGAACGGGTGGTGCGCGAGGTGGAAAACGCCCTGTCCTGGGCCCAGCTACAGCGCGAGATTCGGCAGCTGCGACGCCAGAGCGGCGACGATTCACCCCTGATCGGGGAGAGTCGCGCGGCAGTGGCCATGATGGCCCAGATCGACAAGCTGGCCACCATTCCCAGCCCCGTGCTTATCCAGGGTGAGAGCGGCAGCGGCAAGGAGCTGGTGGCCCGCAGGCTGCATGATGCCGGCCCGCGTGCCAGGAAACCCTTCGTCCCGGTGAACTGTGCCGCCTTGCCGGACACCATGGTCGAGAGCGAGCTTTTCGGCCACGAAAAAGGGGCCTTCACCGGGGCCGATCAGGCGCGCAAAGGGGCCTTCGAAACGGCCCACGGCGGCACCCTCTTTCTCGATGAGGTGGGTGAGCTGCCCCTGGCCGCCCAGGCCAAGTTGCTGCGGGTGCTGGAAGATGGAATGGTGACCCGGCTGGGCTCCCACCAGGGCCGACAGGTCGACACCCGGGTGGTGGCGGCCACCAACCGCAATCTGGAGGCCGAGGTGACGGGTGAACGCTTCCGGCAGGACCTGCTGTATCGCCTGAACACCCATCAGGTGAGGGTGCCGCCCTTGCGCGAGCGTCTGAGCGATGTGCCTCTGCTGGCCGAACATTTCCTGCAGCTGACCTGCGAAAAATTCGGCATGCGCCCGCGCCGGCTGGACGAGCCGGTGGTGGCCCGACTGAAGGCCCACGACTGGGCGCGAAACAATATCCGCGAGCTTCGTAATGTCATTGAACGGCTGGTCATCGCCGGGGAGCAGGACCTGATCACGCTGGACCTGGTGCCGACCGAAATCGGGGGATCCCCGGCCGCCGAGGCCGGGCCAGGCGCAGCCGGTGAGACCATGTCCTTCCCGACCACCGGCACCTTGAAAGACCTGAAGGCGGCGGCCGAGCGTCAGATCATCTTGACCGCTCTGGAACGCCACGACTGGCACATCACCCGGACGGCCGCCCAGCTGGGGCTGGCCGATCACAGTAGCTTGTTGAAAATCATGCGCCGTCACGGCCTGAAAAAATAACCAAGGA
Source organism: Candidatus Krumholzibacteriia bacterium (assembly GCA_036351155.1). Lineage (GTDB taxonomy): Bacteria > Krumholzibacteriota > Krumholzibacteriia > LZORAL124-64-63 > LZORAL124-64-63 > LZORAL124-64-63. Next base: position 7,118 of record JAZBOO010000097.1, on the reverse strand, counting down.
TGTGTTTTCCATGTCACAGCGTTTGAACCTGCGCTTGCGCACCGGCTTTTTTCTGCTGACACTCATGGCCCTGGGCTCGGCCCACGCCGATCAGCCCCTGCCCTTCGCCGACTACCGCACCGAGAGCTGGCACCTGCCCCAGTCCCCGGCGGTGACCGCCGGCCCGGTGGGCGCGCTGTTCAATCCCGCCACCTGGGCCATGACCGATCAGTCGATGATGGATTTCTGGTGGAACGATCGCAGCATCGCCGGTGGTCTGGATAACTACGGGCTGGCCTTCGGCCGCTCACTCGGCTTTTCGGTCAACAGCCGCACACTGGGCACGCGGGAAGACAGTTACCGGATCTACGATTATCAGGTGGGCCTGTCCAGCGGAAACCGGGCCGGCACCTTCGGTCTGGCCTACCGCTGGGCCCACGGGGAAACCCACCGGACTCCGCGCGAAAAGGCCCTGGCTCTGGGCTTCATTGGCCGGGCCAGCCGCTTCACCACTTTGGGCGTCAGTGGTGTCCTCAGCCTGGAAAGCAGGAACGCCCAGTATGTGCTGGACCTGGGAGTCCGCCCTCTGGGTCGCGATTGGCTCACTCTTTTTGCCGACTACACCATCAACAACGACGATGCTCTGTTCAAGACCGGCACCTGGGGACTGGGTCTGGAGATCCGCCCCCTCCGGGGCCTCCAGCTGGGGTTCAAGACCCGTGAGCAGATCCAGGGCGACGACTGGGACTACGCCTTCACCGCCGGGCTCACCCTCAACGGCCTGAACGCCACGGTCATGCCGCGCTACACTTCAGGGGGCGACCTGGCCAGCACCAGCTACCTGGTGCGCTCCCCGGCTCCCGGCCCCGGCCTCGAGCTGAAGAACCCTCTGGCCTTCCTCGAGCCCACTACTTACTACCCCATCAATCTGGAAAACCGGGTGCTGACCTACCAGAAGTACCGCTACTTCGACGACACCCACGTGGCCTGGCTCGATCTGCTCCGCTTCCTGGACCGCTTGCTGGAGCAGATGAAGGACGATCCCCGGATGGAGGGAATTGCCCTCAACCTGGCCGGATTCCGAGGACGGCCTTCGCTCCTGTGGGAGTTCCGAAGCAAGCTCGAGGAGTTCCAGGCTGCGGGCAAGGAGGTCATCATCCATGCCGACCGTCTGGGTCAATCGACTTACTACCTGGCGGCGGTGGCCGACCACCTGAGCCTGGACCCACAGGGGGGGCTGGCCCTGCCAGGTCTGGTTCTGAGCCGCAGCTACCTCAGAGGCACCATGGAAAAACTGGGATTGGGTTTCCAGGAGCACCGCTATTTCAAGTACAAGAGCGCCGCGGAAACCGCATCGCGCTACGACATGAGCCCGGCCGATCGTGAGCAGCGTCAGCGGGTGGTCGACGTGATCTATGACACCTTTGCTCAAGGGGCCACCTCGGCTCGAGATCTGCCCCAGGGAGCCTACGACCAGGCGGTGGACGAGCTGGGCCAGCTGTCTCCTCGTGAGGCTCTGGACCGGGGCCTGATCGATGCCATCGGCCGCTGGGATGACTTCGGTTCGTGGTTGGGGTCCGAGCGCGGTGCCCGCCTGGGTTCTCCGGCCATGCTCCAGCCCCAGCGCCGCTTCTACGACCAGGTGTGGGGCCCGGCCCTCAAAATTCCCGTGGTCTACGCCGTGGGTGAATGCGCCATGGACAGCGGCATACGCGGCCGCGCCACCAGCCGATACCTGCGCCAGCTCGCGGGCGATCCGAATGTGGTGGCCGTGGTCCTGCGCGCCGACTCGCCCGGCGGCGATCCTCTACCCAGCGACCTGGTGGCCGATGCCGTGCGCAAGCTCAAGAAGGCCGGCAAACCGGTCATCATCAGCCAGGGCGATGTGGCGGCCAGCGGCGGCTACTGGATCAGCATGGATGGCTCCACCATCCTGACCACCCCGTTGACCTTGACGGGTTCCATCGGGGTGATCAGCGGCTGGGTGTGGGACGATGGGCTGGCCGAGAAGATGGGCATCACCGCCGACCTGGTCAGCAAGGGCCGTCATGCCGACCTGTATGCCAACGTGAACTTCCCCTTCCTGGGTCAGCTGCCTCGTCGCCCCATGAACGACCAGGAACTGGCCCGCGTCGAGAACCTGATCCGCGGCATGTACGACGACTTTCTGACCGCCGTGGCCACCGGCCGCAACCTGGACCGGGACCATGTCCACGAAGTGGCCCAGGGCCGGGTGTGGATGGGTGAAGATGCCATCAGGCATGGACTATGTGACCAGCTGGGGGGACTGGGCGATGCTCTGGCCCTCGCTCGTAGCCAGGCCAAAGTTCCCGATCACCGCCTGGTGGAGTTCGTGGAGTATCCCCCGCGCAAGTTGTTTGCCATGCCCAGCCTGTTGCCCCGTTTGCCGGGCCTGGGCTGGTTGAATGTGGGAAATCTTGGCTGGGATCTGGAAAAAATGGTGGCCGGCGTGTTCCAAGGGGACTCCGCGGCCGCGACCCCACCCAGCGAGCCACAGGTTCTGCCCGGCATTGATCCCTGGGACAGCACCTTTATCCAGCAACTGAGCCTGCAGAGAGGTCAGCCGCTCATGGCGCTACCTCCAGATGCGGTGCCCGAGGAGTGGAGAACCTGGCAGGGGAAATAGGGGTTCAATGGACCGGCACGGTGGCGGGCATGTAGCGCGCCACCTCGGCCACCAGATCTTCCTGACTAAAAGGCCGGCTCAGAGACAGCCTCGCCATGCAGCCCACACACCCCAGGCAGGAGCTGTCCTCCGGCTGGCGGCTCATGCAGATGATGGCCAGATCCTCACGCTCGGAAAACTCCCGCAGGGCCCGGACCTGGTCCTCGTTGATCTTGTCCGGGGAAAGCAGCCCCGACAGCAGCAGGTCCGGCAAGGGCCCTCGGTCCAGCTGGGTCAGGGTCTCGGCCAGGCTGGTGGCGATGTGGACCTGGGCCCCCGCGCTTTCCAGCACCCCCGCCAGAGTGTACAGGGTGCGCATATCGGAGTCACTCACCAGGACCTGCAGCCCGGCCAGGGTTTCCGGATCCAGAGGATGCTCGGGTTCGTCCTCCAAAAATACATTCACCATCTCGTTGACCCGCCCTGGCAGCGACTTGCCGCCCGGCGATCTGGCTCCCAGCTCGATCACCGCCGGCATCAATGTGCGACGAGCCTGGAGCAGCCGGTCCGAAACCTCGGTGACCGGGAAGAACAAAGTGAAGGTGCTCCCCACGCCGGGTGTGCTCTCCATTTCCAGCCGGCCGCCCAGCATTTCGCCCAGCTGCCGGGAAATGGACAGGCCCAGCCCCGTGCCCCCATAGTGACGGCTGGTGGTTCCGTCCTCCTGGCAGAAGGGGTCGAAGATGGCATCCTGCCGATCCAGCGCCACTCCCACGCCCGTGTCCTTCACCGCCAGTGCCAACCACACGCCCTTGCCCCCGTCCGGATGTTCCCAGTTATCCGCCACCGGCTTGAGGGTGAGGGTGACCCGGCCTTCCAGGGTGAACTTGGCGGCATTCGATAGCAGGTTGCGCGCAATCCGGGTCAACGCCTGGAGGTCGGTCACCACCTCGGCAGGAACCCCCTCCTTGACCACCACACCGAACTCCAGCCCCCTGTCCTTGAACAGAGGACTGAGCGATTCCTTCACCTCGTTCAGCAGCGCCCCGAGGGACACCTTCTCCGGCACCAGCTCCAGCTTGCCCACCTCGCCCTTGGAAAAATCCAGGATGTCGTTGACCAGCCTCAGGAGAGCCTCGCCCGATTGATTGATGATCCGCAGGGAGTTGCGCTCGCTCTTGTTCAGATTGTTGTCCCGTTGCTCCACCAGCAGGTCGGACATCAGGAGTATGCTGTTCAGGGGCGTCCGCAATTCATGGGACATGTTGGCCAGGAACTGGCTCTTGGCCTGGTTGGCTCCCCAGGCTTCCTTGGCCAGACGTTCCGCATGATCGCGTGTCGCTTTCAGGTCAGCGATCCGGCGTGTCACCTCGCTCACATCTTCCACCGCGAAACAGGCCAAGCAACCGCTGCCGTCATAGGTGGGAATGCTGGTGACCGTGGTGTGCTGCAGGCGTGGCCGGCCGTCCGCGCAGATCGAGGGAAAGATCTGCCCGTGCAAGCGCGAGGAAAGCACCAGAGGGGCCCCTCCCTGGAATACACCTTCGAGCCGCTTGTGATAGTGGGCCTTGGCCAGGTTGGGAAAGTAGGAGGCCACCGGCTTGTTCAGGATTTCCCAGCGGTCGATGCCCGTCCAGTGCTCCAGAACCTTGTTCCAGAACACCACCTCGAAGTGCGAATTGAGAACACAGCTGCCCACCGGGACGTTGTCCAGAACCGAGAATCCGAACACCTGAGCCCAGGGGCTGTTGTCATGTGTCTGCACTTCACACCTCCTTGAGGACCACGGCTTTGATCCGCTCGATCAGCACCCGGCAGGACCCATCATCGAGGTAGAAGTAGGTCCAGGCCTGAGCCTGCCATCCTTCATAGACCATCCTCACCGGGGCCCCGAAAGTGATCCAGGATTCACCGAAGCAGGTGGGCAACAGACCCGACCCCACGCCCTGGCGAAAAGTCGGCACCTGGTAAATGAGATTCAGACCCAGGACTCGGCTCAGCGACGACATGACCCCGTCCATGACCATGCTGCCGATCTCGCTGAAGGTACCGGCGTCCAGGGTGTCCAGCAGGCCGGGCGTCACCGTCCGCCCGGTGACATGCTCCAGCAGGGAGGCGGTGTGGTTCCGGTCCAGGCTGAACACCGCCGTCCCCGAAATCTTGCCGTTGAATCGCAGATGAACCTGGCAAGACGGATCGCTGTCCGCATTGGGGGCCGGAATTTCGTTATCCCTGGTGAAACAGGGATCCTCCTCCAGCTCGCAGAGGAGGGAAGAAACCAGCATGGAGCTGAGAATCCAGCAACTGTTCTGGATACCCAGATTGATGATTTCTCCCAGAGCCTCGAGTTGTTCGGCTCGGGGGGGATCCTTGCATTCGGTCACAATGGGGTCCGTTCCTTTTTCGGGGTTCCTCCCAGATATCGGACCGCTTCAGCCTTCCTTGAGGAGGTTTTGATCTGGCCGGGGTGTCACCAGCGACACGAAAGGACCGTGTCCACCCGGACACGTTTCGGACTTTGGATAAAGCCCATATCCACATAATAACCTCAAATAAAACACCTTACGTTTTTATCCAGAATATTTCCCTGCGGCCACCTCCTTGCAACTTGAGGGCAGAATTCGCCAACACCCTTGACCGAGAAGGAGTTCATCATGAAAAAGCAAGCACTCACCACCCAGCAGGAACGGAAGATGAAGTTCGCCGAGGCGGGAATCCTGATCACCCTGGTACTGGCTCTGGCCATCTTCGTGGGCATCCGCATTTCCAGCGATGACCAGGAGCAGCAGGTGGCGGCCACCGAGGTGACCAACCAGGAAGCCGCCGGAGTGGAAGTGGCCCAGGGAACCATCTCCGAGGACGCGCAGCTGACCGACGGAACAGCCGAAGAGGCCACCCTTGTGGTCGAGCCCGAGCCCGAAATCCCTGCCGTGGTGGAGCCGGATCCCGAGCCCGTCACCTATGCCTCGGCCGAGCAGATGTTTCGGACCGGCGACTACCGTCAGGCCGCGGACATGTTCAGTACCTACACCGGGGATCATCAGGCCAGCGCCTGGGGTCACTACATGCTGGGTCTTTCCGAATGGAAAGCCGGCGACCTGGACGCCGCCGAGGCGGCCTTCATGGACGCCCTGGAGCTCAAGCCCGATCACCTGAAAAGTCTGGTGAACTACAGCCGGGTCCTGATTGAAATGGAGCGGAACGAAGAAGCGGCCGCACAGATCGAGCTGGCCCTGGCCGCCAATCCCGACAGCCAGGATGCCCGCCGGGTCATGGCTCGCATCCAGCACAATCTGGGTGAACTGGATCAGGCCGCAACCTCCTATCGCCAGGTGCTGAGCGTTCACCAGGACGATGTGTGGGCCCTGAACAACCTGGGACTGATCCTCATTTCCCAGGAGAAGTTCGCCGAGGCGCTGCCTCCCCTGGCCAAGGCGTCACTGCTGCGCGAGGACATCGGCTGCATCCAGAACAACCTGGGGATCGCGCTGGAACGGAGCGGACACTACACTGCCGCCGCCGAAGCCTACGCCCGGGCCCTGGACGCCAACCATGAGAAGGCTGAAGTGAGCCTGGTGCGCGTGGAAGGATTGACCGAGCCCGCGGGCGCCGAACCGGTGGACCTGGCCGGCCTGGCCGCCATGTTCAATGCCCCCATCCAGGAGGCCGACCTGGAAGTGGCCTCCGCCCTGGACGCGACCATTCCGGCCGATGAAACTCCCGAAAAGGACGGTAGTCGGAACCGCTGAGCACAACCGGAATGGAACGCCAGAGGGGGCCGCAAGGCCCCCTCGATTTATTATTCCGGGATTGTGGAACCGCTGGTCAGCCGACCCAGTTCCGCGCCACTTCTTCCCAGTTGATCACCTGGGCCACCTCACGCACCTCAAGGTAGTCCTCGCGCATCCGCGCCAGAAGATCGTGGGCTCCCTCCAGGCTGCCTGACTTGGACAGCTGTTCGAGCTTCAGTGATGAAGCCACGAACTTGGCGGCGCAAAAATTGGACGCGCCCCCCTTCAAACCATGAGACTGGGTCGCCACCTGGGCCGCATCACCGATCAGGATACAGTTCTCGATGGACTGGAGCTGTTCCTCGGCGGTTTCCATGAAGATCTCCACGATCTCCTGCAGCAATTCCGCGTCGCCGTCCATGTTGATCATGGCTTCGGAGAGGTTCAAAACGGTTTCCATGGTCTTCATATCAGTCGTCATGGCCAATCCCCTGGGCTCCTGTTGGTGAGTGGGAGGAGGTATTCATGCACTATTATATCGGCTCACCATGGAAAACTTGAGCCCAAGTTGCCCGGCAGTATTCAACCTTCTTAGTGTGCCACGGAAATTGTTTCTGGCTTTTCCCCCATGGACCTCTCAGCCATGGGGGACTTTTTAATCAGTACGCATACTTCAGTTCATGCTTCGTGTTCCTTCCAATCGCCGGCGTTTCCACGGCCCGATCATAGTACTCTGACCAGCGCGGCGGTAAATCCACATGACTACGGAAGATGCGCTGGCT
>JAZBOO010000096.1:0-11883 GCA_036351155.1 Candidatus Krumholzibacteriia bacterium | reverse complement strand
TGCCCGCCGGCGCCCGCCAGACACAGCACCCGCTTTCCCGCCACCTTGCCCAGCCAATCAGCGGGCACGGGTTTCCGGGGAGTCAAGATGATGCTCCAGTCGCCCTGGCGCGCCCGGGTCACCGTATCCGGATCCACCGGGATCGCCCAGGGCACCCGGTCTTCCACCTTGCCGTCCCAGGCCTGGCGGTTCCATTGACGCACATCCATGAACCGCTCCCTACCAGTAGAAGTGGAGACCCAGCTGGGGAGACACTTTCACATCGCCGTCTTCACCCTCGTGGACAAAATCGAGTTCCACCTGAATGGCCACCCGGGGGCCAATCAGGTACTCGGTCCCCACGCCGGCTCCCACGTTCCAGTTTTTTGATTTGTCCCAGAGATCGCGTCCGCCGCTGGTGCCCACCAGTTCCCGGTGGTAAAAATACCCCACTCCGCCGGATAGATAGAGCCGGAGACGGGGATCTTGCCGCAGCAGGAAATTCAGCTGGGCGCCAGCGTTGTGTTTCTGGTCGTCGGTGGTGTGCCAGATTCCTCCGCCCGCCTGGAAATACAGGTACCAGCGCAGGGGCACCCGGAAGCTCAGACCCGTCCCCCCCAGATTCCCGTAGTGCAGGCCGATGCCCCCTTCGAGGGGATCGGCCGTCTGATTCCAGTCGCGGACCTGCTGGGCCTGGGCCTCTCCCGGCCCGGCGCCCAGTACGCCCAGTACGCTCAGAAAAAGCGCGGCCAGGATCAGGCCGCCTCGTGTCAAAGTGGTCTTCCCACGCATGGTTCCGTCCTTTGTCTTCCAGGGCTCCGTCGGGGGAAAAATGTTTCCTGGGGATTATACGGAGTTTCGCCTCAGACAACCACCGACAAAAAGACCCGGCAGGAATCCTTTCCTGCCGGGTCGTGGGCAATCCCTTGCCTCAGTCTCGCTCCATCGAGTTCGTGGGCCGATTGAACGGCCACATCATCTAGGAGCAACCGGTGGTGGCCCCGCAGTTATGGCACTTGTAACAGGAGCCACTGCGCACGGTCACCGAACCGCATTCGGGGCAAGGGGGGCTGTCCCCCTGGGCCTTGAAAACGCGATGCTCTTCTTCCATGGTGATGCGGGAGCTACCTCCGGCGGTAGCCACCATGGCCTTCAGCCCCTTGGCCACCTCTTTCTCGGCCGCCTTGATGATGGCCTTCTCGGTGGCATCCTCGGCTCCATCGGCCTGGGTGCCGTCGGCATCGCCTGCCACCTGGCCAAACTTCAGGTCCATCCAGCGGAAGATGTAGTCCATGACCGACTTGGCAATGGGGATGTCCTTGTTGGTGGTGAAGCCCGAGGGCTCGAACCGCGCATGGCTGAACTTGTTGATCAGCACCTTCAAGGGCACGCCGTACTGCAGCATGATCGACACGCTGGTGGCGAAGCTGTCCATCAGCCCGCTGACCACGGAACCTTCCTTGGCCATCTGGATGAACATCTCGCCCGGCTTACCATCGGGGTAGCAACCCACGGTGATGTAACCCTCATGCCCACTGATGGAGAACTTGTGGGTGATGGCCGCACGCTCGTCCGGCAGACGCACCCGGCGTGGCTTCGGCGGAGAAAGATGATTTTCTTCTTCCACGCTGCTGCTCTCGGCCTTCTTGCCGGTGTTCAGCGGCTGCAGACGCTTGCTGTTGTCCCGGTAAATGGCCACGGCCTTCAGCCCCATCTTCCAGGCTTCCAGGTAGGTCTTGCTGATCTCCTCGACGGTGGCCTCCTCGGGCAGGTTCACCGTCTTGCTGATGGCGCCGCTCAGGAAGGGCTGCACCGCGCTCATCATGCGGAGGTGGCCCATGTAGTCGATGGAACGCTCGCCGTTGGCGGGACGGAACGCGCAATCGAAAACGGGCAGGTGTTCGTCCTTCAGCTCGGGCGCCCCCTCGATGGTCTCGTTCTCACCGATGTACTCGATGATGGCGTCCACCTGATCCTCGTCGTAGCCCAGTTTTTCCAGGGCATCGGGCACCGAGTTGTTGACGATCTTCATGAGGCCGCCGTCGACCAGCTTCTTGTACTTGACCAGGGCGATGTCGGGCTCCACCCCGGTGGTGTCGCAGTCCATCATGAAGCCGATGGTCCCGGTGGGTGCCAGCACCGTCACCTGGGCATTGCGGTAACCGTAGTCGTGCCCCAGGGCATAGGCTTCGCGCCAGGCGTTCTCGGCCTCTTCCAGCAGATCCTCAGGCACCCGATTGCGGTTGATCCCGTTCAGAGCGGCCCGGTGCTTGCGGATCACCTCGAGCATGGGCTCGCGGTTGACGGGGTACTCCTGGAAGGGACCGATCTGGCTGGCGATCTCCGCACTGGTCAGATAGGCCTGACCGCACATGAGAGCGGTGATGGCCGCCGCGTAGTCGCGTCCCTGCTCGCTGTCGTAGGGCAGGCCACGGTCCATGAGCAACGCGCCCAGGTTGGCGTAACCCAGCCCCAGGGGACGGAACAGGTGGCTGTTGACCTCGATCTCCTCGCGCGGGTAACTGCTGTTGCCCACGATGATTTCCATGGCCAGGGTCACCACCCGGCACGCATGACGAAAGGCCGTCGTGTCGAGCTCCCCGTCCTCTTGCCGGAACTTCATGAGGTTCAGCGAGGCCAGGTTACACGCGGAATCGTTCAGGAACATGTACTCGCTGCAGGGATTCGAGGCGTGGATCCGGTCGGTGTTCTTGCAGGTGTGCCAGTCGTTGATGGTGGTGTCGAACTGCATACCTGGATCGCCGCACAGGTGGGTGCCTTCGGCGATCTTCCGCATCAGGTCGCGGGCCTTGTAGGTGTCCATGGCCCGGCCGTCGGTGATGGCGTGGGTGGTCCAGCTGCCATCGGTTTCCACCGCGCGCATGAAGTCGTTGGTCACGCGGACGGAGTTGTTGCTGTTCTGGAAGAAGATGGAATTGTAAGCCTCGCCGCCGAAGCTTCCGTCGTAACCGGCGTCCATCAGGGCCCAGGCCTTCTTTTCCTCGTTCACCTTGCAGTCGATGAATTCCTCGATGTCAGGATGGTCCACGTCCAGGATGACCATCTTGGCTGCGCGCCGGGTCTTGCCGCCGGACTTGATCACACCCGCGAAGGCATCGAAGCCCCGCATGAAGGACACCGGGCCGCTGGCCTGTCCACCGGCGGACAGGGACTCGCGGCTGCTGCGCAGGGTGGACAGGTTGCTGCCCGTTCCGCTGCCGTACTTGAAGAGCAGGCCCTCGGTCTTGGCCAGACCCAGGATGCTGGCCATGCTGTCCTCGACCGAATTGATGAAACAGGCCGAGCACTGAGGCGTCTTCTCCACGCCCACGTTGAACCACACGGGCGAGTTGAAGGCCGCCAGCTGGTTGACCAGCAGGTGGGTCAGCTCGGAGCGGAAGTTTTCGGCATCCTGCTCGCTGGCAAAGTATTCGTCCTTGATGCCCCAGTCGCTGATGGTGTCGGCCACCCGGCTGATCAGCTGCTTGACGGAATACTCGCGCTCGGGGGTGCCCATGCCGCCCCGGAAATACTTGGAGACCACCACGTTGGTGGCCATCTGGGTCCAGGACTTGGGGATTTCACAGTTGTCCTGCTGAAACAGAACTTCACCCTTGTCATTGATGATACTGGCCGAGCGCTGTTCCCACTCCATGGCGTCGAAGGGATGGACGCCTTGCTTGGTGTAGTGCCGGGACACCGCCATACCCTTGCCCTTGGTCCGGGATTTGTCCTGGTTGTTCAGGACGGAGCTGCCGCTGCTGACCAGTTCGGTCATGTTGACGCCCGCCTCGCTCCGGTCGGCCTCGAGGACAGTGTCGACCTCGGGATCCAGGGTCGCGGCGCGCCGGGGGGCAGCCTTCTTCTGGTCAGGGGTGTGGCTTTCTTCGAACAGGTTGCTTTCTGATTGCGCATCGGGCCGGGACATTTTTCTGCGTTCTTCCATTCCGTTTTCCCCTCGTTCAGATCCTTCTGAATCACTTATTGATGATGTGTTGTCCGTACTTGGTTTATTTTCTGTATGCCCAATTTCCGCAGGGAGCGCCCCGTTTCACGGGGTCAACAATCCAGAACCGGGTTGGAAACAACGGTCCCAATTGATGAAAAATTAGATCGAACTTGATTTTCGGTGACACCGGATAACCCCAATATATAGGGCATCGGCTTTCTGGCCACCACATCCCGTTGTGGGACAGGCGAGACAATAAATCTTTCCGGGGAAGCGGAGCAAAGACAATATTTGAAAATTTCTTTTTGCCTGGCGGGACCCAAAAGCAAAGGCGGGAAAACCTCTGGAAAAGCGGCTTTAGAATCCCTTACCCGATGTTTACAAATTTTTGGGAATCGGGTCGCAAATCCACGCGTGAACTTTCCGGGAGGATTTGTATGACATTCGACGATGCCTAATGAATTCTGTATCTCCTTTCAAAACCCCCACCTAGAGCCTTGAATGGGGAAAAACGAAAGGAGCGGGGAGAAGAAGCGATCAGTCGCGGGGAAAGCCGGGCTCCAGGGTGCCGTCGACCACCGCCTGGACAATGCGCCGAATCCGCTCGCGCCCCCGACGAAAGGCCTCGCGGACCTCTTCCGGCTCGCCCTTGGCGGACATGGGATCGTCCATGGGGCAGGGGACATGCCGCTCAGGGTGGGACAGTTCCGGAAGGTAGGTTCCCACCTCGTGACTCAGGGTCACCACCAGGTCGAACTGGTCCAGGTCGAATCGGTCCAGGGTCTTGGTGTCCTGCCCGGCCATGTCCAGTCCCACCTCGGCCATCACGGCCCGGGTTTTCTTGGTGATGCGGTAGGTCAACAACCCCGCACTGGCCACCTCCCAGTCCGGCGGGAAGAGGTGACGCGCCCAGGCCTCGGCCATCTGGCTGCGGCAGGAATTGGCGGTGCAAAGGAAAATGACCTTCATAGCGACTGGCCGATCATGCTCAACATGTTTTCCAGGTCCAGGGGAAGCTTGTCCATCACGGGCGTGATCTCCTCGGAGGTATAACCCAGCTTTGTCATTTCCTCATCGAAGACAGCCTCGGGCAAAGACCCCGTCCCTCCGGCAAATCCCACCTGGCACACCAGGAGGTTGGCCGCCGCCACGGCCCTGGTCATCTCCGGGTCATGGGTGGCTTCATCGGGCCGGTGATGGAACCGGATGACATTGACCAGGTAGGTGGGAAAATTCCAGGACTCCCCCAGAGCCGCGCCCGCCTCGCTGTGATCAAATCCCAGCACCTGCTTCTCGGCGGCCATCAGGCCGTTGAATGTTCCCTCCACCGGCAACTGCACCAGTTCCTTCTGCAGGGGCCGATTCATGATGAGCTTGCCGATGTCGTGCACCAGACCGCAGGTGAAGGCCCGCTCACGCGACTCCACCCCTCCCTGATCCAGAACAATGAGCGCCGAAGAAGCCAGGGCACAGCCCAGGGCATGATGCCACATCTCGTTGCGGCCCAATCGGTAAGCAGCCAAAGGTCCACGCAAAACATCACCCATGCTGGCGGCAAAAGCCAGGTTGACCACCGTCTGGTTGCCCAGCATGACCAGGGCCTCTCGCGTGGTCCCCACCTGGCGGCGCAGACCGTAAAAGGCACTGTTGGCCAGCTTGAGCAGATTGGAGGTCAACGAGGGATCCTTGCCGATGATCGCCAGCACGCTGCCCGCATCCACGGTGTCGTCATCCAGCAGAGCCGTCAACTGCAAGGTGGTCGAAGGCAGGGACCGCAGTTCGCTGGTGGTGGCAATCAGTTCATGCAATGATTTCTGCACGGGATCTCCTCGCTATTCCTCGACGTCCGGGGTGATATCGAGCAGGGGATCACCCATCCCCACCACCTGACCTGGGCTCACGTGAATCGTGGCCACAGTTCCGGCCACCGGGGCGGCCAGTTCCGTTTCCATTTTCATGCTTTCGATGATCAGGACTGTATGTCCGACCTTCACAATCTGACCCGTTTCCACCGGAACGGCCACCACCTTGCCCGGCATGTCGGCCACCAGGTGAGGCCCACCGGCGGCCGCGATATCCTCGTCCTCGTGTTCAGGATCGCGCAGCCGCAAGGTGTGGACCTTGCCGTCACAGAACACCAGCCGTTCGTCACCGCGGCTGGCCACGAAGAGACGGCGTCGCCCCTGGTGAGTTTCCACCAGCCAGCTTCCATCACGGGAACGGACTGCCTGCAGGGGCACCACCTGGCCGTCAATCTCCAGACGCCAGTCCTGCCCATCGGGGTTCACCTGCACCGGCACGGTGGTATCATCGGTCAGAAACTCCAGAAACAAAGGTCTTCCTCTCGGATGTGTTGATGGTCAGTCCAGACCGTTCACACGAAAGCGCCCCAGGGTGCCCCAGCAGGTGCCCGACCGGGCCGGGGTCCCGGCACCGTGGATCTCGCGGGCCTTACCACGACTTTGACGGGCGTGTTCATCCACTGCCGAGATCGCCAGAGCCAGGTCGCCATCCTCGGACCGCTGGCTGCGCCAGTCGGGCAGGTTTTCATAAAGAAAACCCGTATGCAGGCGGCCGTCAGCAAAGGCCCCATGCTGCAAAATGGCCATCAGATACTCCACATTGGTGGTCACCCCCAGCACGGCGTAGTCCTTCAGGGCGGCCACGGCCCGGTCCAGCGCGTTCTGGCGACTCCCGGCGTGAACACTCAGCTTGGCGATCATGGGGTCATAATATATCGAGACCTCGTCCCCCTCCTCGATGCCGCTGTCGATGCGCACCCCGGGCCCCGAAGGCTCATGCAGCAAAAGGATTTGTCCCAGTGAAGGCATGAAGTTGTTCTCGGGATCTTCGGCATAAATTCGGCACTCGATCGCGTGACCCTGGGCCGTGATCTCCTCCTGCCTCCAGGGGAGCGGTCGTCCCTCGGCCACCTGGATCTGGGTCCGCACCAGGTCGATCCCGGTGATCAGCTCGGTCACCGGATGCTCGACCTGCAGGCGGGTGTTCATTTCCAGGAAGTAGAAGCCGCCATCGGCTCCCAGCAGAAATTCCACCGTGCCGGCCCCCTGGTAGTCCACCGCCCGGGCGGCGGCCACCGCGGCGGCCCCCATCTTTTCCCGCAGTTCCGGAGAAAGGGCGGGGGAGGGAGTTTCCTCGATGATCTTCTGATGCCGCCGCTGGATGGAACATTCCCGCTCGAAGAGGTGGACCTGATTTCCCCACCCATCGCCGAAGATCTGGAACTCCACGTGTCGCGGTTTTTCGATGAATTTTTCCAGGTACACGGTCCCGTTCCCGAAGGCACTGCGGGCCTCGCGCCAGGCACCCTGGCAAGCGTCGAGAATATCCTCCGGATCCTGGACCAGGCGCATCCCCTTGCCCCCGCCCCCGAAGGCGGCCTTGACCATCAGCGGGTAGCCCACCTGGACGGCGATATCCCGCACCTCGTCTGCAGGAAACACCCCGCCCTCATCCGGTTCGGGCAACAGGGCTCCCGGCACCACCGGCACGCCGGCCTTTTCCATGATGGCGCGGGCGGCGGTCTTCTCACCCATCTGCTCGATCACCTCGGCACTGGGACCGATGAAGCGGATGCCATGCTCGGCGCAGGCCCGGGCAAAGGCGGCGTTCTCGGCCAGGAAGCCGTAGCCGGGGTGGATGGCGTCGGCATCGGTGGCCTGGGCCGCTTCCAGGATCCGGTCCTGGCGCAGGTACGATTCCGACGGCTCGGCCGGGCCGATGACCACCACCTGGTCGGCCAGCCGCGCGTGCGGCGCCTGGCGATCGGCCTCGCTGCAGACGGCCACCGTCCCGAGGCCCATTTCCCGGCAGGCGCGGATCACCCGGACGGCGATTTCGCCCCGGTTGGCCACCAGCACACGGCTGATGGGCTGGAAATCGATGCGAGATTCAGACATGGTCCTCTTTCGTCAGGTTGCGGCGGCGTCCGGGTCGGTCGGCGACAGGCTCCAGGGTTCAGCACTGATCCAGGGCGCGGGCTTCTTGTCAAAAAAGGCCTGCAGGGCGGCCTGGCCTTCGGGCTTGGTCCGGGCGTCGGCGATCATCCGGGCACACAGTTCGGCACTGCGCGAGAAGCCCAGGCTCTGCGCCCCTTCCAGCAAGCTCTTGCAGAGGGAAAGAGCCGCGGGCCCACCCTTGAGCAGGGATCGCACCACGGTGTTGACCGCATCGTCCAGGCCGTCACTATCAGCCGCCAACCGATCGATCAACCCCATCTGAAGCGCCTCCGCGGCCCCGATGGGCTCGGCGGTCAGGAAGCAGGCCCGAGCGGCGCGCTGCCCGATCCGGTCAATGACCAGCGGGGCGATCACACCGGGCACAATGCCCAGCCGCACCTCCGTGAAGGCAAAACGTGCCTCGGGCGCGGCCACGGCCAGGTCGCAGGCCGCCACCAGTCCCACCCCGCCGCCGAAGGCCGGCCCCTGAATGCGTGCCACCACCGGCACGGGGCAATTTCTCACCGCACGAAACATGGCGCCCATGTCCAGGGCGGCGGCCAGGTTTTCCTGAAAGCCGGCGGCGCCCAGTTCCTTCATCTGTCCCAGGTGGGCTCCAGCGCAGAATACCGACCCCGTGGCGCGCAGCACAATCACATGGGGCCGGTACCGCCCCTGCGGGCCAATGTCCAGCTGGTCTTCCTGTCCGGCCGGCAACACATCGCGGTAAGCCACCCCATCGAACACCTGACGCAGCTCGTCGATGGTCGCCTGGTCGAAGGCGTTCTTCACCTGAGGGTTATCAATGGTCACGACCAGGACCCGGCCGATCGATTCCTGCAAGATGGCCATCGGTTGCTCCTACATCCGGAAGACGCCGTACTTGACCACGTCAATGGGCGCGTTGAGGCTCATGGCCAGGCCCAGCCCCAGGATGTCCCGGGTCTGGATCGGATCGATCACGCCATCGTCCCACAACCGGGCGCTGCTGTGGTAGGCGTGTCCTTCTTTTTCGTACTTGGCCAGGATGGGATCGACGATCTCCTTCTCCTGATCCGGCGTCAGCTCCTCGCCGCGGCGGGCCAGCTGATCTTTCTTCACCGTCAGCAACACGCCCGACGCCTGCTCCCCTCCCATGACCGAGATCTTGGCCTGGGGCCACATGAGCAGCAGCCGCGGCTGGTAGGCCCGGCCGCACATGCCGTAATTGCCCGCCCCGTAGCTGCCCCCCACTATCACGGTGAACTTTGGCACGGTGCTGTTGCTCACGGCGTTGACCATCTTGGCGCCATCCTTGGCAATACCCCCGTGCTCGTACTGCTTGCCGATCATGAAGCCGGTGATGTTCTGCAGGAACACCAGCGGTATGCGTCGGGCATTGCACAGCTCGATGAAGTGGGTGGCCTTCAGAGCCTCGGCGCTGAACAGGATGCCGTTGTTGGCGATGATCCCCACGCTGTAACCGTGGATCCGCGCAAATCCACACACCAGGGTGGTGCCGTAGCGCGGCTTGAACTCGTGCATGCGGCTGCCGTCGACCAGCCGGGCAATCACCTCATGCATGTCGAAGGGAATCCGGGGGTCGTGGCTGACCACCCCGTACAGTTCCTCGGGATCGTAGTGGGGATCTTCCGGCACGCTGCAGGGAATGTGGGCGGTGCGCACGGGACCCAGGTTTTCCACGATGTCCCGGACAATGCGCAGAGCATGGGCATCATCGTTGGCCAGATGATCGGCCACGCCGCTGATGCGCGTGTGCACGTCGCCCCCGCCCAGCTCCTCGGCAGTCACTTCCTCGCCGGTGGCCGCCTTGACCAGGGGTGGTCCGCCCAGGAAAATGGTGCCCTGTTCCTTGACGATCACCACCTCGTCGCTCATGGCCGGCACGTAGGCGCCGCCGGCGGTGCAGCTGCCCAGCACGGCGCTGATCTGCGGAATGTCCAGGGCGCTCATGGTGGCCTGGTTGTAGAAGATGCGCCCGAAGTGTTCACGGTCGGGAAACACCTCGTCCTGCAGGGGCAGAAAAGCGCCGCCGCTGTCCACCAGATAGATGCACGGCAGATGGTTTTCCTTGGCGATCTCCTGCGCGCGCAAGTGCTTCTTCACCGTCAGGGGGTAGTAGGTGCCCCCCTTGACCGTGGCATCGTTGGCCACGATCATCACCTGCCGGCCGTGCACCAGTCCGATCCCCGTGACCACACCCGCGGCGGGCACCTCGTCACCGTACACGTCATGGGCGGCCAGGGGTGACAGTTCCAGAAAAGGAGCCCCCGGATCCAGCAGGGCCTCGATGCGGTCGCGCACCAGCATCTTGCCCTGATCCGTTTGACGTTGCCGACTTTTCTCGCTGCCGCCCTGACGGATCTTGCCCAGCAGCTGCGCCAGCTCGGCGGCGCGCGCCCGGTTTTTCTGATCGTTCTCGCGGAAAGCGGCGTCGCTGGTCGCGATGTTGCTCTTGATCCTTTTCATCCGGTCACTGGTCCTTTGATGGCTACTTGGTCTTCTTCTCGGCCACGTCCTTCAGGTCGTCGTTGGCCATGATGGCGATCTCGACCCGGCGATTGGCCCGGCGTCCCTCGAAGGTGCCGTTGTCGGCCACCGGTTGTTCCTCGCCATAGCCCATGATGGTGAACCGGGTGGCATCGACCTGCACCCCGGACAGGTAGTTGGCCACCGCCTGGGCTCGGTTGCGCGAAAGGCCCAGATTGTACTCGGCACTGCCGGTGGCATCGGTGTGTCCCTCGATCAGCACCAGGGTGTCGTCGTACTTGTTCAGGATGACCGCCAGGTTGGACAGGTTATTCTGCGCGGGCACCTGGACCTCGGCCTTGTTCACGTCGAACAGGATGCCGCTGTCGAAGGTGATCTTGATGCCCTCACCCACACGCTCGACGGTGGCGCCTTCCAGATCGCGTTCGATCTCGGCAGCCTGCTGGTCCATGTAGTTGCCGATGTAAGCCCCGGCCGCCCCGCCGATGGCCGCACCCAGGATGGCGCCCACCGCGGTGTTGCCCGCGTGCTTGCCGATGATGCCGCCCAGCACGGCGCCGGTGCCGGCTCCCACCACGGCCCCCTTGTCACGCTGCCGCATGTTGGCGCAGCCCACCAGTCCCAGGATCAGGACCATAACCAGAGCGATTTTCAAAAATTTCATGGATTTTCTCCTTGCTGACCGTCCCCCCGGGCACGAATAATGAATTCAACACATTCTAACGAAAAGCCCCCCAGGAACAACGGATTGTTTTGGCGGGGGCCAGGGCAACCCGGACAAGGTATCACGAGAGGAACCTCCATGGCCACCGCCGCCGACAAGCTCGCCGCCCGCTACGACCGCATCGCCGGCCAGCTGGAGGAACTTCTGGACCAGGGCCCCAAGCAGACCGAGGACCCCATCGCCCGCATGGCCACGGCCTGTGCGTTGCTGTCGGCCAAGATGCCCCATTTTTTCTGGACGGGTTTCTACCTGCTCAAGGAGGGGAAGCTGGTGGTGGGCCCGTACCAGGGCCCCCTGGCCTGCGCCGTGTTGCCGGGCCCCGAGGGGGTGTGCTGGGCCGCGGTCCAGCAAAAAGCCACGGTGCTGGTGCCCGATGTCCACGCCTTTCCGGGCCACGTGGCCTGCGACAGCCGCAGCCAGAGCGAAATTGTGGTGCCCTTGCGCGAACCGGCGGGCAACGTGATCGGGGTGCTGGACGTGGATTCGGATCAGCCGGACGCGTTTGGCCCCGTGGATCAGGCCGGGCTGGAAAAAATCACCGCCTGGATCATGGGTCACTGACCGCGGCGGGCGCTGAGGATCACGAACTTGTCGTTCTCGGCGACCAGAGCACAGCCGCCAAACAGCTCGGTCAAACGGGCGTGGTAACCCAGGTGGCGGTTCGCCACGATCCTCAATTCTCCCCCGCTTTTCAGCACGCCGTGAGCCTGGGCAAACAGGGCCCGTGCCGTGGCGTCGCCCACGGTATGATCCTGATGGAAGGGCGGATTGCACAGCACCAG
>JAZBOO010000095.1:0-6440 GCA_036351155.1 Candidatus Krumholzibacteriia bacterium | reverse complement strand
CTTCGGCGATGGAGTAGATGATGGGGATGACCGCGAAACCCATGGCAAATCCCACCACCAGGGCGTTGCGCTGCACGTAGGTGTCCAGGACCGAGCCGCGGGGATCCCAGCCCGACGAGTTGAGCATCCAGCCCAGAAAAAGAGCAATGCCCACGGTGACGGCGCTGCCCGCCAGGAATCGCCCCAGGTCCAGCAAACCCAGCTGCACGCGGGTCCAGCCCGGCCCCCGACCGCGAATGATTCCCTCGCCGTACATGATGTTGGCCCATCCCATGAGCAAAGCCACAGGGGCCAGCAGCAACAGGAACCAGCCCATGGTGCCGGACCCGATCTGGCCGTCCAGCCACAGCTTCGCGTCGCCGGCAAAGGCCAGATCCTCGAAAACGGGACCCAGGTGCCAGCTCAGCCAGGCGCCCACGGAGATCACCACCAGAACGGCCACCGGGCGGTAGGGCTCCAGGCGGGCCACCAGCAGGCGGGGCAACATCTGCCACAGGTGAGCGCCCAGCAGCAGGAAGAACGGTCCCAGAAACATGATGGACAGCACCTGGACCAGAACTTTTTCCACGAACGGAGCGATGACCAGGGCAGCCAGGAAACCCAGCACCACACTGGGCAGGCTGGCCATGGTTTCGATGACCGGTTTGATGCGCGTACGGGTGCGCCGGTGCAGGAACTCGCTGGTGTACAGGGCCGCCAGCAAGGCCAGGGGCAATCCGAAGAGCATGGAATAGAAGGTGGCCTTCAGCGTTCCGTAGATCAGGGGCACCAGACTGAGCTTGGGCTCGAAGGTGTCGGTGGCCGCCGAGGATTGCCAGACGTAGGTGGGTCCGGGATAGCCTTCGTACCAGACGGGGCTCATCAGTGCGCTGAAGCTGATGTCGGGGTGGGGCGCATCCAGGTGCCACAGCAGACTGTGGGTCGCATTGGCGGCCAGGAGCATGTCTTCGCGCGGGGCGATGGCCGCGCTGATCACCGGTCCCTGGCCCAGGCTGGCCTCGCCCAGGAAACGATGGCTGGTGACATGGTACAGGCGCACCTTGCCGTCCTGATACCCCGCCATGACCAGCCGGGAGCGCCCCGAGGAGCCGATGGCGGTCACCACACCTGTCCCATCGCCCAGGGAATGCACCTGCTGCATGACGGGAGGGTCGTTGGGTGACTGGCGCACCGGGAACCAGATGTTCAAGCCCCCCTGGTCATCACCCACGGCCAGGGACACGCGGCCGGCAATGAAGGCCAGGGCCGTCAGGTGAGCACCTTCGGCGGGCACCAGATCCACCTCGCCCGTTTTCTCGAAGGCCCCCGAGGGGTCACGCTCCAGCAGGACCATCTGGCCGTCGGGTCGGGCCAGCATGATCAGGTCGCCGGAGTCGTTGAGAATCATCTGGCTGGGGAAATCCGAAATATCCAGGCCCAGGGTTTCCGCCTCGTAGTCGGCTCCCCTGGTCTTGACGGTGACCTTGCCCGTCAGCAGGTTCTTGCGGTAGGTCAGCTTGCGGTCATGGAGAATACCTTGATCATCCATGGCGGCCACCACCAGACCGCCCGAAGTCTCCGAAACATCCAGCAGCCGGATGGGGTGCGGCCCCAGCAGCACCGGGTCGTCCCTTTCCATCTCCACCTGGATGTGCCGCAGCTGGCCCTCGGGTGTGCGCTGCACCAGCCCCTGGCCGAACACCATCTTTTCGCCCGTTTTCAGCTGGTGGAAGGCCTCAGGAAGATCCTCATCACTGAAGAATTCGACCACGAAATTGATCTTCAGGGTCTGGATGGAGCCGTCGGCAAACCCCAGGATGGTGCGGCCTTCGTGGCCGGAAACCTTCAAGTTGGTCACCTCGACATCGGAACGGATGATCTGACGGTCAAGGAGCTGGCCCTCCGCCAGCTCCCTGACTTGCACAGATCCGTCTTCGTGCAGGCTCCAGACCAGGGAGCCGTAGTCGTCGATCACCTGGTGGACCACGGGGGCTGAAGTGCCTCCCTGACCATCATCGGCCGACGGCATGTGGTCTGTCACTTCCTCCAGACCAGTGGGCGTGAACAGAGGCAACGTGACATAGACCAGGAACAACCCCACCAGGGAGACCGCCACAATACTGCCGAGACCACTGAGAGTGATCAGGCGTCGTGCGAGATTGTCGGTGAACATCACGGACCGCCGCGGCTTGCGGCTGAAGCGGCGGCCCGTGAAGCTTCCCTGCGTACTGTTGTTTTCCGGCTGGGACATCGTTTGCTCGTGTTCCTTTGGTTTCCGTTGATCCGTGACTAGAAGCTGGGCTTGATGCCCACCGACTTCAGCTCTTCGCGGGCCACGGTGGCCGGCACGGGAAAGTAACCGTCTTTCAGGACGTCTTCCTGGCCGTTCTGGCTGAACACGTACTTGATGAACTCGGCGCGCAGGTCATCGAGCTTGCTGCCGGGCTTGTAGTTCACGCTCAGGTACAGGAAGCGGGCCAGAGGATAGTCGCCGGTGTAGGCGTTCTCGGGCACAGCCTCCACGAAATCGGGATTGCTGCCGGTCTCGGTGCTCAGGGCCACGGCCAGCACGTCGCTGGTCATGTAGCCGATGCCGGAGTAGCCGATGCCGTACTTGTCGCTGGCGATGCCCTGGACCACGGAAGAGCTGCCGGGCTGCTCGTTCACGGAGTCCTTGTAGTCCCCCTTGAACAGAGCGTGCTCCTTGAAGTAGCCGTAGGTGCCGGAAGCGGAGTTGCGCCCGTACATGCGGATGGGCTTGTCGGCCCACTCACCGGTCAGACCCAGGTCGCCCCAGGTGCGGATGTCGCTGGGGTAGCCGCCCTTGCGGGTCTTGGAGAAGATGGCGTCGATCTGCTGCAGGGTCAGACCCTTGATGGGGTTGTCCTTGTGCACATAGACGGCCAGCATGTCGATGCTGGTCCGCAGCTGCACCGGCTTGTAGCCGAACTTCTTCTCGAAGGCGTCGATTTCCTTGGCCTTCATCTTGCGGCTCATGGGACCGAAGTTGCTGGTGCCGGCGATCAGGGCCGGAGGAGCGGTGGAAGAGCCCTTACCCTCCACCTCGACCTTGACCTGCGGATGCACGGCGCGGAAGCCTTCGCTCCACAGAGCCATCATGTTGTTCATGGTGTCCGAGCCGATGCTCTTGATGCTGCCGGACACGGAAGTGCCTTTCTTGTAGGAGCCCAGGGCCGAATCCACGGCGGCTCCGGCAAAAGCGGTGGTGACCAGGAAGGTCGCCAGGACCATCAGGGACACGAACCTGGAGACGGACTTTTTGGCAATCATCTTCAACTTCCTTTGCAGGGGAAATGGTGTCGGTCCGGCACACACGGATTCGCCGGCTCAACGGTCGAACGACACACTAGTTTTCCCGTGTAAGGAAAATGTGTAGCCAATGTAAAAATCAGGTAAATATGCCCAGGCCATCTTTTCTGGGGTATCCTACGGCCGGCCGTTAACACAATCCTAACTTGCGAAATTGACCAAAGGAGTCGACCGTGCGGTCATCGAGCACTGGACCCTGAAGCCGATTTCCCGGCTGGAGAGGTGGATGAGCAATGGCTGGTGAGCACATTTTGATCGTCGAGGACGAAGAAGACATCGCCGAATTGCTGGAGTACAACCTGAACCGGCACGGCTATCAGCCCGAAAGCGTGGGCTCCGGTGAAGACGGATTGCAACTGGCGCGCGAGGCCATGCCCGACCTGATCCTGCTCGACCTCATGCTGCCCAAGCTGTCCGGCATCGAGGTGTGCCGCAGCCTGAAGGCCGACCCCGAAACCAGCAAGATCCCCGTGATCATGCTGACGGCCAAGGGCGAAGAAGAGGACATCGTGGCCGGGTTCGACGCCGGAGCCGATGACTACGTGACCAAACCTTTCCGGCCCAAGGTTCTGCTGGCCCGGGTCAAGGCGGTGCTTCGCCGTGGAGCAGCCACCCGCCTGCGCGATAACGAAACCCTGGAAATGGATGGGGTCAGCATTCATCCCGGTAGGCACGATGTACACGTGGGTGGAAAGAAGATCGACCTGACCCGCACCGAGTTCCTGATCCTGCAGTTCCTGGCCTCACGGCCCGGCTGGGTTTTTACCCGGGGCCAGATCGTCCGCTCGGTCCATGGTGACGATTATCCCGTGACCGGCCGGTCGGTCGATGTCCAGATTGCCGCCCTCCGCAAGAAGCTGGGATCGGCCGGCGATTCCGTCAAAACCGTGCGTGCCGTCGGCTACAAGATGGGAGACTGATGCGTCGTTCCTCCTTGCTCTGGACCCTTCTGCCCCCCCTGCTGGTTGTGCTGGTCTTGACCCTCGTTCTGGTCACCGGCTTCACGGGGCGCTCCATGCGCGATTTCGTCCTGGATCAGGTCCAGGCCGAGCTGGAACATACCGCCCTGCTGCTGGAGCCCCACCTGACCCATCTGGTCGAGGCCGGGGATGAAGCCGCCGTCCAGCGAGCCTGTCAAAAAGTCGAGGAAGACACCGGCATGCGCCTGACGGTGATCATGCCCGGGGGACGGGTGATCGGCGACAGCGAACAGAACCCCCAGTTCATGGACAATCACGCCAATCGACCCGAGATCATGAAGGCCATGACCGGTGAAACCGGCATGAGTCTGCGCTACAGCGCTACCCAGAAGCACCAGAGAATGTACGTGGCCATTCCGGCGGGAGTCACCAGTGATCACGCCCGCACTTTCGTGATCAGGGCCTCCGTGTCCACCCATTCGGTGTCCCTGCTGGTGCGCCGAATTTATGGAGAAATTGCCCTGGTCGGACTGGCCTTGCTGATCATTGCCGGGGGTATCAGCCTGCTGGTGGCCCGCAACATCAGCCACAAGATCGGCTACCTGCGCGATGGCGCCGAGGCTTTTGCCGAGGGCCACTTCGACCGAGAGCTGGCCGTGGCCGACCCCATGGAGCTATCGGACCTGGCCCGGTCCATGAACAGCATGGCGCGTCAGCTGGACGAGCGCATGCGCAAGACCGAGAGTCAGCGCCAGGAACTGGCCGCCGTGCTGGCCAGCATGATCGAAGGCGTGATTGCCGTCGACGCCGACGAGAATATCATCCGCCTGAACAAGACCGCCGCCCGGATGCTGGGCTACAGCGAGAAGGACGCCATCGGGCGCAGTATTCAGGAGGTGGGCCGAAATTCCGAATTGACCGCTCTGGCCCAGCTGACCCTGTCCGATTACAAGTCCCGCGAGAAGGATGTCCACCTGGGCGGCGCCCGGGAAACTCTCCTCGAGGTCCAGGCTTCGGGCCTGGTGGGGCTGGATGGTGAACGCATCGGCGCCCTTCTGGTATTCAATGATGTGACCCGGATCAGGCGTCTTCAGACCATGCGGCGGGACTTCGTGGCGAACGTGTCCCACGAGCTGAAAACACCCATCACCTCCATCAAGGGTTTCGTGGAAACGCTGATCGAGTCGCCCCCCGACAACCGGGAAGAGCTGGACCGTTTCCTCGGCATCATCAATCGCCAGTCCGACCGCCTGGGGCAGATCATCGGCGACCTGCTGGCCCTTTCCCGCCTCGAAGTCACCGACCAGACCCGGGATATCGAGTTCTTCGATCTCCCGCTGCGCCCCATCCTGGAGCGTGTTGTGCGGGACTTCAGCAACCGTCAGCCCGAGCACAGCGGCCGCATTCAGCTCGAGTGCTCGCCCGATCTGCGGGCCACCGTCAATGCCCCTCTGCTGGAACAGGCGGTGGGCAACCTGGTGGACAACGCCCTGAAGTATGGACGTGAAGGATCCACCGTATACCTCAGCTGTCAGGCCAACAACGGTACTGTGAATCTTCAGGTTCGCGATGAGGGTCTGGGCATTGCCTCGCATCATCTGCCCCGTTTGTTCGAACGATTCTACCGTGTGGACAAGGCCCGCAGCCGTCAGATGGGCGGCACGGGGCTGGGCCTGGCCATCGTCAAGCATATTGCCCAGGCCCACGGTGGTCTGGCCTCAGTCACGAGTGAACCGGGGGTGGGTTCCACCTTCGTTATTACCTTGCCGCGGGAGGAAACGGCGTGAAGATCCATTTGCAGAAGGAAATCGACGAGCTCAAGAAGGACCTGTTCCACCTGAGCACCATGGTGGAAGAGAGTCTGGAAATGGCGGTCAAGGCCATCCAGGACCAGGATACGGCGCTGGCCGCCAGCGTCCCGGTGCGCGACAAGGAGATCGACCGCCTGGAAGTGGAGGTGGAGGAGAATTGCCTCAAGATCCTGGCCCTGCACCAGCCCGTGGCAGCAGACCTGCGTTTCCTGATCACCGCCCTGAAGATGAACAACGATCTGGAGCGCATCGGTGATCTTGCGGTGAACATCACCAACGGGAAATTGTGCCTGACCTCGGAAAATTCACCCCCCATATTCGCCGAGAAGCTGAGCAACATGGGGGTGAAGGCCCGCCGGATGCTGCGGGACAGCCTGCAGGCCCTGATGGACCTGGATGG
>JAZBOO010000094.1:0-3282 GCA_036351155.1 Candidatus Krumholzibacteriia bacterium | reverse complement strand
CGGTCCCGTGGACATGGGCTGGACGTTCATCACCCCGTTCACGCTGAGCAGCGGCGGTGCGTTTGCCCTGCTGGCCTTCGGCCTGGCCTTCATGGCGCTGAGCTGGGCGGCCACCGGCATCAACTTCATCGTCACGGTGCACCACAAGCGCGCCCCGGGCATGGGCTTTTTCGACATGCCCATCCTTTCGTGGTCGCTGTACCTGACCGGGTACATCCTGACCCTGGCCGGGCTGGTGTTCGGCATCATCATCCTGTACCTGGCCAGCGCCAAGGCCGGAGGCAAGGGACTATTTGCCGCCGGAAGCAATCCGCTGGACTGGCAAAACTACTTCTGGTTCGTCACCACCCCGGCCGCCTTCTTCGCATTGCTGCCGGCCGCCGGCGTCATCAGCGAGGTCATCGTGGGTATCAGCCGCAAGGCGCTGTCCGGCTACCGCACCGTGGTGGGATCGTTCATCTTCCTGACCGGCATGAGCTTCCTGTCCTGGGGTGTGCAGATGGTGGGCAAGGGGCAGCCCGAGGCTCAGAGCTTTTCCTACGTGGCCCTGGCTCTCTTGACGGTCATCCCGGTGGCGTTGATCACCTACAGCTGGCTGGCCACCTTGTATCGCGGCTCCATCGCCTGCGCGGCGCCCACCACCTTCGTGGTGGCGTTTCTGCTGTGCGGGGGCATCGGTGCGGTCATGGGGCTTTTCCTCAGCTCGCTGTCGGTGGGCAACTACCTGGCCAACACCATGTTCAGCACCGCCCACGCCCACTACGTGATGATGGGCGGGGTCATGACGGCCTTCCTGGCCGGCCTGCACTTCTGGTGGCCCAAGATGACCGGCCGCATGTACAACAACCTGACCGGCCGCATGAGCGGCTTCCTGTACCTGATCGGATTGAACCTGGCCTTCTTCCCCCAGATCATCATGGGGGCCAAGGGTGCTCCGGCGGGCAGCTACCTGGCCGATCCCAGCCTGGCCGGCTTGCAGAAGCTGTCGGGCCTGGGCATGGTGGTGCTGGCCGTGGGCCTGGTGATCATGGTGTTCAACCTGGTGCGCTCGATGATCAACGGCCCCGTGGCGGTGGCCAACCCCTGGGGAGCCACCACGCTGGAGTGGCAGGCCGCTTCGCCTCCCAGCGAGGAGAATTTCGCCGAGGAGCCTGTGGGTGGGGCGCCTTACAATTTTTAGGAATTCAGCACCATGATTTCAGGAGAGCCCCCGCCAGTCGGGGGCTCTCTTCATTCCAGGAGGAATCATTTGCACTGTCCGGGTTGTGGAAATGGGGTTGGCCAGCCTATCTCATCGAGGGTGTTCTGGCCCTGTTCAGTGACTAACCAGAAAGAGCCTGGGTCCGAAAATTTCCAACGGGTTGGAAAACGAAATCGGGGGCTCTAGCCCCCGATTCTCTTTATTACAAGGCCTATTCGGTTCGTAACCATGCGAGGGCTTCAGTCTCCGACCGGAACACGTTGGATTGCGGATGGGACAGGCCGGTGAGGCCCATGTACATCCGTGCCATGCCATATTCGATGTCGGTGTTGACGATAATGGCCAGAGGGCCACATTGAATTTTCGCCGCCAGTTGAGTCGTGCAAGAGGCGATGTACTTGACGGCCTCGGTGTTATCGGGCGGATCCACCGCGGTGCAATCTACCAGAACGCATATTCCTGGAACGACCAGGGGATCTGCCCTGCGGACTTCAAAGGCTTTGGCCTCATCATGGGTTGAGATGTGTCCCCACCTTCGAATTCTGAGGAGGTTCTCTTCCGGGTGAACCTTGTGTTCAATAGGCATGCCTCAACTCCTGGTTCGGTCAATCGTCTTCCAGCTCCTCGAGGGCCTTGACGAACCTGGGCAACCCGGTCAGATCCACCTGGTAATCCACGCCGTAAGCCAGGTCATCAATGCGCACAATATAACTCAGAGGCATGGGATCCAGCTTCATGGCTGCCAGATCTTCCTTGGAAAATTCCTCGACCATTTCGAAAACCATGGTCAATACCGTGGCCAGATCGCCCTGGAACACAGCCTGACAGTGCTGTCCCCCCTGCTGGGCGGCCTTCTTCAGGCCCTCGTGAACTTTGCCCTTGTTCTTGCGGGCCTTTTCCACCATGTCTTTCAAGGGCTCGGTGTCCCGGCCCATGGCCAGGAAGAAATGGTCATCGGTGGCCAGCATGCGTATGCCGGGCATGAACCGCTGGTACATGCCGGTGACAGCCTGCAGGATCTCGGCCGTGTCCTCGTCCAGGGGCTGATCTTTCAGTTCCTTCTTCATCATCCCCATGAGCTGATCGGGATTCCACTCGAAGTCCCAGCCGGCCACCTTGTGCCCGGCGATCTTACCCTCGTCGATATCATGAGTGACCAGGAAAGGAAACGCTTTGCCGTAATTCGCCATGGATTCCATTTGCTGGTCGATGATGGTCTGACCTTCACGCGTGGCCAGCACATAGGCCATGTCCAGCTGCTCACCCTGCAAATCCATGGCGAATGCCCCGGGCACCATGAACTGGTGCAAGGTGGCGAAGTAGTCTTCCATCACGCCGGCCAGGTCGATATCCATTTCCGTTTCCAGGGCGAGCATCTGGTCCTGCAGGCTCAGCAGGTAGAAGTCCTTGTAGACCTGGATCATGTCATTCACATCGACGGCATAGGCACCCACCCAGTCGGCCCCGGGATCCACCAGGCGGGTCAATTCAAGGGCCTTGTTCATGTCCGGCTGGGGCACGGGGTCCAGCACCGAGCCAGGTCGGGTGACGAAAACCTCGGTGAAGCTCAGCTGGTGGCCGCGCAGGTCGGCTCCCAGGGCCAGAATGTCGGCAGAATCCATCACCGTGCGCACCATGTCACTCATGGCAGACACCTGCTCAGGGGACATCTGGGGCTGGGGGGGGCTGTCTTCACCTTCGGGGGCAGGCTTGGGTGCAGTGGCGGCCATCAGCGCGAAATCCAGCATGGGGCTGAACTGCTTCCACATGGTCTGCAGATTGGCGCACATGGCAATCGAGCCGCGCGGCAGGCGATCCAGCAGGGGGCTGGGCGCGGTGGCCATGACAAATTCGGGGTCCTGGCTGAACAGCACATAGTTGCCCAGGCGCTTGACGGTGGCCACCTTCAGCTCGGCGCCCAGGGCATTGAAGTCCATGTCCTGGCTGCCCACGGGCATGATGATGGCGAAAACCGGTTCCTGGCCCATCATCATGTTGGGCAGGTTCAAGGTCATGGCCAGGGGTTTGTCCCAGTCGATGGCGTCGACCAGTTCGGGCTGCTCCTTGGCCATCAGTTCCTT
>JAZBOO010000093.1:0-4863 GCA_036351155.1 Candidatus Krumholzibacteriia bacterium | reverse complement strand
GGCACGCTTTGACTGGGTGCGCGAAAGCAAGTGGGCCGAGGGTGACGTGGACTGGCCGGGAAGCGAGTACACACCTCAAGAACTGGAGGCGATTTGCGGTGAACTGGCGCTGAACGGTGCCCTTGATTCGGCGCTGACCAATGATCAGGTGGTGGGTTACTTCTCCCATTCCACCGTGACCGATAAACCAAGTGGCAAACCCGACGTGTACTGGGGATTTGATCCCTACCGTTTCGACCCCACCGAAACGAAGCAAGCCATCCGCTGGGTGTTGCAGAATTTCGGGCTGAACATCAATAATTAAAAGGGGGACGATATGAAACGGGCATTATTTCTTCTGGTTTTGATCCTGGTGGCGCCGGCAGCGCTGGCTGAAACCGGGGTGGCCGACTCCAACATTTTCACCTTGAACACCGCCTTTGTGACAGGGGTGCAAGAAGGGGGGCAGATTCCTGCGGCCTCGGGCCTGAACAACTGCTATCCCAACCCCTTCAATCCCCAGACCACCGTGGAATTTTCCCTGGCCAAAAACGGTCAGGTGGATCTGGCGGTCTACGACCTGAAGGGGCGACTGGTGGCTCACCTGATCAAGGGCGAGTCCATGACCGCCGGCGTGCATGAATCGACCTGGCGCGGCCGCAACCAGTCCGGGGCCGAGGTGGCCGGCGGGGTGTATCTGTTCCGCCTGAAAATCGGCCAGGCTGTGTTCAATCAACGTGTCACTCTGATCAAGTAAGGAGGTGGATCATGCTGAACTCAAAACTGACTGTCCTGTGTATCCTGTTGATCCTGTCGACCTCCTTGGTCCAGGCGGCGCCTCCGGTGGTGAGCAATGTCGAGGTGCACCAGATTCCGGGCACCTTCCACGTCGAGGTGAATTTCGACGTTTCCGACACCGACAACGACATGTTGCAAATGATCCTCATGTTCTCCAGCGATGGCGGACAAACCTGGCCCACCCGGTGTGACTCTCTGGGGGGAGACGTGTGGCTGGATGGTCCCGGTAGCGGAAAATCCATCACCTGGTATGCCGCCGAGGAAGTTCCTGACTTCCAGGGCAGCAACTGCCGTTTGCGGCTCTTTGCCACTGACGATTTCTTGCCCCCGGCGCTGGAGTATTTCCGGGTGGTGGGGACCGACACTCTGGCCATGGCCAGCATGGACACCATCGGCTATGGCGAACCTCTTCATCTGTTCTGGAAGGGAGCCACAGCCATCACCGACGGTCTCGATGGGGTGACCGTGGCCCAGATGGACGGGACCTATCCGTTTGACGACGGCATCCTGGGCTACAAGTGGCGATACCTGGGTGATCACTGTGTTCCCGACCTGCAGGATTGCTGGCACCCCCGCTACTACGAGGAGGCCACCGGGGACAGCGTTTCCTACTTCGGGGCGGGCCAGTCGCTGTTCTTCACCAACGACAACTCGGGCACCGATGTCTTCAGTCGCCGGCTGGACAGCGGCGAGGTCCCTATGGCCTTCAATGCCCAGGATATTGTGCTGAATGAAATGCCGCAGTACGGGCAAGAGTTCTCGTTCGTGGTGAACTACCGGCCCCAGACGATCATGCTCGATGGCGAGACCGACTGGGCGCACCCGGAGGACTCCCAGGTTTATCCTTACTACATTCGCCTGAATGATCCCGCGCAGACCAAGGTCCCCTTTGTCGATGGAGACCGGATACCCGACCGCACCTACGTGGTGTTCAAGGCTCTGTTCAAGGATGATGCCCGGGATCTGATCCTGGACCCCGACGCGATGGGAATGACCGGCAATTTCTTTGGCACCCGAGACAACTGGACCGGAGGCCAGTACAGCTTCCAGTCGCAAGCCAGTCCCATCAACATGGACCCCACGTGGGGCATGGGCGCCGATGGCTGGTTTGCCGACACCCTGGGATTCATGACAGCCCCCAGGTGTGAGTTTCATTGTGCCTTGCGGGGTGTGGACGAACACGGCGCGCGTGGGGTGCCCGCCGGCCTTTCCTTCTCGGTGGGGCTGGAGCCCTGTGTGCAGTGCATCGAGATCTTGCCGTCGACCAGCGAGGCGTCAAACTTCAACGCAGATCTGGATTGCTATGATCCCGGTTCCGTCGGTCATGCTTGTTTTGATGGGGACTACACGTTCTACATCAAGTCGAACACCGGTGAGACCATCCCCGGGCGCTCCTACCTGGATGTCCAGGGCCTGGCCTATCTGGTCATCGACAAGGTGACCCATTTTGCCCAGTTCATGGATGAGGAGCCCAACCCGGAGCTTTATTACTCATTCCCCTGCAACAAGTACTCCCTGGGTGTTTTGCTGCACGGAAGGGACGATGCGCAGGAAGCCTGGGCCAATCCCCTCTGGCGCACCCTGGCCTGGCAGTATCAGGTGGATTACAGCTGCGATCCGTTGAACAGCATTGCCGATGGCGGCGGGGTGGATAACCTGCTGTATCCCACCTGGGGTGTGGAAGATGGCGAGTTTCTGGAAGTCGACCCGGTCACCGGCGTGTGGAAGCTGGGTGTCGAGGTGCTCGTGCCTCAGATGATGGTCAATGTGGGTGCGGAGACCTTCCGCCAGATCATCCTTTTCACCATGGCCGGCGGAGATGTTGAACTGGCCGATGAACTGTTCAACATCTGCCTGCGGCAACTCAGCGAGGGCACGGTCAGTGCCGTGGCCATGGACCAGACTCGGTGTGATGTGCCCCCGTATGGGCGTCCAGCCAGGTACCATGTGTTTCAGACGGTGCGGCCGCCGCTGGCCGATCCCGGCCCCGGAGCCACCTGGCGGGATTGCGATCCGTTCTGGCCCAACGTGCAGTATTCACTCGACCTGGATCGGGCAACCATGCAAAGCAATGGCGGCGAACCGGTGGTGCAGCCGTTCCAGTTGATCTTCCAGGACACCGATGGAACGGATGTCACCTGTGATCCCTGGGCCGGGAACGTGCTGAAGTAGGCCCTTATAAACCGCCCTGATCCAGGCTGCGCCACAGGTACCAGCTGGCGATGGATCGGTACGGCGCCCACTTCTGGCCCAGTTCCTCCATCTGGACGGGCGAGGCGTACTTCTCGCCCAGTCCATAGGCCTTGCTGCAGGCGATCTGCAGCCCCAGGTCGCCGGTGGGCAGCACGTCCAGGCGCCCCAGGTGGAACATCAGGTGCATCTGGGCCGACCACACGCCGATGCCGCGCACCTGCGTGAGCTCGGCGATCACGGCGGCGTCATCCAGCCGCCGCAGCCTGTTCAGCTGCAGCCGGCCGTCCTGGACTCGGGCGGCCAGATCCTTCACGTAGCTGGTTTTCTGACCCGACAGCCCCACGGCGCGCAGATCCGCCTCGGCAAAGTCCAGCATCTGCTCCGGGGTGGGGAAGCGAGCGCCCGGCGTCAAGGCTCGCACCCGGCCGGCGATGGTGCGCCCGGCCTTGACCGCCAGCTGCTGGTGGACGATGGCGGTCACCAGGCTGTCCCAGCCGGGCTGGGGCTTGTCGGGCAAGGGGCGGAAAGGCGCACAGGTCTTGATCAGGCGCCGCATCACCGGATCGCGTCGCGCCAGGTGGCGCATGCCGGCGGCGTGTTCCTCGTTGAACACGTGGCCTTCGAGGTGAAGCAGATGGGCTTTGAGGCTCAGGCTGCCCTCGGAGGAAAACCCGGTCAGGGAGCCATCGGCCCCCAGGCACCGATGACAGGGGACGATCAGGGGCACAGGATTGGCCCCCATGATGCGGCCCACGGCCCGGGCGGCTCCCGGCTTGGCACAGCGTCGCGCCAGCTCGCCGTAGGTCACGGTCTGCCCTGGTCCCACCAACCGCAGCGCCTCCAGCACCTGCACCGAAAACCCGCCCATGCGGCCCCAGTCCACGGGAACATCGGCAAAGGTGTCGGGCCGTCCCTTCAGATGGGCCTGGGCGCGCCTGACCACCTGGCCCACCGGTCCAGTGGGCCGTTTCTTCTGGGGACGCCCTTCGCCAAACCCCGCAGGCACTTCTTTCCAGCCCATGGTCAGGCGATCGACGCCCCGGGTGGTCCAGGCCATGGCCATGGGCCCCACGGCGGTGTCGAAAGTGGTCCAGCCGGCATCCGTGAATATCATGATGTGCCTTTCTCTCGGCCGTGTCTTATGTTTGAGATCAACATAAACCAGGAGCAATCTTCAGCGCCATGTCCATTTCCTATCGCATTGCTGCGACTCCCGAAGACGTCCTGAAAGTCATGGTGGTCCGTGGCATCGTTTTCATCGAGGAGCAAGGAGTGGATTGGGAAGGGGAGATCGACGAGTTCGAGGACTCCTCCCTGCACATCCTGGGCGAGTGCGATGGACAGCCCGTGGCCACCGGGCGCCTGCGTGAAGTCGAGGGAGGCTGGTTCAAGCTGGAGCGCATTGCCGTGCGGCCGCACTGGCGGGGCCGGGGGTTCGCTCGGGGCATGGTGGAGGCGTTGCTGGCCGAGGCGGAAGCGCGCGGAGCCCAGAAGCTGAAAATGCACGCCCAGGTGTACCTGGAAGATTTTTACCGCGACTTCGGATTCCACCGCGAAGGCCCGGTTTTCGACGAATGCGGCATCGAGCATATCTTGATGATACGCTGATGATACGCTGATGATATGCTGACGATACGCTGATGACCATGAGGACGACCCATGAACAAGTTTGAACGCATCCACACGCCCCTGTACCAGCTCAACCGGCGGTACTTTGCCCAGGTGGCCGGGGGCCTGGAGGAGCTCGGAGCCCAGGAACTGGCGTCCCTCGGGGCCACCGATATCAACATCATCAACCGCGGCATGGATTTCACGGCCGACCAGGAAACGCTGTTCCGGATCAACTATCGGTCGCGGCTGATGACCCGCATCCTGGCCCCCATCATGAAGTTC